>NZ_JALQDB010000023.1:0-214379 GCF_023631465.1 Caballeronia sp. GAWG1-1
TCGCCGAGCCGCCTCAAGAGAGGCATGCGCCCCCTCGGGGGGCAGCGAACGAATGTGAGCGTGGGGGTGGTACATGTCTATGCCTCTCGCCGAGCCGCCTCAAGAGAGGCATGCGCCCCCTTGGGGGGGCAGCGAACGAATGTGAGCGTGGGGGTGGTACATTTCTATGCCTCTCGCCGAGCCGCCTCAAGAGAGGCATGCGCCCCCTCGGGGGGCAGCGAACGAATGTGAGCGTGGGGGTGGTACATGTTCACCTTGTATGGCGAATGCGCGGATTCAACACGCCGTACAGCAGATCGACGATCAGATTCACGAAGATCACGAGCGACGCGATCATCAGAATGCCGCCCTGCACGACGGGATAATCGCGACGCGAAATGGCATCGATCAGCCACTTGCCGACGCCCGGCCACGAGAACAACGTCTCCGTCAACACCGCGCCCGCGAGCAACGTGCCAACCTGCAAGCCGATCACGGTCACCACGGGAATCAGCGCGTTGCGCAACGCATGCACGATCACCACGCGCAACGGCGAAAGCCCCTTCGCTCGTGCCGTGCGAATGTAGTCCTCGCGCAGCACTTCGAGCATCGACGAACGCGTCATGCGCGCAATCACCGCGAGCGGAATCGTGCCGAGCACGATGGTCGGCAATATCAGATGGCTCACCGCGGACTTGAACGCGCCTTCATCGGTGGAGAAGATCGAGTCGATCAGCATGAAGCCCGTGACGTGCGGAATGTCGTATTCCACCGCGATCCGCCCCGACACCGGCGTCCAGCCGAGCCTCGCCGAGAAGAACATGATGAGGATCAAGCCCCACCAGAAGATCGGCATCGAATAGCCCGTGAGCGCGGTGCCCATCACGCCATGATCGACCACCGTGCCGCGCTTGAGCGCCGCCGCCACGCCCGCCGGCAGACCGACGATGAGCGCGAAGATCATCGCGCAGATGGAGAGTTCGACGGTCGCCGGAAAGCGCGCCATGAATTCGCTCATCACACTCGTATTGGTGATGATCGACATGCCGAGATCGCCCTTGAGCGCATGGCCGACATAGTGGAGATATTGAAGCGGTAAAGGCTCGTCGAGACCTAAGCGCTTCATGGCTTCGGCGTGCATCGCCGGGTCCACGCCGCGTTCGCCCATCATTACTTCGATGGGGTCGCCCGGGATCAGGTGGATGAGCGCGAACGCGAGAATCGTAATGCCGATGAACGTCGGTATCACCATTCCTATGCGTCGCAAAACGAATCGGAACATGATCGCCCTTTGGTTCGTACTTGGGGATTTGGAAGAGTGACCGGCGGCGCGGATCGTTTTCGACCCGCGCCGCCGGTCCTGTTCGACTAATTATGGTTTAGTGCAAAAAGCGTTCCGCTTGCAAGCTGCGTTTTGCGGATGCTCTCGCTTTACTGCATGCCCACGCCGTCGAAACGCACATAGCCGAGCGGTTCGATCTTCAGGCCCGTCACCTTCTTGCTGGCCGGCTGATACACCGTCGAATGCGCGATCGGCGAGAACGGCAGCTGTTGCGCGAAGATCTGCTGCGCGTCCATGTAAGCCTTCGTGCGCGCCGCCACGTCGCTCGTCGAACGGCCCTTCACGACCAGATCGTCGAACGGCTTATAGCACCACTTCGAGAAGTTGCTGCCCTTCACCGCGTCGCAACCGAGCAGCGTGCCGAGCCAGTTGTCGGGGTCGCCGTTGTCGCCGGTCCAGCCGATCAAGAGCGCCTGATGCTCGCCCGCGTGCGCGCGCTTGAGATACTCGCCCCATTCGTACGACACGATCTTTGCCTTCACGCCGATCTTCGCCCAGTCGGCCTGGATCATCTCGGCCATCAGACGTGCGTTCGGGTTGTACGCGCGTTGCACGGGCATGGCCCAAAGGTCGATATCCATGCCGTTCGGAAAGCCGGCCTTCGCGAGCAGATCCTTGGCCTTGGCCGTATCGTACGGACTCGTCTTGAGGTTCTTGTCGTAGGACCATTGAGTCGGCGCCATCGGAGCGGTGGCCGCCTGGCCCGCGCCCTGATACACGGAATCGATGATCGCCTTCTTGTTGATCGCCATGTCGAGCGCGCGGCGCACGTCGGTGTTGTCCAGCCCCTTCTTGGTCACGTTATAGGCCACGTAACCTTCGTTGAAACCGGCCTGCGACGGCGTATCCAGATTCGATGCGGACTTGAGCGACTCGATGTCGCCCGGACGCGGATAGCTCATCACCTGGCATTCGTTGCTTTTCAGCTTTTGCACGCGCACGGCGGCATCGGGCGTGATCGAGAAGATCAGCTTCGACACCTGCACCGCGTTCGGCTTCCAGTAATCCGGATTGCCGTCGAAGCGAATGGTCGCATCCTTTGTATAGCTACGGAAGATGAACGGTCCCGTGCCAACCGGATACTGATTGATGTCGGCGGCCTTGCCGTCCTTCACCAGCTTGTCCGTGTATTCGGCCGAGAGAATGGACGCGTATTCCATCGCCATGTTCTGGATGAATGGCGCGTTCACTTCCTTGAGCGTGAACTTCACGGTGTAGGGATCGACCTTCTCCACCTTCGCGATGAGCTTGTCGAGGCCCATGTCTGTGAAGTACGGGAACGCAACCGGATATGCCTTGCGGAACGGCTGGTTCGGGTCGAGCATGCGGTTGAACGTGACGAGGACGTCATCCGCGTTAAATTCGCGCGTCGGCTTGAAGTACGACGTCGTCTGGAACTTCACGCCGTGACGCAAATGGAAGGTGTAGGTCAAACCGTCCGCCGACACGTCCCACTTTTCGGCGAGACCCGGCTCGACCTTCGTGCCGCCGCGCTCGAATTCGACGAGGCGGTTATAAACCGTGAACGTGTTCGCGGTGAAGTCGGTGCCGGTGGTGTATTGCGCGGGATCGAAACCGGCGGGACTGCCTTCCGAGCAGTACACCAGCGTCTTGTTGGGGATGGCGGCATTCGCGACGTTCGCCGCGAATAGCGTTGCCGTGGCGACGGCGCCCATGAGCGCCGACACGCGGGCGACTCGCAACAGGCCATTCTTCTTCATGTTTCCTCCAGGTCGATGCCAGCTTTCAACTGACGTAGCGCGATATTACTTGATCGCATCGGCGGTGCTGCCAGCCACGCGAATCTGCCGGATGAAACGGCGCAAGCAAATTCGGGCGCTACCCTAGCATGAACAAATATTACGTGTGTGGTCGTTTTCCCCACTGGATTTACGGCTGCCGGTTGGTTCGATGCGGTTAGGTTATCGCCTATGCCTAAGCGTGATAGCTCGGATGGCGAAATATCCGCGCAAGGTGCCGGCAGCCTGCGCAAAGTGCGCCGTCGGGTACTAAAACGCCCGAAAAAAGTGCTAAACGAGGAGGAAAGTAAGGACCGCGCGGACGAACGCCGCGCGGGTAAAACAAACTCAGACGCTCTTGACGCCGAGCCGCTCGCAAACCGTCTTCGACGCCCACGCGCCGTTGAGCGTGTAGAAATGCAAGCCGGGCGCGCCGCCGTCGATCAGACGCTGGCACAGACCCGTCACCACATCGACGCCGAATTCGCGGATCGACTCGCGGTCGTCGCCGTAACTTTCGAGCCGGCGCGCGATCCACTTCGGCACTTCCGCGCCGCACATCTCGGAAAAGCGCATCAACTGCGTGAAGTTGGTGATCGGCATGATGCCCGGCACGATAGGCACATCGACGCCGAGCTTTTTCGCTTCATCGACGAATTCGAAGTAGGCGTCCGCGTTGAAGAAGTACTGCGTGATCGCGGAGTTCGCGCCCGCCTTCACCTTGCGCGCGAAGTTTTCGAGATCGGCGCGCGGCGAACGCGATTGCGGATGAAACTCCGGATACGCCGCCACTTCAATGTTGAACCAGTCGCCGTGCTCCTGGCGAATGAACGCCACGAGTTCGGACGCATAGCGCAACTCGCCGACTTCACCCATGCCCGAAGGCAAGTCGCCGCGCAACGCGACGATATGGCGAATGCCGTGCTCCCGATACTGCGAAAGAATCGCGCGCAGGCTGTCTTTCGACGAGCCGATGCAAGACAGATGCGGCGCCGCTTCGAAGCCTTCCGCGGCCATTTCGAGCACGGTGTCGAGCGTGCCTTGCTGCGTGGAGCCGCCCGCGCCGAACGTCACGGAGACGAACTTCGGCGCGAGCGTTTTCAGTTGCGCGCGCGAGGCGCGCAGTTTGTCCACACCTTCCTGCGTCTTCGGCGGGAAAAACTCGAATGAAAGTTCGATCGGTTTCATGGTGGTGTGTGTACGCGCGGCGAGGCGTGGTGTGCGCGGCGTCAGCCGAAGTTGCGCTGTCCGAAGATGAGCGCCGACAGAAGCCACGACACGATGCTATATAGAATCGAGCCGAAGAACGCGGACCAGAAACCCGTCACCTCGAAGCCTTTCAAGAGCGACGAGCACAGCCAGAAACACAGCGCATTCACCACGAGGATGAAGAGGCCGAGCGTCAGGATGGTCACGGGCAACGTGAGAATGATGAGCACCGGGCGCAGCACTGCGTTGATGAGCCCGAGCACCACGGCCACGATGAGCGCCGTGCCGAAACTGCGGATGTGGATCGACGGCACGAGATAGGTGATGATCAGAAGCGCGAGCGCGTTGATCAGCCATGTCAGCAGCACGGTCATCGAGTGTTCTCCGGTTGATGCAATGTGTCTTTGTACCGCGCACGAACCTCCCGATCCGTGCGCGGCCACGCCGCCGCGTGCCTTGTCAGTAGCGGATTAATAGCGGTAGTGGTTCGGCTTGAACGGACCGTTCTTGTCGACGCCGATATAACCGGCCTGCTCCGTCGAAAGCACCGTCAGTTCCGCGCCGATACGTCCCAGATGCAGACGCGCGACCTTCTCGTCGAGATGCTTCGGCAGCACATACACCTTGTTCTCGTACTTGTCGCCTTGCGTGAACAGTTCGATCTGCGCGAGCGTCTGGTTCGTGAACGAGTTCGACATCACGAACGACGGATGGCCGGTTGCGCAGCCGAGATTCACGAGACGTCCTTCAGCCAGCAGAATGATGCGCTTGCCGTCCGGGAAGATGATGTGATCGACCTGCGGCTTGATGTTGTCCCACGTGTATTGGCGCGTGGAAGCGACGTCGATTTCGGAGTCGAAGTGACCGATGTTGCAGACGATGGCGTTGTTGCGCATCGCCTTCATGTGGTCGTGGTTGATGACGTGGTAGTTGCCCGTTGCCGTCACGAAGATATCGGCCTTGTCGGCGGCATATTCCATCGTCACGACGCGGTAGCCTTCCATTGCCGCTTGCAGCGCGCAGATCGGGTCGATCTCCGTGACCCAGACAGTGGCGCCCAGACCGCGCAGCGACTGCGCGCAGCCCTTGCCCACGTCGCCGTAGCCCGCCACGACCGCGATCTTGCCGGCGATCATCACGTCGGTGGCGCGCTTGATGCCATCCACGAGCGATTCGCGGCAGCCGTACAGATTGTCGAACTTCGACTTCGTGACCGAATCGTTCACGTTGATGGCCGGGAACGGCAGACGCCCTTCCTTCTCCATCTGATACAGACGATGCACGCCTGTGGTCGTCTCTTCCGTCACGCCCTGGATGTGCGCGAGGCGCGTGGAGTACCACGTCGGGTCGGCATCGAGGTGCGAAGCGATCGACTTGTACAGCGCGACTTCTTCTTCATTCGTCGGCTTGCCGATGACCGAGCGGTCTTTTTCGGCCTTCGAACCGAGGATGAGCAAGAGCGTGGCGTCGCCGCCGTCGTCCAGAATCATGTTGGCGAATTCGCCGTTCGGCCATTCGAAGATGCGGTGCGAGAACTCCCAGTATTCGTCGAGCGATTCGCCCTTGAAAGCGAACACCGGCGTGCCACCCGCGGCGATGGCGGCGGCAGCGTGATCCTGCGTGGAGAAGATGTTGCACGATGCCCAGCGCACGTCGGCGCCGAGCGCGGTCAGCGTTTCGATCAGCACGCCGGTCTGGATGGTCATGTGCAGCGAGCCTGCGACGCGCGCACCTTTCAGCGGCTGTTGCGCCTTGTATTCCTCGCGCGTCTGGATGAGACCGGGCATCTCCGTTTCGGCGATGTCGAGTTCCTTGCGGCCCCATGCGGCGAGCGACATGTCGGCAACAACGTAATCCTGGGAATTCTTGGAATCGAGAACTGCGGCGTTCATCACGCCCTCCTTTCTAAAAAAGACTAGAAATTTTGACGTGAGCGCCGTTCGATGCGGTGGCTCAGCGGGCTTGTTTATGTGCCTTCGAACCGTCCGATTGAAGCCTCCGAGCCTGGCGGGTGAAACCCGTCGCAACGCTCCTCGGGGGCGAGCGAAGATTGTAGCAAAAGTCGGCGGAATGCGAATGCGGGATTAAGCGCAGTCTGATTGATGGGGGTGACTGAACAACGGCACGCGCTGCGACGCTGGCCTATATCGGCAACATGCTCAAAACCGGCGCGAGCAGCACCATCACCACGCCCGCGATCATCATCGTCAAGCTGGCGACGACGCCCTCTTCGTTCCCGAGTTCGCGCGCCTTCGCGGTGCCGACGCCATGCGCCGCCGCGCCGAACAACGCTCCGCGCGCAAGCCGCGTGCGCAGCGGCACCAGCGCCAGCACGATCTCGCCGAAGAGCATGCCGCACACGCCCGTCGCGATGACGAAAAGCGCGGTCAGATCGCGCGGCGCGTGAATCTTGTCGGATACCGCGAGCGCAAATGGCGTCGATATCGAACGCGTCGCGAGACTGCGCTGCAGTTCCGGCGACAGATGCAGCAACTTCGCAAGCGCAATCGACCCGCCGACCGCCACCAGAATGCCAACCGTCACTCCGACGCTCAACGAAATCCAGTGCCGCTTCAGGAGCGACCGGTACTCGTAGATCGGCACCGCGAACGCCACGGTGGCTGGCCCGAGCAGCCACATGAGCCAGCGCGTATCGGCGAAATAGACGGGGTATGGAATGCGCGCCGTCACGACGATCGCCGCAAGCACCGCCGGGACAGCCAGAAGCGGCGTCAGCCACGGACTTTTGAAGCGCGCATAAAGACGCTTCGACACGAAGTACAGGACGACGGTCATCACGAAGCATCCGGCGGCGATCAGGCGCGCAGCGTCGTCTTGGAGCAGCGAAGCGTAGAAGTGGCTCATGGCTCAGGCGCGCGCAGCTTGCCGCGCGTGGAGCGCCCGGCGCAGCGCAAGGTGACGCTCCAGGCGCGCCGCCCGATCCACGGCGAACGCCACCGCCACCATCACCATCAGCGTTCCCGCGACGACAACCAGCGCCAAACGCCAGCCTTCTTCCATGAAAAGCCCGCCGTATTGGACCGCCGCCACGGCCGCCGGGATGAAGAACAGCAGCATGTCCGACAGCAGCCAGTCGGCGCCCGCCTTGACCCAGCGCGGCGCCACGCCGCCGCAGAACAGGAGCGCCAACAACGCGACTAGTCCAACGACGCCACCTGGCACCGGCAGCGCCAACTTGCGCGCGGCCAGGTCCGCGATGAACCAGATCGCCGCGAGCGCCGCCGATTGAATCGCGATGCGCGTCACGCGGGCAAGCGCCATGCGGGCGTTAGCGAAGGCGGATGGGGCGGAAAGAACGGTGGACATGGCGGGCTCGGGGCGAATGACTAGGGTTAACCTGTAGACGGAGTATAAGTGCACCATTTACATAAAAAAAATGACTTAGCATTATCCAAATCATTCCAATCTGGAATCTCACATGGAATTGCGCGCGTTGAGGTATTTCATTGAGGTGGTCAAGCAAAAGAGCTTTACTGCTGCCGCCGAGCATATGTTCGTCACTCAGCCGACCATCAGCAAAATGGTCAAGTCACTAGAAGACGAGGTCGGCTCGCCGCTTTTATTGCGGGAAGGCCGTCAGATGGTCCTGACCGATGCCGGGCAAATCGTCTATCAACGTGGCGTCGATGTGCTCGCGGCCCATGCGCGGCTCGAAGCGGAACTGAACGATCTAGGCACGTTCGGGCGCGGCACGCTGACGATCGGCATTCCGCCGATGGGCGGCGCGCTCTTCACGCCCGTCATTGCTGCTTTCAGGGAGCGGTATCCGAAAATCGAGCTGAAGCTGTTCGAGCAAGGCTCAAAGGCGATCGAGGCTGCGTTGATCGAAGGCGAACTCGAACTTGGCGGCGTGCTGCAGCCAGTCGATGCCGAAACGTTCGATGTGCTGCCCGTCAGCCGGCAACTCTTGTGGCTCGTGGCGCAAAAAGGTTCGCGCTGGGACGGTCTGAACGAGGTAGCGCTCGCCGATCTGGCAGCCGAACCCTTTGTGTTCTACGGCGAAAGTCTCGCGCTCAACGACGTCGTGCTGAACGCGTGCCGCGCGGCGGGGTTCGCGCCGACGATCGTCGGTCGCAGCGGGCATTGGGATTTCATGGCGGCGTTGGTACAGGCTGGCATCGGCATCGCGCTGTTGCCCGCGCCTTATTGCGGCCGCCTGGATGCCGAGGCGTTCACCTGCCGGCCGGTCGTCGCGCCCGAGATTCGCTGGGATATGGCCGTCGGCTGGCGGCGCAACGGATATCTGTCGCATGCGGCGCGAGCGTGGATCGAAGTCGCGCGCGAAATACTGCCCGCGAATGTCGATCAGGATTTCATGGCCGATGGCTTTCCGCGGCTGAAGCGTGGCGAGGCGCTGTAATGCGTTGAACGGGAGTTCCCTTGCCTGATGCGCCTGGCGCGCAGTAAAAAAAGCGCCGAACCGCTTCAAAGCGGTCCGGCGCTTTTTCGACGCATCGCGCCGAGATGGAGCGTGACGCTCAGTCGGCTTGCTTGAACTCGATACGTCGATTAGCCATGCGGCCAGCGGGGGTCGAGTTGTCGGCGACCGGATTGGCGTCGCCAAAGCCTTGAGCTGTCAGCGAATCAGAAGGAATGCCGTGCTGAACGAGGTACGAACGCACCGCTTCCGCACGCTTCTTCGACAACTGAAGATTCAGCGCCGCGCCGCCCGTGTTGTCCGAATAGCCTGCGATCTGAAGCTGAATTGGCTTTGCTTGCGTGTCGCAGGCCTTCAGCGCCTTCGCCGATGCAGCGAGCGCCGCCATGGCAACCGGCGGCGGCGTGTTCGAACCGGTGCCGAAGTTGACCGGCTTCAGGTTCAGCGTCTTGACGATAGCCGGAGCCGAGCAGGCATCCGCGTCTTGATTGGCTTGCGCTTCCGATGCCGGAGCCGCAACCGGAGCCGATTGCGTGCCGACCGTCCAGCCGGCGCCGAACAGCGCCTTCAGCTTGTCGACCCAGCCGAGCTTCGGCTCGCTTGCGCCGCCGCTCAGGGTGATCGTGTCGCCGGTAATCTGCAGATCGGCGCCCGGCAGCGTCATCAACGGCAGCAGGCCTTCGAGCTTGTCGAGCCACGCGGCGGGCTTCGTGTCGGGATCGACGGTCACGTTCGCGTGGAACTTGTCCGCGCCGAGCTTGGCCGACAGCATGTCGATCAGGCGTTGACGTTCCTGCTCGCTGTTCACCGTGGCTTTCAGCGTGGGAATGCCGGAGGCGTCGACCGTCATGGACAGGCTTGCGTCCTTGCCCGGCAAAATGGTCGGCAACGATGCCTGATCGGGCGCCAAAGCCGTGGCTTGCGATGCCTGATCGTCACTGGCGCTGGCGCTGAATGCAGATGCGGCGTCGGATGCCGCCGAGGCGTCCGTGCGCGTTTCGGCCGTCACGTCTTTCGACTTGTTTTCGGTCGAACAGCCGCGCGCAACGAGCGCGGCCAGCAACGCGAGAGCAGCGGCGTTGGCGACCCACAGCCATTTGCGGCGCGGTCCCTTGTCGTTTGTTTGCGCGGTTTCCACGGCCGGTTCTTGTTCGCCATGAATGGGGAACGACGCTGCTTCTTGGGTAGCCGGATGACCGAGATGCGAGGACACCGCCTTCAGCCGCGAGGCCACGCCCGCGAGGAACGCGCCGACCGAGCCGAGCCCCAGCGCATTCGCGAACGAATCCGTCATGTTGGCCCGCACGACCGGCAATTGATGCCCGAGCAGCGTGGGCAACTGGCCGATATGGCCGTTGTGCTGAGTGAAATAGCGCTTGAGGATACCGAGAATGGTCGCGCCCACGACGCCCGACAACGTGCGCGATGCGCTCGCCGCCACGCCCGTGTATTCGGAAATACGCTCGGCGAGCGCATTGAGATTGTCGTGCGAGGCAATGACGCCATCCACCGTCGAATGGGTGGCGAGGAGCGTTTGCATGCCTTCGTCGTTGAGAACGAAGTGCGGCAGTTCCTCGGCGATATGCGTGTTCACGCCCGGCGACATGACGGATGCAAACAGACTGCGTGCGCCATCCAGCGACGCCGCCTTGTTCATCATCGAGCCGATGAGTGCTGGCGCGCATAGTCCGACGACGCGCCTCGCGGACTCCTGCGTGCAGCCAACGCGTGCAGCCAGGTGTTGCAATACGCTCTCGGTCAAGGCGCCTTGAACGAGTTGATTGAGGTTGATGCTCATTGAGAAGACTTCCAGAAGAGGCCTGTAAACCTCAGGCCATAAGGGTCTCGGCGATTATAGGTTCGGCCTCCTGTCCGTCAGCCGTGGTAGCCAAACAATCGGATTTCTCTCATCCGGTTGGTCTTTAAGAGTTCGCATCAGAAAAATATAGGAATGGTTTAAGACCAAACGCGAGCGCCCGGCCAGATTGAAGCGAGCGGCAGCGCTACACGCTAGTCGGGCGTGCGGCCTATCATCGTTAAATAGAGATAGAGGATCATTTTTGACCACGCGTGTTGCGATTAGCCGACGCAAGCTCGCACGGGAGACACACGATGAACCACGCACCCTTGTTCGAGACACACGAAGTCACGAATCAGTCGCCGCCGCTTGTCGACTACGACGCCTTCGCCGCGGACCGCGCGCTCGTTGCCGCGCTCGAGCGCGAAGGCGCGCACTGGCATGCCGAGGCGCTCCACCGCGACGGCCGCGCGCTTACACAACCGGAAGTGCTCGCGCTCGCCGATCTCGCCAACCGGCATACGCCGGAGCTGAGCACGCACAGCGCGCGTGGCGAGCGTATCGACGCAATCGAGTTTCATCCGGCCTGGCATGAACTGCTGCGACGTCTGCGGCAAGAAGGTCTGCACGCGCTGCCGTTCGAACCTTCGGCGCGCGCCGGGTCGATGGCCGCGCGCGCCGCCGGTTACTTTCTGCACGGACAACTCGAATCCGGATCGCTGTGTCCGGTCACGATGACCTTCGCGAGCATCCCCGTTTTGCGCAATGAACCCGCGCTTTATGCACGGCTCGCCGCACCGCTCCTGTCGCGCGAGCACGATTCGCGCGACATCGCCCTCGAAGCCGGCAAGCGATCGATGTTGATCGGCATGGGCATGACCGAAAAGCAGGGCGGCTCCGACGTGCGCGGCAATCGCACGCGCGCGCATGCGCTCGGCACACCCGGGCGCGGCGGGGACTATCGGTTAATCGGACACAAGTGGTTTTTCTCGGCGCCGCAGTGCGACGCGCATCTCGTGCTCGCGCGCACGGCGGACGAAGGCGGACTCTCCTGCTTTTACGTGCCGCGCTTTGTGCCCGACGGCCGCAAGAACGCCGTGCACGTGCAGCGTCTGAAGGACAAGCTCGGCAATCGCTCGAACGCGAGCAGCGAAGTCGAGTTTCTCGATGCCTACGGCGTGATGATCGGCGATGAAGGACGCGGCGTGCCGACCATCATCGAAATGGCGAACTACACGCGGCTCGATTGCGTGGTCGGCAGCGCGGCGTTGATGCGCGCGGCGCTGGTCGAAGCGATCCATCATGCGCGGCATCGCAGCGCGTTTGGCGCGCATCTCGCCGATCAGCCCTTGATGCGCAACGTGCTCGCCGACCTCGCGCTGGAATCGGAAGCCGCGACGGTGTTGTTCATGCGGCTGGCCGGGGCGTTCGAGCAGAGCGCATCGGCGGGAGCGGCGTTGCGCGAACGCGCGTGGCGGCGCATCGTCACGCCTGCGGCGAAGTTCTGGGTCTGCAAGCGCGCGCTCGAATTCACCGGCGAGGCGATGGAAGTGTGGGGCGGCAACGGCTACGTCGAAACCGGGCCGATGGCGAGGTTTTATCGCGAGGCGCCGGTCAATTCGATCTGGGAGGGTTCGGGTAACGTCATGTGTCTCGACGTGCTGCGTGCGTTCGAGCGCGAGCAGGACGCGGCGCACGCACTAATCGACGACTGGCGCGATACCGCAAGCGCGCATCCGGCGCTCGGTGCGGCTTTGCAGACGCTCTTGACTAGTTTGACGAGCGATCCGGCGTCGCGCGAGGCATCGGCGCGGCGCATCGCGCAGCAATTGACCTTATGTGCACAAGGCGTATTGCTGGCGAGACATGCGCCGGACGAGGTGGCACAGGCGTTCATCGAAAGCCGTTTGGGCGATGCGCGCGGCGAAACCGGCCGCGTGTATGGCACGTTGCCCGCGCGCTTCGATCATGCGGCGATCGTGAGGCGGGCTTTCGAGTTTTAGCGGCGTCCCGCTTCCCTCACCGGCTCCTCGTTCTCCAGCCGATAAACCCAGGCCAGCAGCTCCGCCACCGCCTGATAAAGCGCGGGGGGAATATGCGAATCGAGATCGACCTGCATCAAGAGCGACACCATTTCCGGCGAGTCATGGACATACACGCCCGCTTCCTTCGCGCGCTGCACGATCATTTCCGCGACCACGCCGTAGCCCTTCGCCACGACGCGCGGCGTCGTTTCGCGGCTGCCCGCATCGTAAGTGAGCGCGGTGGCCTGCTTGCGCGAATACAGTGGATTGCTCATGTCACTTCTCCACCCGGCGGCGCGCGGAATAAATGCTCGAGCGGCGAACGCACTGGTTTCGGCGCGTCCAGGTCGATGTCGCCCGTGGCGGCGCCCGAGCCATCCATCGAACGCACGCTGAACGACGCCAGCGCGATGCCCGCCGCTTCGAGCTGACGCTGGAACGCGGCGGCATCGGCGGAAAAACGCGATGCGCCCGTATCGCTCGCCCTCAGACGCGCGACCAGCTTGTCGCCGGTCAGCACGAGTTCGGCGTCCACCAAGCCGAGCGCGGGCAACGACAACGTGACGCGCGTGCGCCACGCGCGTTCCTCGCTGGTATCCACGGCGGGACGCGGCTCTCGCGCCACTTCCCACTCGAAACGCGTCCCCGGCCACGCTTCGCCCTGCCAGCGGAATTGCTCGTTGGCGAGTATGTCGAGTTGCTGACGCACGACCGTGAGCGTCGCCGGATGAATACCCGCATCGAGCGATGCCTGCAGCGCCGATTCATGCTGGCTCGGCTGCGGCGCGGCGGGCGGCGAAGCGGGCGCGGACGGCGCGCTTTGCGAATTCGACAGCGCCAGCGCGGGCGCATCCCGTACCGATGCCGCGAGCGCCGCCGCTTGCTGCGGCGTTTGCGGCATCGCGACGTTATGCGTTTCGGCGTGCAGATCGGACAGATCGGTTTGTGTCGAGGCAAACGCCGGTGGGCGCGTGTCGTCGAAGGCGGTATCGCGCGCGATGCTTTCGGCGCCCGGCAAATCGAGCGGCAAGGTCAGCGCGCGCGGATCGATGCGCGCCTGCGGTTCGCTCGCGAGCGACGCCGTGCTGCGCTGCCCGGCCATCCATTGCACGAGATGCGACTCGTAGAAGAGGCCGCTTTGCGCCACCGTTTTCGCAAGCTCCGATGCCAGCGCGGACGCCGGTAACGGCGGCAGATTCTGGCTCGCCGCGCGCGCGGCCGCGACGGCGGCGGCATTGGAGGAGAAAGCGGTATCGAAAAGCCCCGTGGTCAGCGCGGCGAACGCGCTCGCGGGACGCGGCGGTGTCGGCCAGAGCGGGGTATCACCGAGAATCGCGGGCGCGGCGCCGCCCAGGCGGGAAATGACATCGAGCGTGCGGGCCACGCTCGACAGTTCGGTTTGCGCGGACGCCACCGGAGCGAGCGTCGGCGCGGATGCGCCCGCCGCGGTTCCGGCGGGCGTCGCGACGGACAAGGAAACGCCCGTCTGCGTGGTCGTCTGGCCGGTCGAACCGGCGTTGGCGCGCAGCGCGGACAGAAGGAGCTCGGTCCGGCTGGCGATAATCGTGGCGATCGCGGAATCGAGTCCTGACATGCCGGCATCCTGGAAAGACCGCGCGCGAGGGCCGGGCCAGACGCCGGAGGAGTTTTCCGTCGCAAGCCGCGTTGTCTAGCGCAGTCCGATCATCTTTTTAAGTACGCGCGCCGGGCTGTTGGTCGTGAAGAGCGCGGAAAGACGCGCGAGGCTCGGCGAACTGAGGTCGCGAATCGCGGCGTCGTCGGCGAGGATCTTCTTCACGAGGTCCAGCTTGCGCGCACGGGCGGTGTCGTCGAGTTCCGAGCCGGTATCCACGTCCTTCAACCGTTCGATCAACTCGCGATACCTGCCCTGCATCGTCTTCAATTCGCTCCACTCGCCACTGCGCGCCGCAGCCAGCATCTGGCCGGACAGCGCAGCAATCGCCTCGTAGTGCGCGAAATATTCGTCTGTGGTATTCATTCTTGTCAGGCAGTCGCCGTGGCTGCCGCTCAGACGGCTGCCGCGGTCGTTCTCGCCACTTCCGGTCCAATGCCGACCCACGCCTCTTCGAGCGTAGCCAGCAGATTGTCCACTTCCACGAGCATCGACTCGTCCTGGTTCAGATTCGCTTCCAGGAGCCGGCGTGCCATGTACGAGTACAGCGCGTCCAGACGCAGCGCGACTTCGCCGCCCGCTTCCTTGTTGAGCGCCTGCTGCAACCCGGTCTCGATGATGTTGATCGCCTTGCTGATCGCCGTTCCGCGCGCGCCCACGTTCTTCTGCTGCAAGTGCATCCGCGCCTGTGCAATCGACTGCCGCGCGCCCTGATAGAGCATCACGATCAGCCGGTGCGGGCTCGCTCCCATCACCCCTGTCTGAACGCCGACGCGTGCATATGCGTTGGCTCCCGCCTGTCCTGGGGAATACATCCGTGGTTCTCCTTATGCGATACCGAATAACGCCCGCGGCACGTGGCGCGCGGTGCTCGGACGACGGCGCAAAGCCGCTTCGTCCGACCGGTAAGAATCGGTGCTGGCGATCGAACCATCGTTCGCCGTGCTGTTATCGAGGTTATCGGAGAATCGCGGCAAAGCTTTAGGGCGCAAGGCTCTGGGGCCGTATCGGCATGATGGGGACGGATTCGAAACGCACGCGCCAGCCACAGCGCGTTACACCGAAATTTGCATGATGTCGTTGTAGGCCGACACGAGCTTGTTGCGTACTTGCAAGCCGAACTGCATGCCGACGTTGGCCTTTTGCATATCGACCATCACGTCGTTGAGCGAAACGTTCGGCGCGCCGATTTCGAACGCGTGCGCTTCGGACAGCGCCTTCGTCTGGTTGTCGCTGATCTTGCTGATCGACGACTGCAGCGCGTCCGCGAACGTGCCCGCGCTCACCGCGCCCGACTGGCCGATTCCCGCGTCCTGTCCGGATACGGCACCCGTGGCGACCGTGGGGCTGCCGGCGGCCTGCGTCGCCATCGACTGCATTGTGCTCAGCGCGGAGGTGAGCGGATTGATCGGGAAGTTCATGGTGTCTCCGATTGACAAGTAAAGAGCCGGTTCAGCGCCCAAGTGCGAAAGACGCTCGTCGACGGGTTCGGGGCGGCGTGCGAACGGTCGTCCGAACGCTTTTACCGAGTACGAGAAAGATTAGCAGCGCGGCATTTTCCAAAGCGCTGGAAGAACGGGGGAAACCCGGCTCTATTCGCCGAATCGACTTGCAATCTTCTGCGGATAATCCATCTCGTCAAAAGTCCTCCGGCGCCGCATCACGGGCAGTACGACCGGCCAGAGGGGAACGCAAAAGATTCGGAGCTTCGACGCTAAATGGATACGCCCAACAACTCACTGATCACGCCAGACGCCAGAATGGGCCTGGCAGGCGCGCAGCCTGGCGCCTCGGCGAGCGCCGCGAGCCCCAGCCTCACCGGCGGCGCTGGCGGCGCTGACTTCGGCGGCTTCGCTCAGCGCATGCCGATGCTCTCGCAATTCCGCTCGAACCCGCGCGTGCCGCTCATCATCGCCGTGGCGATCTTGGCGATGGTCGTGGCGGGGCTCGTCATGTGGACGCGCCAGCCCGACTACCGCGTGCTGTTCTCGAATCTCTCCGACCGCGACGGCGGTGCGATCGTCGCCGCGCTCCAGCAGGGCAACATTCCCTACAAGCTCTCCGACGGAGGCGGCGCGATCCTCGTTCCGGCCGAGTCGGTGCACGAAACGCGTCTGCGCCTCGCGAGCCAGGGTTTGCCGAAAAGCGGCTCGGTCGGCTTCGAACTGATGGACAACCAGAAGTTCGGCATTAGCCAGTTCGCGGAGCAGATCAACTACCAGCGCGCGCTCGAAGGCGAACTGGAACGCACCATCGGCGCAATTTCCTCGGTGAAGTCGGCACGCGTGCATCTGGCCATTCCGAAGCCGAGCGTGTTCGTGCGCGACAAGGAACTGCCGACCGCGTCCGTCATGGTCAACCTCTTTCCCGGCCGCGTGCTCGACGAAGGACAGGTTTCGGCGATCGCGCACATGGTGTCGTCGGGCGTGGCGGACATGCCGGTCAAGAACGTGAATATCGTCGATCAGGACGGCAACCTGCTCACGAACCAGAGCGCCGCGAACGGTCTCGACGCATCGCAACTGAAGTACGTGCAGCAGATCGAGCACAACACGCAAAAGCGCATCGACGCGATTCTTTCCCCGCTCTTCGGCGGCGGCAACGCGCATTCGCAAGTGAGCGCGGACATCGACTTCTCGAAGCTCGAACAGACCGCCGAAAGCTACGGCCCGAACGCCAACCCGCAGAACACGTCGATCCGCAGCCAGCAATCGAGCGAATCCAGCGAAACCTCGGGCAGCGGCCCGTCGGGCGTGCCGGGCGCGCTGTCGAACCAGCCGCCGCAGCCGGCATCCGCGCCGGTCACGGGCGGAGCATCGGACGCAACCGGCGCTGCCGCCGCGAAGTCCACGCCGCAGAACCTGCGCAAGGACACGACGACCAATTACGAAGTGGACCGCACCGTGCGCCATTACGAACAGGCGACAGGCGGCATCAAGCGTCTTTCGGTGGCGGTGGTCGTGAACTATCAGCGTCAGGTCGATGCGAAGGGCAACGTCACGATGACGCCGCTCGCCGCCGACAAGCTCGCGCAAGTCCAGCAACTCGTGAAGGACGCGATGGGCTACGACGAGAAGCGCGGCGACTCGGTCAACGTGGTGAACAGCGCGTTCAACTCCGACCAGAACGTGACGCCCGATGTGCCGTGGTGGCGCACGCCTGACATGATCATGCGCGGTATTCAGTTGGCGAAGTACGTGGGCATCGGCATCGTCGCACTGTTCCTGTACTTCAGCATGGTGAAGCCGGCAATGCGCCGCGCCTTCCCCGTGCCGGAACCGGCGGCGCCCTCGCTCAACGCGCCAGACGAACTCTCGCTGCTCGACGGCCCGACGCTCGAAGGCGGCGCCAAGAATGACGATGATGACAAGGATGCCGAGGTAAGTCTCCTCGGTCATGAAAGCAACAAGGCCAAGTTCGATCGCAATCTCGACTACGCGCGCATGGTGGCGCGTCAGGACGCGAGAATCGTGGCGACGGTCGTGAAGAACTGGGTGTCCGATGAACGCTGAAGGTCTCAATAAAGCCGCGCTCCTCCTGATGTCGATTGGCGAGGAAGAAGCCGCCGAAGTTTTCAAGTATCTCGCTCCGCGCGAGGTGCAGAAGATCGGCGCGACCATGGCGGCGCTCAAGAACGTGACGCGCGAGCAGCTCGACAACGTGCTGACCGAATTCGTCAGCGAAGCGGAGCAGCACACCGCGTTGTCGCTCGATTCGAGCGAGTACATCCGCTCGGTGCTCACGAAGGCGCTCGGCGAAACCAAGGCTGGCGCGCTCATCGACCGGATTCTGCAAGGCAGCGATACGAGCGGTATCGAAGGTCTGAAGTGGATGGACTCGGGCGCGGTCGCGGAACTCATCAAGAACGAGCATCCGCAGATCATCGCGACGATCCTCGTGCACCTGGACCGCGATCAGGCTTCGGAAATCGTCTCGCTGCTCAACGACCGTCTGCGTAACGACGTGCTGCTGCGTATCGCCACGCTCGACGGTATTCAGCCCGCCGCGCTGCGCGAACTCGACGATGTGCTGACCACGCTTCTCTCCGGCAGCGACAACCTGAAGCGCGCGCCGATGGGCGGTATCCGCACGGCGGCCGAGATTCTCAACTTCATGTCGAGCAACCATGAAGAGGGCGTGATCAACAACGTCAAGGAATACGACGTGGAACTCGCGCAGAAGATCATCGACCAGATGTTCGTGTTCGAGAACCTGCTCGACCTGGAAGACCGTGCGATCCAGTTGCTGCTGAAGGAAGTGGAATCCGAAACGCTGATCGTCTCGCTCAAGGGCGCGCAGCCCGCGTTGCGTCAGAAGTTCCTGTCGAACATGTCGCAACGCGCGGCCGAATTGCTTGCGGAAGACCTCGATTCGCGCGGTCCGGTGCGTGTGTCGGAAGTCGAGCAGCAGCAACGCAAGGTGCTTCAGGTGGTGCGTAATCTGGCGGAAAACGGCCAGATTCAATTAGGCGGCAAGGCAGAGGATGCATATGTCTAATCCGGCCCAGAACCCGAAGGCGCCGCTCTCCGCGTATCAACGCTGGGAGATGGCTTCGTTCGATCCCGTCACCGTGGACCACAGCGCGGCGGATCAGGCAGCGCTCGAAGCGCATTTGCGCCGCGTCGAGGAAGACGCGCATGCGCAAGGTCTCGCCACGGGTCATGTGGCTGGACAGGCGATCGGGTATCAGGCCGGTTTCGAACAAGGTCACGCCAAGGGTTTCGAGGACGGCCGCAAGGAAGCGCTCGCCGAAGCGGCGCGTCTCGCGGAAATCGCCGATGCGTTCAGGATCGCGCTGCAAGCCGCCGATGCCGCCATCGCGGAAACGCTCGCCACGCTCGCGGTCGATATCGCGCAGCAAGTGGTGCGGCAGCATCTGGCGCACGACCCGACGGCGCTCGTCACCGTGGCGCGCGAAGTGATCGCGGCCGAGCCGGAACTCACGGGATCGCCGACGCTGATCGTAAATCCCGCCGATTTGCCTATCGTCGATGCGTACTTGCAGGAAGAACTCGGCGCGGCTGGCTGGATGGTGCGGCCCGACCCGCTCGTGGAACGCGGCGGCTGCCGCGCGCACGCGGCGAGCGGCGAAATCGATTCGACCAATGCGTCGCGCTGGGAGCGTGTCGCGGCGGCATTGGGGAGGAACAAGCCGTGGTAAATAGCGCAATGACGCATCGCATCACGCAGGACGGACTGAGCGAACTGGAGCAGGAAATCGCGCGCGCGTCGTTCGGGCCGGAGGCTGTCGTCGAGGAAGAATCGCCGGAGGAACTCGCTGCGCGGACCATCGCGGAACTCGCGAACATGGCGGGCAATCCGCATATCGACGCCTGGCGCGACAAGCTCGACGCCCTCAAGGCGCGTACCGCGATCGCCAAGCCGCTGCGTCCGTGCGGACGTCTCACGCGCGCCGCCGGCCTCGTGCTCGAAGCGGTCGGACTGAAGATGGGCGTCGGTTCCGAATGCATGATCGAACTGCCGCCGGGCAGCGCCATTCCGACCGCCGAAGCCGAAGTCGTCGGCTTCGCGGGCGACAAACTCTTCTTGATGCCGACCACGGAAATGGCCGGCCTCTTGCCCGGCGCGCGCGTGTATCCGCTGGAAAGCGCGCCGATCAACGATCCGATGGCAGGCGCAAAACGTCTGCCGGTCGGCTGGGAGATGCTCGGCCGCGTGGTCGATGCATCCGGCCGTCCGCTCGACGGACTCGGCCCGCTCGGCGCAAAAGTCGATGCGCCGTTGTCATCGCCGGTCATCAACCCGCTGAATCGCGAGCCGATTCACAAAGTGCTGGACGTCGGCGTGCGCGCAATCAATTCGCTGCTGACGGTTGGACGCGGTCAGCGCATGGGCCTGTTCGCGGGCTCGGGCGTCGGTAAATCGGTGCTGCTCGGCACGATGGCGCGCTACACGAGCGCGGAAGTGATCGTGATCGGACTGATCGGCGAACGCGGCCGCGAAGTGAAGGAATTCATCGAACAGATTCTCGGCGAAGACGGTCTCGCGCGTTCGGTCGTCGTGGCCGCGCCGGCCGACGTTTCGCCGGTGCTGCGCATGCAGGGCGCGACTTACGCGACTTCGCTCGCCGAATATTTCCGCGATCAGGGCAAGCATGTGTTGCTGCTCATGGATTCGCTGACGCGTTACGCGATGGCGCAGCGCGAGATCGCACTTGCGATTGGCGAGCCGCCCGCGACCAAGGGTTATCCGCCGTCGGTGTTCGCCAAGCTGCCCGCGCTCGTCGAGCGTACCGGCAATGGCCCGGAAGGCGGCGGTTCGATCACCGCGTTCTACACCGTGCTCACCGAAGGCGACGACCAGCAAGATCCGATCGCCGATTCGGCCCGCGCCATTCTCGACGGCCATATCGTGCTGAACCGCTCGCTTGCCGAGGCGGGACATTATCCGGCTATCGATATCGAACAGTCGATCAGCCGCGCGATGACCGCGCTCATCGACGACAAGCATCTCGAACACGTGCGCCTTTTCAAGCAGATGCTTTCGCGTTATCAGCGCAATCGCGATCTGATCAACGTGGGCGCGTATTCCAGCGGCCGCGATGCCCTGCTCGACCGGGCCATCGCGCTTTATCCGCGAATGGAGTCGTTTTTACAGCAAGGCTTTCGCGAGCAGGCGAATTTCGAACCGAGTCTTGATTTATTGCATCAACTTTTCAACTAGTATTTGCAGCCGCACCTATATTTGTCATAAGTTATTAAAAAAACCGCGCGACCACAGAGACCAACTCGTCCATGTCAAAGAATCTGCCGATCAACACCCTGATCGAACTCGCTCAGGAAGAACTCGACGCCGCGACCAAGAAGCTGGGCAAGCTTCAGCAGGAGCGCAACGAAATCGAGGGGCAACTCAATTCGCTCGTGACGTATCGCGACGAATATCACGCGCGTTTCACGGCGTCGGCGCAGCAAGGCACGACGGCGCAGACGCTGCGTAACTTCCAGGCGTTCGTCGACACGCTGGACTCGGCGATCGCGCAACAGCGCACGTTGCTCGTGATGGCCGACCAGCGCATCGAGGCGGCGAAGCCGGAATGGCGTCTCAAGAAGCAGAAGGTCGGCAGCTACGAGGTGCTCGCGGCGCGCGGCGAGGCGTTGCTCGCCAAGAAGGCGGCGCGCGTGGAACAGCGCGAATCGGACGAGCACGCGGCCAAGGTGCTGCGCATGCGCGCCGAACGCGCCTGAATTTAACTACCGGACTTTTTCGAGGTAACGCATGTCCTCCGTTTCTTCCATCGGCGCGCAGTCGGGCGTTTCGTCATCTTCGGCTGCCAAAAAGCGTGCAGCGGACGCAGGCGCGTCGTTCGGCCTGACGCTGCAGAGCATGACCGACAAGGCCAATGCCGACGCACAGGCAGCCAAGGCGCTGGCGGCGTCGTCCTTGTCTTCGTCCACCGCGGCCAAGTCGAGCGTGCATGACGTGCCGAAGTCCGACGACACCGCGAGCGCCAGCAAGTCGGACGACGCGAGCGACGTGAAGAAGAGCGATAGCGCGAAAGACACGCAGGCGTCGTCGTCGGCCGACAAGAGCGGCAAGACGGATTCGACGAAGGAGGCATCGAAGCCTTCGGGCAAGACCGAAACGGCGGATGCGTCCAAGCCTGCCGCCCCGGCAAAGCCCGCGAAAGCGACGGATGCCGCCGATGCGGCCGAGCGCGCGGACGCCGCCGAAGCTGCGAATACCACCGTGTCCGACGTAACCGATGCGGCCGCGACGGCCGCTGCATCGACGGATGACGACAAGACCGCGACCGGCGACACGCACAAGAGCGGCGACGCCAAGTCCGCGCAAGATGCGCTGCAGGCCGCGCTCGCCGCGATGAACAACGTGCCGGCGAATGCCGTGCCGATGAACGCGGCGGCATCGGCGCATGCGGGCGCGGGCGCGGCCACGGGCGCTGGAAAGAGTGACGAGCCGTCGGGCGGCATGGTCGGCGAAGGATCGAAGGGTAATCGCTCGGGCGGCCTGCTTAACGCGCTCGCCGGCGATGCCAGGGACAACGCGGCGCCGGCCACGACCGCGGCACTGGCAAGCGATGCGGCAGCGGTTCAGGCCGCGCTGACCCCGCAAGCCGATGCGGGCAGCGCGGCGTACAAAGCCATCTCGCAGCAAGCCGATGCAGCGGCGCGCGCGGTGGCGATGCAATCGGCATCGGCGGGGTCGGCGGTATCGAGTGCGCAAGGCGAGATGACGGCGGCGACCAGCGCGGCAATTGCGCCGCACGTGGGCGCTGGCGGCTGGGACGATGCGTTCAGCCAGAAAGTCGTGTTCCTCTCGAATTCGCAGCAACAGAGCGCGGAGTTGACGCTCAATCCGAAGGATCTCGGCCCGTTGCAGGTCACTCTGCAGGTTTCCGAAAATCATGCGCACGCGCTCTTCGTGTCGCAGCATGCGCAGGTGCGCGAAGCGGTCGAAGCCGCGATGCCGAAGCTGCGAGAGGCGATGGAAGCCAACGGTATCAGCCTAGGCTCCACCAGCGTTTCGGATGGATTCGCGCGCCAGTCGTCGCAACAGGACCGCGGCGATGGCCGCTCGTCGTCGGGCAACGGACGCGGCGTGGGCGGTGTTGGCGGCGTCGGCGGTAGCGATTCGGGCGTGGCAAGCACGGTGACGATGCCGGTGCGGCGCACGGTCGGGTTGGTGGATACGTTTGCTTGATGGCCGTGGTGCAATCGATTCGGCTTCTTGAGACGAGCCGATTGCAATCACATTGATCAAGCACAGGTTGCGCGTCCTCGCTGACGCGTGATCGCTCTCTCGACTTCCTGCCAAATTCCGTTGAGTGTCACCCGAAGATACAGAACGCTGAGTTCGTGTCGCAAACGGAAGAAAGCAGACGCGTCGCGTTTCAACAGGAGTTTCCTGACTTCATCGATCACCGTTTGATCATCGAATGAAAGCCAGATCGGCGGCGCTGCAGTTAAGGCGTTCGGACCGCACACTGGAGCGACCTCCCGAAAGAAAATCTTTTTGAGTTCTTTCAATGGATAGACACATATTTTCGATGCTTGGTAGTCGTAGTCGATTTTGTTATCGACGAAGAATTCCGCCATCGTCGTCCAAATGCGCTCCCTTGCCTGCTGGTCTATCTGATGCCCCACGTGCGGAATTCCTCCAATTCGTCGAGATAAGCGTCCTGAGCCGTTTGAGTTACGACAGAACCGAGAGTTGAACCGATCAAGACGACACCGAGAGCACATATTGGGGCTCCCGGTCCGCAGATTGATCCTACGGCAAGACCCGCAAGCGCACCGCCGATCAACCCGCCTTCAATGGACGCAATTTGGCGTTCAGCTTCGCTTATCTTGTCTCTGGCGTTCAAAATCTCATATCCGGCGAGCACTCCTGTTATCAAGAGGCCGACCTTGCCCATCAATTTCATTCGGGCCGTTTTTGCGTTGACCTTGGCGTTACTCCTTCCCGCCGATTCGATTATCGAGAAGTAAGCGCGGTCTTTTTCAGACTCGGTCAATGCATGAAACGGCTTGGAAAAGTTTTTAACCGAGTACTTGTCGAGAAGCTTTTCAAGGCCAAGCCCTTCTGCCTTATATGCCTGTGCTTTTGCCAAACTCGTGGGCGAAGTGGCCGTCCTCGCCTCTTCCATGATGCGATTGCGCATGTCCTGGCAGAAGGCCGCACCCTCTGCAGCGGTCATGCGTCCAGCGTTGACTTCGGTTTGAACGGTCTCGCTCATTCGCTCGATGCCAGCGGCATAACGCGCTCGCACGCTCGCGTCGCTGATAACGCTTTGGGAGAAATACGCTCCAGCGCCTTCGAGAGCGGCGCGCGCATCGGCCAGAATCCGGGAATCAATCTGGTGATCTTTGTTCGCCGCGAAAGAACCTCTGATGGTACTGCCGCTTACTGGCGCTTTTGTGTCTGGCATTAAGCTCGAATAATCGATAAAAGTGCTTGAGATACGGTCGCTTCCTCACTGGGAGAAACGCTTACCGCGATCTCGACACGTGTGCATGCGCTGTTGTTCGATCTAGCGAACCGGATGTTGTTGCCGCCGCCGATACTGCCTCGCTCGCTGGACCCGTCCGCGAAGCGTGCGACGCATGACATGCCTTCGTAGCTTTCCGGCTCGCGCAGAGTGAAGCTGATCCAGTGGTCTGCATCAGGAGGTACCGGCGGCTTTGCCGAAGCATTGCTCGACGAGAAGCGCGTGATGGGCGCGTGATCGAATATCCGGCATCGTCTTCCGTGAGCCGGATAGATGATCGGAGACGTCGAGCACTGGCAAAGAACCCGGTCGCCGCCAAGCGCCCAATCGCGTCCCCGATCTTTAGGTCTACGGCCCGGTGTTAGATGGACACCGTAGGTAATTTCGCCTGTGCTCTCGCAAGCTGTGCAGAAGGCGAAGTCGCCGATCACTGCCGCGCCGCGCAGTCGACCGCTTTCGTCCGCAATGCGCCGAGTTCGCCCTTGCGCGATTACGTAGCTCCCCTCTTCGCTGGTGAGCGGGTCGCCATCCACGGCGGCGTAATAGACGGTCATTTCGCTATTGCCTTTCTTGTACGTCGACGATGACAACACGTTCGTGTCTAACGTCGATTTGTAGATATGCGCGTTAAATGCAAAAAACGTCGTATAGGCGAAGGCGTTATAGCCGCATCTAACCTTCCAGAAAGCGGCCTGAAACGCTTGGCGTATCGCCCGTACCGCAGTTTCACATGACCGAAGGGCCCTTGCTGAAAAATAGTGTCAAATGCTGTGCATGGGCAACTTTCTCGCGGCAATGCGTTCGTCGCGCCCATTTTCAGCGTTCGCTCACGGGCCGTCGAGACCGGAATAACAAGGCTTTGCATCCGCCAGCAAGCTGCCCTAACCCACGAGTTAGCCCCAAATCCCCCCTCTTTTCGCCCCATCGCTCAACGGCGTTATAGCCAACAATTCAACCTATCGAAAGAGGGCAAGAATTCATGGCTACCACCACTGCAAATCCGAAAGACATCGTTCCCGCGAAGAGCGGCAAGCTCAAGAAGACTCTGATCATCGCCATTGGCGCGGTCGTTCTACTGGGTGCTGGCGCCGGCGGCGCTTACTTCATGCTCGGCAAGCAGCCTCACGGCCCCGCCAAGCCCGCACCGGTGCCGCCGCCAGTGTTCTTCCCGCTCGATTCGCTGACCGTCAACCTGCAAGCCGACGACGGCATCATGCACTACCTGCGCGTCGGTCTGTCGCTCAAGCTCGCGGACGAAAAGGCTCAGGTGCAGATCACCGAACGCATGCCTGAGATCCGCAGCCGCGTGCTGATGCTCATCTCCGGCAAGCACCCCGAAGAGATGGCGACCGTCGAAGGCAAGCGCAAGCTCGCCGACGAACTGCGCGAAGCCGTCGAGAAGGCCGCCAGCGCGCCGGATCATCCCGCCCACGTCGAAGAAGTGTTGTTCACCGAATTCGTCGTGCAGTAAGCCCGCGCACCAGATTCAAGGAAACGGAAAAGAGTCATGGGCCACGAAGAGTTCATGTCGCAGGAGGAGGTCGATGCCCTCCTCAAGGGCGTCACCGGCGAAGTCGATCAGGTCTCAGACGACAGCAAGCCCGCCGGCGTTCGTCCTTACAACATCGCGACGCAGGAACGCATTGTCCGCGGCCGGATGCCCGGCCTCGAAATCATCAACGACCGCTTCGCGCGCCTGTTGCGCGTGGGCATCTTCAACTTCATGCGGCGTTCGGCGGAAATCTCCGTCGGCCCGGTGAAGGTGCAGAAGTACAGCGAATTCACGCGCAATCTGCCGATCCCGACCAACCTCAACCTGGTCCATGTGAAGCCTCTGCGCGGCACGTCGCTGTTCGTGTTCGATCCGAACCTCGTGTTCTTCGTGGTCGACAACCTCTTCGGCGGCGACGGGCGTTTCCATACGCGCGTCGAAGGCCGCGAGTTCACGCAGACCGAGCAACGCATCATCCACAAGCTGCTCACGCTGGTATTCGAGCACTACTCCGCTTCGTGGAAGAGCGTGCGTCCGCTGCAGTTCGAATTCATGCGCTCGGAAATGCACACGCAGTTCGCGAACGTGGCGACGCCGAATGAAATCGTCATCGTGACGCAGTTCACCATCGAATTCGGTTCGACGGGCGGCACGCTGCATATCTGCATGCCCTACTCGATGATCGAGCCGATTCGCGATCAGCTTTCCTCGCCGATTCAGGGCGAAGCGCTCGAAGTGGATCGCCGCTGGGTGCGCGTGCTCTCGCAGCAAGTGCAATCGGCGGAAGTGGAACTGACGGTGGAACTCGCCGAGATCCGTTCGTCGTTCGAAAGGCTGCTCAACATGCGCAAGGGCGACGTGCTGCCGATCGACGTGCCCGAGCATGTCGTCGCCAAGGTGGACGGCGTGCCGGTGATGGAATGCGGCTACGGAATTTTCAATGGTCAATACGCGCTGCGCGTGCAGAAAATGGTCAGCGCGTCGGACAACATGAAGGAAGGTGGATATGAGTGATCTCTTGCAGGAAGGCACACTGCCCGGCTCGACCGGCGTGGGCGACATGAAGGCGGAAGAGTTGTCGATGGACGACTGGGCGAGCGCGCTCGCCGAGCAGAACGGCAACGAAACGCCTGCCGTGGCCAGCGCGGGCGTGTTCCAGCCCTTGTCGAAAGCCGCAGCGCCTTCGACGCGCAACGACATCGACATGATTCTCGACATCCCCGTGCAGATGACGGTGGAACTCGGCCGCACGAAGATCGCGATTCGCAACCTGCTGCAACTCGCGCAGGGTTCAGTCGTGGAACTCGACGGCATGGCGGGCGAGCCAATGGACGTGCTCGTGAACGGTTGTCTTATCGCGCAAGGCGAAGTGGTCGTCGTGAACGACAAGTTCGGTATTCGCCTGACCGACATCATCACGCCGTCCGAACGTATCCGGAAGTTGAATCGATGAAACGCTTTGCCGCCGTCCTGTTTGCCTTCGTGCCTGCGCTGTCCCGGGCAGCCGATATGAACGCCGTGAACCACGCCGCGCAGATCGCTTCGAGCGTCGGCGCGGGAAGCGCCGTGCCGTCGCTCGGTTTCGGCGCGGTGTTGCAGACGCTGTTCGGTCTCGTCATCGTGATCGGCTTCGTGTTCGGTTGCGCGTGGCTCGCTCGCAAGTTCGGCTTGCAAGGCGGCAGGAAAGGCGGCCTCGTGAAAGTAGTGGGCGGCGCGTCGCTCGGCAACAAGGAGCGCGTGGCGGTCGTCGAAATAGGCGATACCTGGCTCGTGCTCGGCGCGGGGCCCGGCAACGTGCGCTTGCTGCATACCATGCCCGCCGGATCGGCGGATGCGGACGTAAGCGGCGAACCAGCGCCGTCGGCCGCGCAAACGTTGCAAGGCAGTTTTGGTCAGCGGTTTCGCGATGCCCTCGCCGGTGAAGCGAACAAGCGTCTTCAGAAGTTCGTGGGCGGGAGCAAGTAATGCAGGTCAGTCGTAACATCGTGCGCGGCGTGAAACTGGCGCTGCCGGTCGTGATCGCCTTGTTGCCGGTCGCGGCGCTCGCGCAAAGCACGGCGGGTCTTCCCGCCTTCAATACCAGCCCCGGCCCGAACGGCGGCACGACGTACTCGCTCAGCGTGCAGACGATGTTGCTGCTGACGATGCTCTCGTTCCTCCCGGCCATGGTCCTGATGATGACGAGCTTCACGCGCATCATCATCGTGCTGTCGCTCTTGCGCCAGGCGCTCGGCACGACGAGCACGCCGCCTAATCAAGTGCTCGTGGGCCTCGCGTTGTTTCTCTCGTTTTTCGTGATGTCGCCGGTGCTCGACAAAGCCTACACCGACGCATACAAGCCCTTCTCCGACGGCACCATCGCGATGGATCAGGCCATGCAGCGCGGCGTCGCGCCCTTCAAGCAGTTCATGCTGAAGCAGACGCGCGAAGCGGATCTCGCGCTCTTCGCCCGCATCTCGAAGGCCGCGCCGATGAACGGTCCGGAAGACGTGCCGCTGTCGCTGCTGGTGCCTTCGTTCGTGACGAGCGAACTGAAGACGGGGTTTCAGATCGGCTTCACCATCTTTATTCCGTTCCTCATCATCGACGTGGTGGTGGCGAGCGTCTTGATGTCGATGGGCATGATGATGGTCTCGCCCACGACGATAGCGCTGCCCTTCAAGCTCATGCTGTTCGTGCTCGTCGATGGCTGGCAGTTGCTGATCGGCTCGCTTGCGCAGAGCTTCGTTTCGTAACGTTATCGTTTCTATTGAGGTTGCTGGAATGACACCCGAATCGGTCATGACCATCGCGCATCAGGCGATGTATGTCGCGTTGCTGCTGGCTGCCCCGCTCTTGCTGGTCGCGCTCGTCGTGGGTCTGGTGGTAAGTCTCTTTCAGGCGGCCACGCAGATCAACGAATCGACGCTCTCCTTCATTCCGAAGCTGATCGCCGTGGCGGTGACGCTCGTGATCGCGGGACCGTGGATGCTCACGACCATCCTCGATTACATGCGGCACGTGTTCACCATCACGCCTGCCATCACGGGCTGATTCGTTCGATGTTCTCGGTTACTTATGCGCAACTGAACGGCTGGCTCACGGCGTTTCTGTGGCCGTTCGTGCGCATCCTTGCCTTGATGGCCACCGCGCCGGTGCTGAACCATATGGCGTTGCCCACGCGCGTGAAGATCGCGCTGGCGGCCTTCATCACGCTGATCGTCGCGCCCACCTTGCCCGCCATGCCCGACGCTACGGTGTTTTCAGCGACGGGCGTGTGGATCATCGTCAATCAGTTCCTGATTGGCGCGGCCATTGGCATGACGATGCAAATAGCCTTTGCCGCCGTCGATGCGGCTGGCGAGTTCATCGGACAGCAAATGGGCCTCGGTTTCGCGATGCTTTACGATCCGCGCGCGGGTGGCAATGCCGTGGTGGTATCGCGCTATCTCAACACGCTGGCGATGCTGGCGTTTCTCGTCTTCGACGGGCATCTGCAACTGATCGCCGCACTGATCACGACCTTCCAGAGTGTGCCCGTCGATGTCAATGTCGTGGCGTCCGCTTCGCATGCGCAAGGTTGGCGGGTGATGGTGGGTTATGGCGCTTCGATTTTTTCCACCGGGTTGTTGCTGTCGTTGCCGGTCGTGGCGGCGCTTCTTATCGCCAATCTCGCGCTCGGCATTCTGAATCGCGCGGCGCCGCAGATCGGCATCTTCCAGGTGGGTTTTCCGGTCACCATGCTCGTCGGCTTGTTGCTGCTTCAGTTGATGGTGCCTAATTTGATGCCGTTTTTTCAGCGGATCTTCGAGGCGGGGCTGGGACAGGTGGGAAGAATCGCGGGCTCGATGGGCCCTTGACGCCTCATTGCCCGCATCGTGGCTCACGGTGCGCGCATGCACGGCGCAACGTGCCCGACATACATGGGCCGTTCACCATACCGAACGACAGCGCCGTTGCGAATAAGGAACCAGCGGCGCTTGGCTCCCGTGTAACCGCCATAGCTGTTCTTCGCGTTGATGTCCGTGCACACGAGATAACCATAAACGGCACGGTGCTCCGTCATGTTCTCGATAGCCTGATCCTTCGTTGGCGTGGAGAAATCGCCATAGCGCGCCGACTCGGGGTCTTTGAGCGTCTTCGCCATGGCCGCCTTGATGATGTCCTGACAATTCGACGGATATTCACCGTAGTCAGCGTCCGGCTCCGGCAGCGTCGCGGCCCACTGTGCCCGCCCGGCGTCGAGTTGGGCCGTGTTCTTGCGGGCAGGCGGCGAATCCGAGCCGCTTCCACACGCGACAAGCATGATCGGACATGTCATTGCACCGAGCACAACGAGCGCGCGATTAATCCTCATTTCCGTCACCCGTCTCACCAAGCAGTCGGTATCTCATGGCGCACGAATCCTCGACGTTGCACTTAAGTCCGGTGCGTCAATCATAGGCAATCGTTCCCGGCTTCTTCCACTGAAAAAACGAAAAAAAGAGCATCGCCAAACCGCACGATGCCCTTCTCGAAGTTCCCTAAAAAAAGAGAGACAAAGACCCCTTATTAGCTGAGGTAGTTGAACAACGACAACTTCTGAATCTGCGAAAACGCCTGCTGTGCCGCCGTCAACGAGTTCTGCGTGAGCTCATAAGAACTGATCGCCGAAACCAGATCGATGCTCGTCAGATTCGCAAGATCGCTGGCGGTCTGCGTCTGCGAAGTCGCCATCGACGTCTGCGTGGCCTTCACTTCCTGCTCGCGGCCACCCACCACCGTCTGCGCAGACAACACGTTCGTGTAGGTGTTGTCGAGCTTGGTCGAAGCCGTCGACAACGCGTTGGTCAACGTCGCTTCCGAGGCTGGCGTGCCCGTCGGCTGCTTGAGCGCGCTGATCAAATTGTCGAGCGTCGCGAACACATCGTTGTTGCCCGATGCCGCCGGCTGCACCGTGAAGCTGTCGCCGTTCGCGGGCGCGCCGCTGACCGTCACCTTCTGACCGCCGAACGAAATCGCCGTGCCGGCCGTGTATGCGGTCGGTGTCGTCGACAACGACGAGTCAGGCGGCGTCGCGGTCACGAGGTAGCTCGTCGAACCATCCGTCGACGATACCGAAAACGCGATCGAATACGTGCTCGCATTGTTCGCGTTGCCCGGATCGGTGGTGCTCACCTTGCTGATCGTGGCCGTGCCCGTATTGGTCGCCGATGCCGACGGTACCGCGTCGCTATCCGTGGGCGACACGCCCATGAAAATCGACGAGCCGGTGTCGCCCACGGGAATCGAGCGGCCCGAGCTGATCTGCACCGTGCGCTGGCCGGCATCGCCCGAATACGTCGTGCCTACGCCGGAAGCATTGTTCGAAAACGGCGCGGTGCCGCCCTTTAGACCCGAGAAAATGTAATTGCCTTCGCTGTCGGTCGTGTTCGCGACGCTCATCAACTGGTCGCGATAACCCTGCAGCGTATCCGCAATCGATTTGCGATCCGCGTTCGTGAGGGAGCCATCGCCCGCGCGCACGACTTGCGTCTGAATGCTTTGCAGCACGCCGCTCACGTCGCTCAAGGTCGAATCTTCCTGCTGCAACGACGAAAGCGCCGTGGTCTGATTCGCGCTGTATTGCGTGAGCGTGGCGGTCTTCATCGTGAGCTGCACGGCCTGCGCGGCACCGAGCGGGTCGTCGGAAGCGGTCAGAATGCGCTTGCCCGACGAGATCTGCTGATACATCGAGGCAAGCGAGCTCTGCTGGTCGCTCATCGAAGCGACGTTCATGTTGAAATACTGCGAACTGGATATACGCATCGCTAAATGCCTCAGTTAAAGATGCCAAGCAGCGTCTGAAACAGCGTCGAAGCCGTCTGAATCACTTTGCTGTTCGCCTGATAAAGCTGCTGATACTGCATGAGGTTCGCCGCTTCCTCGTTCAGGTTCACGCCCTGCACGGACTGTTGCGCCGATGTCGCCTGACTGAGCAGCGCCGTTTGCGACGAGCTCGTGCTCTTCAGCTGGTTCGTCTGGTTGCCGATCTGGTTCACGTAGTTCGCATAGGAATTCGTGAGCGTGTCGGTGCCGTTCATCGACTTGGTCGACACCAGGTTCGACATGGTGAGCGCGTTGCTGCCGTCGCTCGTGCCGCCCGTGTTCGGATTGATGTTGAACACGTCCGTATTGGCCGGCTTGCCGCTGATCGTCGCGCTGATGCCGTTCGACGTGACAGTGAGTCCCTTCGACGAATCGTAGGGAATGGTCGTGTTGGCCGGGTAATTCGTGGTGCCCACGGTCACCGCGACATTCGACGTGAAGCCGCCCGCCGTCGAGTTGTAAGTGAGCGCGATAGCCGAAGGCGTGCTGTAACCCGCCGCAACCGTCGCCGAGGAAATCGTGGCCGTACCGGTGTTCGCGGTCGCCGCCGATGTCACCGCGGGCGAAGCGGCCGCGATCGCGGAGCCGTTGGTCGTCGCGAGCTGGAAGTTGTCGAGCGAGGCGCGCGTCGGCTGAATGGAGAACGAGTCGCCCGCTTGCATCGTGCCCGACGGCGTGATCTTCAGACCGTCGAACGCGTTGGGCGGCGTGAAGCTGCCGAGCGCCTTGCCGCTCTGGGTATCGGTCACGTCGAAGCCGGTGCCGTTATAGGTGACCGTGAGATCGCTGGACGTGGGCTGCGTGGCATCGGAGAACTCGGCCGTGACCGTGCCGGTGCCCTTGTTGCGCGCGTCGGCGTAGACGGTGGGCGAACCCGCCGAGAAGAGCGCGCCGCCAGCCTGGCCGTTCAGATCGAGGCCGAGCGAGTTCTGTCCGTTCAGTTGCGCGGCAAAGCTCGTCGCAATCGCGCCGAGTTGCGCTTGCGCCGGATCGAGCGTTTGCGAGCGGAAGTCCATCAGGCCGCCGACCACGCCGCCCGACAACGCGCTGGTATCAAGGTATTGCGTCTGCGCGGCGGTCGGCGTCGTGCCGTCCTTGCTCTTGAACGCGACCGTCAATTCGCTCGGGTCAGTCGGCGATGTCACCGTCTGCAATGCCGAAGCCGTGCCGCCGACGACGAGCGGCTGTCCGTTGCCGACGAAGATGTTGTAGTTGCCATCCGTTTGCACGACTTGCACGCCGACCATCGAGCTGAGACTCGCAACGGCCTGATCGCGCTGATCCATCAACTGATTGGGCTGCTGACCTTGCGCGCTGGCGACGTTGATCTGCTTGTTGAGATCAGCGATCTGTTGCGTGTAGCTGTTGATCGACGAGACCGCGCTCGTCAGTTGCGTGTTGACGCTCGAACGCAACTGGTCGTATTGCTCGCCTGCCGAATTGAGCTGATTCGCGAGCGTCTGCGCGTTGCTCATGAGCGACTGGCGCGACGACGTGCTGCTCGCCGAATTCGCCACCGACTGCATGCCCGAAAAATAGTTGCTGATGCCGGTTGCGATACCGGTGGTGGGATCGCCAACCAGGTTGTTCAGCTGCGAGATCAACGAGTAATAGGTGTTGGCGGCGCTGCTCGACGCGGTCGTGTTGTTGACCTGCGTGGTCAGATACTGGCTGTATTGACGCGTGACGGTAGTCGTCTGCACGCCGCTGCCGAGATAGCCGGAACCCGTGTACTGTCCCGACGACTCCTGAAACGAAGCCTTTTCGAGCGTATAGCCGGGCGTCGCCGCATTGCTGATGTTCTGCCCGGTGACTGTCAGGCCCCATTGAGCCGCATTCAGTCCCGACAGGCCGATATTGAAGATGTTGTTGGACATGCGTTGATCCTTGTCTTGGCGGCGATGGCGTCATGCAACGCCGCCGGATAGCTGCCTTGTTTATCGGCGAAGCGCCGGGAAAGTTGAGCGTTTCGGCAAACGTTCGCGGACCGGTTCTTCAACGCGGATACCGTGGACGGTTTGCTCGACTTGGGCATTATCAAGCGCGTCGTGCAAGCGCAATTTGGCGATTTGAAGGGGGTTTTGGGGCTTATTCGGATTGGATTTCGGCGGGCGCTTTTGGCTGTATCGCGACGCGAGGGAATGGAAAAAGCCGGGAAACCTTGCAGCAGGACGGGCGGCGCTCAGAGCAGCGCCGCCGCGAGGGATGAAACCAATATGAACGGCCGCCTTACTTCGCCAGCGCGCGCCGCTTCATTTCCAGTTGCGTAATGAGCCGCTGCAGCGTGTTTTCCGCCGATCCCGGCATCGAAATGAATTTGAAGCCGAGCGTGAAGCGGCGATCTCCCTTGGCCGTCGTCGATTCCCTGTGCGACACCAGCTTGATATCCACGGTCACCTTGCCGGTGGTCGTGAAGTGCAGTTCGGCATCCTGAATCACGATGCCCATCTCCAGGTCGGCCACGCGTTCGTCGGTGGTTCGCAACGCGACGCCGCCGAGCGAAAGATCATGCACTTCGAAGCGAAAGCGCTCGCCATCCGGCAGCGAACCGCTGCAAATGTAGGGGTCGAGCACTGGCGCTTCGACGCGGAAATATTCGCGACGCTGCATGTAGTAAAGCACCGGCGGAAACTCGGCCTCGAAAGCGGGACGTCCGTCGAACACGGTCTCACGCGCGGCGCCCGTGGTGAATTCGAGTCGCACGCCGTCCGGCGCCGAACTGAAAATCAGCTTGGGCGCAGCCAGCACGTGACGATTCTGTTCCGCCATGCCGCCCCAGTCGAACGTAAAGCGATGTCCCGTAACATCGACGTCCAGAAGGCGCGTAACAATCTGCCCGTCGCCGTATTGCGCGGTCAAAAAGTCGCCGCGATGGGCAAGGTTGCGCAACGACACACCGATCTCCAGCGGATTGCGTCGTCCAAAGTCCACGATCGGCGCAATGTCGTCGTCGGCGAAGTCCTGCATGTGATTAATATTCATTGTGCTGGCCGTATTCATTGGTCGCGTACCGTCCATTTCCGCTACGCCACGTGTCGAACCGGCTCACCTTCGAACCGGCAGTTTCTTCTTAGGGATAGCGGCAAACTGCCAGCAAAGTTTAGACAGGCAGCCCCGAAAAATATGTGGCGCGCCGTCCCTACGAGGACTAAAACGTTTGCACATGCACGAAGCAGGCCAAAGAGCGCGCATGGCTCTAAATCAACGTATTGAGCGCCGAGCGCAAAAAGGCAGGATCGTTCCGCCGTTGACGAAACGCCTGCCTTTCGGTCGAATTCGAAAACGCTTCGTCAGGCGATCTGACGCATGATCGAGATCAACTTTTTCGCGTATTGGGGGTCGGTCGCGTAGCCTGCCTTCTGCATGCCGTGCGCGAAGCCCGCGACATCGCGCGATGCCTCCACGACCGGCGCGTAACGCGGATTGTTCTTGATGACGCTCGCATAGTCGGTGAGCGCGGCTTCGTAGGAATCGTAGGCGCGAAAGCGCTCCACGACCTTCTTCGGCTGACCGTTGACGTATTCCGTCGTTACCGAATCCACTGTCTTGCCGGTCCAGCTCGACGTCGCCTTGATGCCGAAAATGTTGTGGCTCGTCGCGCCGTTCGCGTACTTGATCTCGCGCTTGCCCCAGCCCGATTCCAGCGCCGCCTGGCCGATGATGAAGCGCGCCGGAATGCCCGTTGCCGCGCTCGCGGCTTGCGCGGGCGTGGCCAGCCGTTCGACGAACGCGTTGACCTTGTCCGAACCGTTGCCGCGCACGCCCGGATCGAGCGCGTCGGCGCCCGTGTAGCCGTTGCCGCTGTTGAGCGATGCGCCGCTCTTGTTGGCCTGCGCCGCGGCGTAGGCCTTGGCCATCGCGTTCATTGCGGCGATGTTGCCCGCGTTCGAGTCGCTGCTGCCGCCGCCGCCCGACAGCGCGTTCATCGCGTTCATGCCGTTTGCCGCGCCGCCCGTGGCCGACGTGTCCTTGATGCCCGCCGTGCGCATGAGCTGCTTGTACATCGCGTCCGCCACGCCAATACCCTTCGACGACATCTGCTGCGACAACTGCTGGTCGAGCATCGCCGTGAACGACTTCGTATCGTTCGACTCGAACGGGCTGTCCGAGGGCGTCGCATCGCGCATGCTCTTGAGCATCATCGTCGTGAAGACCGCATCGAACTGCTTGGCTGCCGCCTTCAAACCCTGTTGCGGCGATGCGTTGGCCTGCGCGCGCAACGCGTCGAAGCCCTGCGTATCGAGCGCGAAGCGGTTGGTCAGGTTCGACAGTCCGCCCGTCTCGGTAGATGCCAATGCCGTGTTGGCGATACCGCTCGAAGTCGAGTTCATGTGCCGTCGTCCCTTAGATGATTTCGAGGTCGGCGCGCAGTGCGCCCGCCGCCTTCATCGACTGAAGGATCGAGATTAGATCGGCCGGTGTCGCGCCGAGTGCGTTCAAGCCCTTCACCACGTCCGCCAGATTCGCGCCCGCCGAAAGCATCTTGAGCGCGCCGCTATCCTGCTTCAACTGAATCGACGATTCCTTCGCGGCGACCGTCTGGCCGTTCGAGAACGCGTTCGGCTGGCTCACCGCCGTCTTCGTGTTGATGACGACCGACAGGTTGCCGTGAGCGACCGCGCAATTCTGCAGCGTGACCATCTGATTCATCACGATGGAGCCGGTGCGTGCATTCAGAATGACCTTGGCCGCGGCTTGCGCCGGACGCACGTCGATGTTTTGCAATTGCGCCATGAACGAGACCTGTTCGCTCGCTTCGGACGGCGCGCGCAACTGAATCGTGCGGCCGTCGAGCGCGAGCGCCGTGCCCGTGCCGAACTGGTTGTTCACGGCCGCGACGATGCGCTGGGTCGTGTCGAAATCCATCTCGCGCAGTTCCATCTGCATGGTGCCGCCTTGTTGCAGCACCGTGCTCTGCACCGCGCGTTCGACGAGCGCGCCGCCGGAGATGCGGCCCACCGCGAGTTGATTGACCTGCACCTTGCTACCGTTCGCACTTGCGCCCGCGCCGCCGACGACGAGGTTGCCCTGCGCCATCGCGTAGACCTGACCGTCCGCGCCCTTCAGCGGCGACATCAGCAAGGTGCCGCCGCGCAGGCTCTTGGCATTGCCGAGCGAGGACACGGTCACGTCGATCGCTTCGCCGGGACGCGCGAACGGCGGCAACGTGGCCGTCACCATCACGGCGGCGACGTTCTTCAATTGCATGTTCGACGTGGTCGCTGAATTCACCGTGATGCCCAGGTTGCCGAGCATGTTAGTCAAGCTCTGCGTGGTGAACGGCGTCTGCATGGTCTGGTCGCCCGTGCCGTCGAGACCGACGACGAGGCCATAACCGATCAGCGGATTGTCACGCACGCCTTGAAACGAGACGAGGTCTTTCAGGCGCTCGGCGTGCGCATGCGGAACGGAGCCGATGGCGACGACAGCAGCCGCGAGCGAGAACGAGAGGAAGCGAAGGAGCGAATTCATGATCGGTCAGAACGGCGCGACGTTGAGGAAGAAGCGCTGGAGCCAGCCCATGTTTTGCGCTTCGTCGATATAACCCTTCGCCGAATATTCGATCTTCGCATCGGCGATCTGTGTGGAGTAGACCGTGTTGCTGCCCGAGATGGTCGTCGGATTGACGACGCCCGAGAAACGCACGTATTCGTTACCCTGGTTGATGAGCATCTGCTTTTCGCCGCTGACCATCAGATTGCCGTTCGACATCACTTCGGTGACGGTGACGGTGAGCGTGCCGCTGAACGTGTTGGCCGCGCTTGCGCCGCCGCCCGCCGTGAACTTGTTGGCGCCCGTGGCCGACAGGTTCGTGTTGTTGAAGAGGCCGCCGAAGACGCCCGGCACGGTCGGCACGGCGAACGCGCCCGTGCCGGTGCGGTTGGTGTTCGCCGCCGACGACTTCGTCGCGTTGACGTTTTCCGAGATCACGATGGTCAGGATGTCGCCGACGTTGCGCGGACGCTGATCTTCGAACAGCGGCCGGCCCGCATAGCCCGCGTTGTAGATCGCGCCGGGCGAACGCGTGCCGATGGGCGGCTGCGGCGGACGCGCGGTCATCGGCTGCTGGATGATCGGTTCCTTCGGCACGAGGCCGCAAGCGGCAAGCGCCGCGCCGAGCGCGAGAAGCGATGCAAGGCGTGACGCGCGAACGATAGTGTTGAGTGGCGACATCTTGATGATCCGTTTAATGCTTCTGCGTCAAACCTGCATCTGGGAAAGCGTCTGCAGCATCTGGTCGGACGTGGTCACGGCCTTGCTGTTGATCTCGTAGGCGCGCTGCGTCTGGATCATGTTGACCAGTTCCTGCACCACGTTCACGTTCGACGCTTCCACATAGCCTTGTTGCAGCGAGCCCGTGCCATTCAGGCCCGGTTGCGAAACGTTCGGCGCGCCCGAGCTGCCCGTTTCGGCGAAGAGGTTTTCGCCCTTCGCTTCGAGACCGGCCGGGTTGATGAACGACGCGAGCGTGATCTGGCCGACCGTCGTGCTGGCCGTGCTGCTCGGCTGCGTGACCGAGACCGTGCCGTCCGAGCCGATGGTGATCGCGGTCGCGTTTTGCGGAATCGTGATCGCCGGATTCAATTGATAGCCGCTCGACGTGACGAGCTGGCCTTGCGCGTTGGTCTGGAACGAACCGTCGCGGGTGTAGGCGGTCGTGCCGTCGGGCATCGTCACCTGGAAGAAGCCTTGACCGTTGATCGCGACGTCCTTCGAGTTGCCGGTCTGTTGCAGGTTGCCCTGCGTGTAAAGGCGTTCGGTCGCGACTTGCTGCACGCCGGTGCCGAGCTGGCTGCCCGACGCGAGTTCGGTTTGCTGCGTGGAGTTCGCGCCCGGCTGACGCACGGTCTGATAAAGCAGATCCTCGAACACCGCGCGCGAGCCCTTGAAGCCGTTGGTGCTCACGTTGGCGAGGTTGTTCGAGATCACGTCCATCTGCGACTGCTGAGCATTCATGCCGGTCGCGGCGATATAGAGGGAGCGGTTCATGTCGTTCGTTTCCTAATGTCTTGGCTGTGCGGCTTAGCTGAAGTTCAGCAGCTTGTTCGCCGATTGTTCGTTCTGGTCCGCGGATTCCATCAGCTTGGTCTGCATCTGGAACTGGCGTGCGTTGGAGATCATCGAGACCATCGCGGAGACCGGGTTCACGTTGCTGCCTTCGAGCGAGCCGCCTGCCACGACCACATTCGGGTCCGCTTCGGCGGGGTCGCCATCGGCGGTATGGAAGAGGCCGTCATCGCCGCGCGACAGCGTCGACGGATCGGGATTCACGAGCTTCAGCTGATCCACCGTCGCGATCGCCGTGGGCGGATCGCCCGGAATCAGCGCGGACACCGTGCCGTCCTTGCCGACCGTCACTTCCGCGCCCGGCGGAATGGACAGCGGGCCGCTCGTGCCGAGGACCGGCAAGTTGTTCGCCGTGACGAGCTGACCGTTCTGATCCACGTGCAGATTGCCGGCGCGCGTGTAGGCCTCGTTGCCGTCGGCCGTTTGCACGGAGAGCCAGCCGGGTCCCTGAATCGCGACATCGAGCGGATTGCCCGTTTGCGAGATCGGGCCTGCCGAGTAGTCCGCGTTCGGCGTGGACGAGAGCACGAAAGTGCGCGTCGTGCCATCGGCGGACTGGTTCTCGAACGACATCGGCACTTGACGGAACGCCGCGAGTTGAGCCTTGAAGCCCGTGGTCGATGCGTTCGCCAGGTTGTTCGCCACGACGCTCTGTTGTTCGAGCGCCTGGCTTGCGCCGGTCATCGCGGTGTAGATCAGACGGTCCATGAATCGCTTCCTTCCTTGACTGACTTGGCGACGCTTACAGGTTGATGACCGCTTGGTCGACGGCCTGCTGCGTCTTGATCGTCTGCGCGTTCGCCTGATAGTTGCGCTGCGCGGTGATCAGGCTCACGAGTTCGCTCGTCAGATCGACGTTCGAGTCTTCCACCGCGCCGCCTTGCAGCACGCCGTGGTTGGTCGAGCCCGGAACCGCGACCTGCGCCGCGCCCGAAGCCGCCGTCTGCGCGTAGACGTTGCCGCCCAGGTTCTGCAGACCGTTCTGGTTGTTGAAGTTGGCAATCGCGATCTGGCCGAGCGACTTGGTCTGGCCGTTCGAGTAGTTGCCCGTCAGCATGCCGTCCGTGCCAACCGTGAAGCCGGTCAGTTCGCCCGTGCTGTTGCCGTCCTGATGCAGATTCGCGAGACCGCTCGTCGCGCCGTATTGCGTCGTGCCGGTGAGGTCGAGCGTGAGCGACTGCGTGGTCGTGCCGCTCGGGTCCGCGCCGTTGGGAATCGTGAAGGTGTATTTCGGGCTGCTCGTCAGGTTGCCCGACGTATCGAACGTGACCGCGCCGAGATCCGACTTTTGCGTGACCGGATCGCCGTAACCCGCGAACGCCTCCCACGAGCCCGTCGCGGACTTCGTGAAGTACACCGAGACCTTCTGCGTGCCGCCGAGCGAATCGTAGGCATCGACCGAGGTCGAGGCGTTGTACGTGTTGCCGTTGGTCGGATCGAACGCGGCCTTGTCCTTCACTGCGTCCTGCGAATTCAGGTTGAACGACGCGGTGATGGTCTTCGTCGCGGTCGGCGCGATATTGGCCGTCGGCACCGACAGCGGCACCGTGCTTGCGCTGTTGACCACACCGTTCGAATCCGCCGCGTAGCCCATCAGTTGCAGGCCGGCCGAGTTGACGATCTTGCCGGTGTTGTCGAGGTGGAACACGCCGTTACGTGAGTACACGGTCGAACCGTTGTTCGACAACTGATAGAAACCGTTGCCGTTGATGGCGACGTCGAGCGCCTGGTTGGTCGTCGTGATCGTGCCTTGCGAGAACTGCTGCTGCACTTCGGACAGGCGCGTGCCGATACCGATCTGGTTGCTGACGGCGGTGGCCATCGAGCTTGCGTACATATCGGCGAATTGCGCCTGGCCTTGCTTGAAGCCGACCGTGTTCGCGTTCGCGATGTTGTTGCCGATCACGTCGAGGTCGCTCGATGCAGCGCCCAGACCGCTCAGTGCTTGTTGATAGCTCATGTGTTTCTCTCTGGAATGTCTGTTTGTTTAAAGAATCGAGGCGACGCTCGACAGTGCGACCGTGGAGCCGTTCGCGAGCTTGAGACCCGGCGCGCCGCCCGTCATCTGCACGACGCTCTGGACTTGCGAGGCCGCGAGCGTGGTCGCCGTTGCCTGCTGGCCGTTGATCGTGCCTTGCGCGGTGATCGTGTAAGTGCCGTCGGCGAGCGTGTTGCCCTTCGAGTCGACCGGCTTCCAGCCCGAGACCGGCACGACGCCTGCGCTCTGCGCGCCAAGGTCGAGCGTGTTGACGATCTGGCCGGACGAGTTCTTGACGACGACCTGAAGGTCGCTCACGTCGTTGGCGAGCTGCACGCCGAAAGTCGACGACGCGCCGCTCGATACCGACACGTTGCTGCCCGAGGCGAGCACGGTCGAACCGATGAGCATCGCCGCTTGCGTCGACTGGCCGGCGGAAAGCTGCGTGGCGAGCGAGGACAGCGACGTGTTCAACTGACCGATGCCCGACACCGTGTTGATCTGCGCGAGCTGCGAAGTCATCTGCGAGCTGTCGGCGGGGTTGGTCGGGTCCTGGTTCTTCAACTGCGTCACGAGCAGCGTGAGAAAGGTGTTCTGCAGGTCCGATGCGGACGTGCCCGAAGTCGAACCGGAGCTCGAGCTGGACGACGTCGAGGAAGCCGACGACGCGCCGTTCATGGTGTCGAGGAGCGTCTGCGACACCGTGGTGCCGTTGCTGCCGATGGTTGTGCTGGTTGTCACGTTATGTTCCTTCAGGTTCCGATGGTGAGGGTCTTGAGCATCAATTGCTTCGCGGTATTGAGCGTTTCGACGTTCGCCTGATAGGAACGCGACGCGGACATCATGTTGACCATTTCCTGCACCGGATCGACGTTCGGCAGCGTCACGTAGCCGTCCGCGTTCGCCGCCGGGTTGCTCGGGTCGTAACTGGTTTTCATCGGGCTCGGGTCGTCGATCACGCCGGTGACCTGCACGCCGCCGACTTGCTGGCCGGAGCCGCTCTTCGCGCCGCCGAGCGGATCGACCGCGAATACGACCTGCTTCGCCTTGTACGCCTGGCCGTCGGGGCCGGTGGTGCTGTCCGCGTTGGCCAGATTCGACGCGGTGACGTTCAGGCGTTGCGCCTGAGCCGACATCGCCGAACCGGCCACGCTAAAAATGTTCATCAAAGAAGGCATGGTTTTCTGGCTCCTTAACTGTTCGACGTGATCGCCGAAAGCATCGACTTGATCTGCGAACTCAACACCGTCATGCCGGCTTCGAAGTGCAGCGCGTTGTCCGCGAATTGCACGCGCTCGGCGTCGAGATCGACCGTATTGCCGTCGAGCGACGGCTGGTTCGGCACGCGATAGGCGAGGCGGCCGTAGTCGTCGCTCGAACCGCCGGATGCGGTGAGCGTCGAAGTGCCCGACATGTGGCCGCGCGCCGTGACCGCCATTGCCGCGCCAGCGCTCACGCTGACCGGCTGCGCCATTGCCAGCGTGCCGGTGCTGCTCGTGCCCGCGCTGCTCGCCGTGCCAGTGGCGCCGCCTTTCTTCAGCGCGCCGGCAAGGGCGGACGAGAAATCGACGTCGCGCGCCTTGTAGCCCGGCGTGTCCGCGTTGGCGATATTCGACGAAAGCAGTTCCTGCCGATACGCGCGGACATCGAGCGCTTCGCGGCCGAAGGCGAATTCCTTGTCGAGTTTGTCTAGCATCACCGTCCTCTACAGATGTTTGGTCCGGGTCCGGCATCGCCAAGACCTTTTTGCATGACACGAATATTAGGAGCGGCGCGCAACAACTAATCCGACGAATAACCGGGAAACGGGGCCTCTATTCGACGCTTGATCGCCGCGCGGTCTATCTAGAATCTGGTTCGTGGTCGAAAGGAATGGTTTGGGAGTCGAAGCGGCTGTGATGTTCGTGGGACTTCGGGTGGATGGGCTCGGCCACCGTGGCATTGCGGCGGGGTTTGTCCAGCGATGTGCAGTTGCCGTCTTGTCCGCGCCCCGGCCCTGGGCAAGACGAGTCAGTCGAATGGGAGTGCCGCCGTGGAAATCGCGGCGTGTCGTTAGCGGTTTGCAGTCGCCGTCCTGTCCGCGCCCCCGCAAAGGGCGGGACGGCTCAATCGAATCAGAACGCCGTCGCGGCATTCGCGGCGCGCGAGGGAGAGAAGTAATGAGCAGGTCCGCCAGTCATTCGTCGAAGGCTCTTGCCCGCGTCGCCGCGATGGAGCGCCGCGTGCAAAAGGCGTCGTCGCTTGCGCGACGCTCGGCGGCTGGCGTGGCCCTCCTGTTCGTCGGGGCCGCTGGTTTTGGCTTTACGGCGAACGCTTACGCGCAGCAGGACGATGGTCCCATCGTCATTCCGGGCAATGCGGAGACGAATCCGGCAGCCGCGGCGGAAATGGCGAAGGGTCTCAAGACCGCGAAAGCCGCGCCCGCGACCACGCCCGCACCAGTGGCCGCCGTTTCTCAGGCACCAATTTCATCCGCGATGATGTCGCGCCCGAGCGGCTACGGCGACGCCAGCAAAGCCGCCGATGCCGCCATGCGCCACGCCGCGCTCGCGCTCGAAGCACGCGCCGAAGCCGCCGACGACGCCATGGACGACGCAAGCGGCATGATCGTCATTCCCGGTCCGGGCGAAGCGAAGGCGCAAACGGGCGTTGGAACGGCGCGCGCGGCGGCCTCTGCTAATCAGAATGTAGTAAGCGGCGCGATGAGCGCGCCCGTTTCCAAGGTTGCCGATGCTCCGGGCGCCGCTCAAACCGCAGCTCAACCCGATACCGCCGCGAACGCGAACCCGCGCAGAGTCGCCTCCGTCACGCCGTCGCGCGATGTGATTCCCGTGGTCGTCACCCGCGACGACGCCATTCCCGCCCGCAACGGCGCCGTGCGTCCGATCGCGGCAGGCACGACGGCGCCCGTTTCCAGCGCGGCATCGCCGATGAAGCGCGTCAGTTTCAATCCGTCCGCCACGGCGGGAGCCGCCGCAGCGCCCGCCGCGACGACGCTGCCACAGGCGAACGCCACCGGCGCCACCGTCCAGGACGGCGAGAGCATTCGCGCGGCTGCCGTGGCTTTTCTTCAGCAACAAACCGCCGGACTGCCGGGCAAGGTCGAGATCACCGTGACGCCTGCGTTCCCGCGAGGTCTCGCGCCGTGTTCGTCGATCGATCCGTTCATGCCGACCGGCGCACGGCTCTGGGGCCGTATGACAGTAGGCGTGCGCTGCGTCGGCGAGCGCCCGTGGACGCTCTATCTGCAAGCGCGCGTGGCGATCAACGCGACTTACTACACGGCGGCGCGCGCGATCGCACCCGGCGAGATGCTCGGTCAGGGCGATGTGGTCGCCCACGAAGGCGATATCACCGCGATGCCGCAGGCCACGGTCACCGATCCCGCGCAAGCCGTGGGCGCAATCGCGCTGTCGCGCGTGCCGGCGGGGTTGCCGCTGCGCACCGACATGCTGCGCGCCGCCAGCTCGGTTGCGGTCGGCCAGACGGTGCACGTCGTCACGGATGGCTCCGGATTCTCGATTTCCGCCGAAGGCAGCGTGATGAACAACGCCGCGCCCGGCCAGCAAGTCCGCGTGAAGACGGCCAACGGACAGATCATTACCGGCATCGTGAAGGACAGTCAGACCGTCGAGATACGGATGTGAGACGGCTTGAGGCAGATATCTGCGAATCAGGTCGTGAAAGACAGTAAGACCGTCGAGATGCGTGACCGAAGGTGGCTCTTTTCGGCGCTCCATCGTCCGAACGAATCGGTCTGAACGAGCCGCAAGAGCCCTTATGTGGGCCAGATAACAGTTTGTTTCACTTTGTTGCAATTGCTCTGAAGCCTGCCCCGTAAGGCTTTGCGGGCGACGAGCGAGTCGATGCCCCGTATGGGTCCCCCGGTTGGGTAAAGTTTCCAAACACCCCCGCCGATAAAGGACTCAACAAGTACGGGAATAGACATCGTGAAAATCGAATCGAACAGCAACATCGCACTGGCTGGAATTCAAGACGCTACGCAACGTGCATCGCAAAACGACGCCAAGAGCGCTTCTAGCGTGGCGCAAGCCGGCACGACCGCCGCGCAGAACTCGAAAGTGAGTCTGTCATCGCTGTCGTCGGGTCTGCGCGCGTCGAACAGCGCCGACGTCGATACGGCGAAAGTCGATTCGATCAAGGCTGCACTGCGCGACGGCAGCTACAAGATTGACGCCGCCAAGATCGCCGACGGCATGCTGAGTTCCGCGCGCGACATGCTGCAAACCAGAACCGCGCCCGCTGGCGCCTGAGTTCTTTCTCCGCCGCGCCCGCTTTCGCTTCGAAAGCAGACGCGCAACGGAACCGGAATTCGACGGCGGCAGGCGCATTGTGAAACCCGCGTTTTTTTAGCGAGCTGCAATGAGAGACGCCCTGCTGTCCACCGTTACCGAAGAAGTCGCCGCCGTTCTGGCGTTCGAAGCCCTCCTCGCCCACGAGGAAAAGGCGCTGATCGCCGCGCAGCCGCTCGAAGCGCTGCCGGAAATCATCGAGAACAAGACCGAGTTGACCGAGCGCATCGCCGCGCTCGAGAAAGATCGCGACGCGCATTTGCACGCGCTCGACCTGCCGGGCGGTTTCGCCGGCATGGAAGTCGCCGCTCAGGGCGATGCGCGCATCGCCGAGCAATGGGCGTTGTTGTGCGCCGCCGCTCGCCGTGCGCGTCAAGGCAACAACAACAACGGCGTGTTGATCCGCACGCGCATGGAATACAACCGCAAGGCGCTCGCCGCGTTGCAGGTTGCGCCGTCGAAGGCGGGCTTTTACGGGCCGGATGGGCGGTTGCCGGGAGCTTGAGGATTTGTTGGAGGGTTGCATTTGCCGGGTGCGCTTTCGGGCCGGCGCGGCTTGCTCCGCTGGCACTCGGTAAACGACAGCCGTTCTCCAACGCTTTCTCGGGCTTCTTGTCTCGATCGGGGCGCACGTCGCTTGGCGCTCTGGCTGGCGGCCGAGGCTGGTTATCTGTCGGCGGGTTGGTTTTTCGACGCGGTCGCGCCTGATTCGATCGCCGGCTTGCTGACGCCTCTGGCTCTTGCGAAGCCCGCTGATTTGCAGTCGTTCGAAGCTCCGCGCAGCCTCTAGCCGGGCGGGCGCGGTGAACGATCCGCGCTTTCGAACCGTCGGCACGTGATTCCGGCGAGTGTGCCGATGGTCGCAGCGGCAAGCGTTGACGCTCCCTTTCACCGATAAGCCTCGCACTTCCCGGAGCGTCGGAGCTTCCTTCAGTCCGCTGGCGTCCGACTTTCGGCGAATGCCAACGCTTACATGCAGTCGGCGCGGCACATCGCCGGATCAACGCTTCCACCGCGCGGCGCGTCCGTTCCAACGCCTCTCATCACCCGAATAAACCCCCTTTCCCCGGCCTTATCCGCCGATGGTGGCTCGACGTCCTCCGCAATAATCGCTTTCATCAAGAAGCGGCTTCGCGCCGCGTGCATGGCGATTAACGCAGTCGAACCGGAGTCGAAGCGCGGTGGCAGAAGAAAGCGATCTCGAAAAAACCGAATCAGCCACTCCCAGGCGCCTCGAAAAGGCGCGGGAGGAAGGCCAGGTTGCGCGCTCGCGGGAACTCGCATCGTTCGCGCTCCTCGCGGCGGGATTTTTCGGGGTATGGGGTTTGTCGGGTCCGATCTACGGTCATCTGCAAGGCATTCTGCGCGGCGCGTTCACCTTCAATCACGAGAACGTGCTCGATACCCATCAGATGATGATCGGCGCTGCCAACGCCAGCAAGGAAGGCATGCTCGCCATGCTGCCGGTGCTCGCGCTCACCGCCGCCGCCGCGCTCGCCGCACCCATGGCGCTCGGCGGCTGGCTCATCACCACGAAGCCGCTTGCCCCGAACTTCGGCCGGCTCAATCCGATCAGCGGCCTCGGCAAGATGTTCTCGTCGAACGGTCCGATCCAGCTCGGCATGTCGATGCTGAAAACCGTGGTCGTCGGCGGCATGGCGGGCTCGGCCATGTGGAGCCGCAAGGCCGAAGTGCTCGGTCTCTTGACCAAGCCGCTCGACCTCGCGCTCGCCGACGCCATGCATCTGCTGTTCGTGTGCTGCGGCATGGCCATCGGCGGCCTTTTTCTCGTCGCCGCCGTCGATGTGCCGTATCAGCTTTATTCGCACGCGAAGAAGCTGCGCATGAGCAAGGAAGAAGTGAAGCGCGAACACAAGGAAAGCGAAGGCGACCCGCACGTGAAGGGCCGCATCCGTGCGCAACAACGCGCCGCCGCCCGCCGCCGCATGATGCAGGCAATTCCGACCGCCGATGTCATCGTCACCAACCCGACGCACTTCGCCGTCGCGCTGAAGTACGCCGATGGCGAAATGCGCGCGCCGAAGGTCGTCGCCAAGGGTGTGGATCTGGTGGCCGCGCGTATCCGCGAATTGGGCCGCGAGCATAACGTGCCGCTGCTCGAAGCGCCGCCGCTTGCGCGTGCGCTCTATCACAACGTGGAAATCAACCGCGAGATTCCAGGCGCGCTGTACGGCGCTGTCGCGCAGGTGCTGGCGTGGGTTTATCAGCTGCGCCGGTATCGCGAAGACGGCGGCGCCAAGCCGGACGATCCGTCCGATCTCGAAGTACCGAAAGAACTCGACAAGGGCAGCGTCTCCGACGCCGATGCCGAACAAGAAGCCGCCGACGTACTCGGCGCCGATGACACCTCGAATGGAGCCGCAGCATGAACGCGCGCGCTGGATTTTTCGCCAAACGGCCCGACGCGCTCGGCACGCAGAATTTGCGCGCGCTCGCCGGTCCGATCCTGATCTGCATGATCCTCGGCATGATGATCTTGCCGTTGCCGGCGTTCCTGCTGGATTTGCTGTTCACCTTCAACATCGCGCTCTCGGTGATGGTGCTGCTCGTCAGCATGTACACACAGAAGCCGCTCGACTTCGCGGCCTTCCCCGCCGTGCTGCTGTTCTCGACGCTGCTGCGCCTGTCGCTGAACGTGGCGTCCACGCGGATCGTGCTGCTCGAAGGTCATACCGGCCCGGACGCTGCCGGTCAGGTGATCGAATCGTTCGGCCACTTTCTCGTTGGTGGCAATTTCGCCGTGGGTATCGTCGTCTTCGTGATTCTGATGATCATCAACTTCATGGTGATCACGAAGGGCGCGGGACGTATCGCGGAAGTCGGCGCGCGCTTCACTCTCGACGCGATGCCCGGCAAGCAAATGGCTATCGACGCCGACCTGAACGCCGGCCTCATCAACGAAGAAACCGCGAAGAAGCGCCGCACGGCGGTGGCGCAAGAAGCCGAGTTCTACGGTTCGATGGACGGTGCGAGCAAGTTCGTGCGCGGCGACGCGATCGCGGGCTTGCTGATCATGGTGATCAACATCGTGGGCGGGCTGATCGTCGGCATGCTTCAGCACGACATGGACTTCGGCCACGCGGCGACGAACTACACGCTCCTGACCATCGGCGATGGCCTCGTCGCGCAGATTCCTTCGCTCATCATTTCGACGGCGGCGGGCGTGATCGTGTCGCGCGTCGCGACCGAGGAAGACATCGGTACGCAGTTGACCGGCCAGTTGTTCCAGAACCCGCGCGTGTTGATGATCACGGGCGTGATCATCGGCGTGATGGGGTTGATTCCGGGCATGCCGCACTTTGCGTTCATGCTGCTCGGTGGCGGCTTGATCTACGCCGCGCGTTCGATGAACAAGCGCGCCGAAGCGAAGAAGAAAGCCGGCAACGTTACGGACATCACGCCGGTCGCGGCCGCGCCGGTGGAGAATGCCGAAGCGAGCTGGGATGATGTCGCGCTGATCGATCCGCTCGGCCTCGAAGTGGGCTACCGGCTGATTCCGCTCGTCGATCGCAATACGGATGGAGAATTGCTCAAGCGTATCAAGGGCATTCGCAAGAAGTTCGCGCAGGAAATCGGGTTTTTGCCGCCTGTCATTCATATTCGCGACAACCTGGAATTGCGGCCGAACGGCTATCGCATTGCGCTGAAGGGCGTGGAAGTGGGCGTTGGCGAAGTGTTTCCGGGACAGTGGCTCGCGATCAATCCGGGGCAGGTGTCGGTGACTTTGCCGGGCCCGCAGACGCAGGACCCGGCGTTCGGCTTGCCGGCAGTGTGGATCGACACGAATATGCGCGAACAGGCGCAGGTTTATGGCTACACGGTCGTCGATGCCAGCACGGTGGTCGCGACGCATTTGAATCATCTCGTCGTGACGCACGCGGCGGAATTGCTTGGGCGTCAGGAAGTGCAGGCGTTGCTGGATCGTATTGGCAAGGACACGCCGTCGCTCACCGAGGATCTCGTGCCGAAGACCATTTCGCTCACGCTGTTGCAGAAGGTGCTGCAGAATCTGCTCGACGAAAGCGTGCCGATTCGCGACATGCGCACCATTCTCGACGCGGTGCAGGAGCACGCGCCGCGACTTGCCGATCCCTACGAGCTTACGGCTGCGGTGCGCCTTGCGCTCGGCCGCGCGATTTCGCAGCAGTGGTTTCCGGGCACCGACGACCTTCAGGTGATGGGCCTCGATCCGATGCTGGAGCGTGTGTTGTCGCAGGCGCTTTCGACGGGCGCGAACCCTGGACTGGAGCCGGGGCTTGCGCAGACGCTGATGAACTCGACGCAGAACGCGATGCTGCGTCAGCAGAACCTGGGCTTGCCGCCGGTGCTGCTCGTGCAGCATTCGCTACGCGCGATGCTTGCGCGGTTCCTGCGCCGGAGTCTGCCGCAGTTGAAGGTGCTTTCTTATGCGGAAGTGCCGGATACGCGGAATGTGAAAGTGGTTAATTTGATTGGGGCTTGAGGTGCGGGCCGGCCGCGCTTCGGCTTTGCTCCGCTGTGTCGGAGATATACAGTTTGCTAGGATTGCCGTCCGCGTCGAGGTCTGCCTTGGCGAGAAAGCGCAGCGAGATTGCGCAGGCCATCGCCTCGACATAGGGATTGTTGGGGCGGTTGAAGATGGGGTCGGTGACGATGGCCGGAATGCGTGACGGCTCGCCTTCGAGCGTCACCTTGCACGCGCCGGTCGCCATGTCGAACTCGGAGATGAGGCCGTCGTACGTGGCCAGATGATCCGAGAGAACGGCTTCGGCATCGGCGAATGCCTGCTTGTGCCCAGAGTCGAGCGTGACGAAGGCGCAATCGCCGGCATACAAGTCGATGCGGTTGCAGCTTCGGCCAATAGGACTTAATGCCTGTCGTGCGGCGGGGCGGAGAGATTCGGCGAGTTTCTCGATCGTTACCATCATCTTCTCGATGGTCATTGCGAAGCGCTGACTTTCGAGCTGATTGTTGTGCAATGCCTGTTGCAACGTATCTTTCAGGAATTCCATCAGGTCTTCGTCTCCGTTCCGAGCTTTGCGTGACAACACGTACTGAACGACCGCAGCTAGCAGCGCGCCGAACGCGCCGGACCACAAGTCCTTGCTCGTCGCCAAGGTTTTGATCATCGCTAGGACCTCGAAGCAATTATGTTCCGCTACGGGAACCGCCATGACTCTGACTTCCAGCGAGTCGAGATGCCGGGCGATCTTACCTGTTCTGAGGACGTTTGCGCAGATAGCGAAGATGCGAGCGAAGCCTTGAATCGACTGGCCTAGCTGATGGAGTTCGATCTCGTGTTGCTCGGCTTCGTTGCCTTCATATCGAACGGTGATGAAAACGGTGCTGTCTGTACTCATGAAACGCCATTCCGTTGCTTGACCCAATGAGACGAAAGCGCGGAGCCGCTACTCCGGTCTGCGCGACAGTCGATACATGGTCATGCTAAGCACGGAGAATGGCGTTGAGAAGCTGCCGGATGGACGACTGGTGGGAGAACGTGTTTCATGATTCGCGATGAAAGCGGTGAAGGCGAAACGCCTCAACACTCCACGATATTCACCGCCAACCCACCCCGCGAAGTCTCCTTATACTTCGTCTTCATATCCGCCCCTGTCTCGCGCATGGTTTTAATGACCGAATCCAGCGAAACATAATGCGATCCATCGCCGCGCATCGCCATGCGCGCCGCGTTGACGGCCTTCACCGATCCCATCGCGTTACGTTCGATGCACGGAATCTGCACCATGCCGCCCACCGGGTCGCACGTGAGCCCAAGGTTGTGCTCCATGCCGATTTCCGCCGCGTTCTCCACCTGCGCGGGCGTGCCGCCCATCACCGCCGCAAGTCCCCCGGCGGCCATCGAGCACGCAACGCCCACTTCGCCCTGACATCCCACTTCCGCGCCCGAAATCGACGCATTCATCTTGTAGAGGATGCCAATGGCCGCCGCCGTCAGCAGAAAATCGATCACGCCCTGCGCATTCGATCCCGGCAAAAACCGATCGTAGTAATGCAGCACCGCCGGAATGATGCCCGCCGCGCCGTTCGTCGGCGCTGTCACCACGCGGCCGCCAACCGCGTTCTCTTCATTCACGGCGATGGCGTAGAGGTTGATCCAGTCCATCATCGATAGCGGATCGCGCAGCGCCTGCTCGGGTTTGCCGGCGAGCGCGCGATACAACACCGGCGCACGCCGCTTCACCTGGAACGGACCCGGCAGATGCCCATCCGCATCCGGATTGCCGATGCCGCAGCCGCGCGCGACGCAATCCTGCATCACGTCCCAGATTCGCAACAAGCCCGCGCGAATCTCGTCCTCGCTGCGCCACACGCGCTCGTTTTCCCACATCAGTTGCGCGATGGACTTGCCCGAATCGGCGCACATCTTCATCAACTCATCGCCCGTCTTGAAGGCGTAGGGCAAGTGTTCGATGGCCGTGAGCACCGCCGTGTTCGCCGCGCCCGCCGTCACCACGAAGCCGCCGCCCACCGACAGATACGTCGCCTCGCGCAACGGCTCGCCGCTCGCATCGAATGCGTGCAGCTTCATGCCGTTCGGATGCTCCGGCAACGCCTGCCGATAGAACGCAATGTTCTCCTTCAGCGTGAACGGAATCTTGTGCGTGCCGAGCAGCGCGAGCGTCCTGGACGTGCGTACGGTTTCGAGGCGCGGCGCGATGGTGCCCGCATCGACCGTGTCGGGGGCATCGCCCATCAAGCCGAGCATGACGCCGCGGTCCGTGCCGTGGCCTTTACCCGTCGCACCGAGCGATCCGTACAGCTCGCATTTCACCGATGCCACCGCGTCCAGCAGCCCATCGCGTTCGAGCCCTTGCGCGAACATCAGCGCGGCGCGCATCGGGCCCACGGTATGTGAGCTCGAAGGTCCGATGCCGATCTTGAAGAGGTCGAATACGCTGACTGCCATGAATGCTCCTTGCTTGAGCTGCTTGAGACGGGATCATCGCGCCGGCAACGGCAGACACACCGCGAGCCACGCAGGCGGCGTCGGCGCGAGCCGCAACGCCACCGGCGCATAACGGCCGTCGAGACGCGCCGCGAGATGAAAGAGTTCCGCCGAGTTTTTCGGGTCCCACTGACCCGAGAATCCCGGCAATCCGGCCTCGCGACGCTTGGCATCGAAAGACACGGTCGAATGCACGAATTCGTCATGCGTGCGGGTGCCGAGCGCATACGGGGTAAGCCAGTTAAGCGCTTGCGCGAGCGTTGCGCCCGACTGCGCGCGCTCCGGCAGCCAGTTGCGGTTATGCCGTCGCGCGGCCAGCGCCGCCGTCACGAGCGGCTGAAGATCGTAGGTGACGTAGCGCAAGGCATCGCGTTCGGCGAAATCGACGGTCGACCCATCCGGCGCGATGTTGTCGCCGATATGCTCGACGAACAGCCGCTGCGCCGCGTTGATGAGCTTGCGGTCGTCGATGGTGAATGCGCCCATCGCCACCAGCTTCACGCGATGACTCTGCCAGTTGTTCCGATACGTGCCCGTGAGCGGGCGCTTCTGCTTGTCCATGTCGGCGACGTAGCCCGTCACCATCTTCGTGATGAACGCGTTCGCCGTGTTGCGCGTCTTCACCGGCAACGCGCTCGCGGTCAGATCGTAGGCGAGGATCAGCGACTCGAAGTTGGTCTCGTCGATCGGATTGAAACTCGGCTGATACGTTGTCGTCCACGCGAACAGAAAGCGGTCGACGAGACGCAGATAACGCTCGTCGCCGGTCGCGCGCCAGGCGAGCGCGGCATCGCGCATCAAGCCGAGATCCTTTTCGGCTTCGATGCTCTCGTCGCGTATGCCTTCGTGCGGCAGCGTGCCTTCGGTATGCAGTTTCGCGAGCGGCTGCGGCTGGTCGTTGACGTGCGATTGCACCATCTGCACGAGCGCCTTCACGCCGGGATCGGCATTGGTGCGCTCGCTCGTCTGCATGGCGGGCGCGGCGCAGAAATTCATCGCCGCATGCGCGGACGGCGCGGCGCAAGCCAACGCCCACAGCATGAATCGCGCGGCATGGAAGCGCTTCGTCTCGTTCACCTCTCGCACCCTTGTCGCCATATGAACTCCCTGTTTTGGCTTTTGGTCCGGGGTGAGATGTTAGCCCTTCTGACTCGCGCTGCAAAACCGCCCGACAATGCTTGACGTTTCCGGGCGGTTCCGCGGTTTTGATCGATTACTCGTCCGTGTACTCCGAGATCGGCACGCACGAGCACATCAGATTGCGGTCGCCATACGCGTTATCCGCGCGGCCAACCGGCGACCAATACTTGCGCGTCACGAGCGACTTCAGCGGATACGCCGCCGCTTCACGCGTGTACTTGTGGTCCCACGCATCCGACGTAACGACCGCCGCCGTGTGCGGCGCGTTCTTCAGCACGTTGTCTTCGCGATCCGCGCTGCCTTCTTCCACCGCGCGAATCTCGTTGCGAATGGCGATCATCGCGTCGATGAAGCGATCCAGCTCTTCCTTCGACTCCGATTCGGTCGGTTCCACCATCAGCGTGCCGGGCACCGGAAAGCTCATCGTCGGCGCGTGGAAGCCGTAGTCGATCAGACGCTTGGCCACGTCTTCCACCGAGATGCCGCTCGATTCCTTGATCGGCCGGACATCGAGAATGCATTCGTGCGCGACGAGCCCGCCCGGCCCGCTATACAGCACCGGATAATGCGGCGCGAGGCGCTTCGCGACGTAGTTGGCCGCGAGAATCGCGCTTGCCGTCGCGGCGGTGAGACCTTCCGCGCCCATCATCGCGATATACATCCACGAGATCGGCAAGATCGCGGCCGAGCCGTAGGGCGCCGACGATACCGCGCCGATGCCCGCGTCATCGCGCTTGTAACCGGTCGAAGCCTGATTCGGCAGAAACTTGGCCAGATGCGCGCCAACCGCGACCGGACCCACGCCCGGTCCGCCGCCGCCGTGCGGAATGCAGAACGTCTTGTGCAAGTTCAGATGCGAGACATCGCCGCCGAACTGGCCGGGCGCGGTGAGGCCGACCATCGCATTCATGTTCGCGCCGTCGACATACACCTGGCCGCCGTGCGCGTGCACGATCTCGCAGATTTCGCGGACGTTGCGCTCGAACACGCCATGCGTCGACGGATACGTGATCATGATCGCCGCGAGATTCGCCGAATGCTTTTCGGCCTTCGCCTTCAGGTCTTCGATATCGACGTTGCCGTTCGTATCGCATGCAACGACGACGACCTGCATGCCCGCCATCTGCGCCGAAGCCGGATTCGTGCCGTGCGCGGACGCCGGAATCAGACACACATTGCGATGCCCTTCGCCGCGCGACTCGTGATACGCGTGAATGATGAGCAAGCCGGCGTATTCGCCCTGCGAACCGGCGTTCGGCTGCAACGACACCGCCGCATAGCCGGTGCACGCGACGAGCATCTGTTCGAGCTGATCGATCATCGTGCGATAGCCGACCGTCTGTTCCGCCGGCGCGAATGGATGAATCTGCGCGAACTCGGGCCACGTGACCGGCAGCATTTCGGAGGTCGCGTTGAGCTTCATCGTGCAGGAGCCGAGCGGGATCATCGTGCGGTCGAGCGCGAGGTCCTTGTCCGCGAGACTGCGCAGATAGCGCAGCATTTCGTGCTCGGAATGATGGCGATTGAAAACCGGATGCGTGAGGTATTCGCTCGTGCGCTTGAGATCTGCGGGCAATGGATCGGCAAGCGATGCATCGAGCGCGTCGATATCGAACGTCTCGTTCTTGCCCGCGACTTCGGCGAACAGCGCGAAGAGCTTCGTGAGATCGTCGCGCGTCGTGGTTTCATCGAGCGACACACCGACGCGATTCGCGCTCACATGACGCAGATTCACATGCGCGGCGTAAGCGGCTTGATGCAGCGCGTTGGTGCTCGCGCCGCTTTCGATGGTCACGGTATCGAAGAACGTGTCGTTGGTGAGCGCGTAGCCGAGCTTTCGCACGCCCGCCGCGAACACCGACGCGACGCGATTCACGCGCAGCGCAATGGTCTTGAGACCCTGCGGGCCGTGATAGACCGCGTACATGCTCGCCATGATCGCGAGCAGCGCCTGCGCCGTGCAGACATTCGACGTCGCCTTCTCGCGACGGATATGCTGTTCGCGCGTTTGCAGCGCGAGACGCAGCGCGGAATTGCCTTGCGCGTCGATAGTCACGCCGACGAGACGGCCCGGCATCTGACGCTTGAATTCGTCGCGCACGGCCATGTACGCCGCGTGCGGACCGCCGAAGCCGACCGGCACGCCGAAACGCTGCGTATTGCCGATAGCCACGTCCGCGCCCCATTCGCCCGGCGGCGTGATGAGCGTGAGCGCCAGCAAGTCGGCTGCGGCGATCACGTAACCGCCCGCCGCATGCACCGCTTCGGCGAGCGCGCGGTAGTCGCGAACGTCGCCATTCGCGCCGGGATATTGCAGCAGCACGCCGAAGGCGTTCGCGCTCGCGGCATCCGCAGCCGGTCCCACCTGCACGTCGATGCCCGCCGGCTTAGCGCGCGTCTTTACCACTTCGATGGTCTGCGGCAGCACGTCGTCGGCCACATAGAACACGTTCGATTTCGGCTTGCCGACGCGTTGCAGAAGCGTCATGGCTTCGGCGGCGGCAGTGGCTTCGTCGAGCAGCGACGCGTTCGAGATGGCGAGACCCGTGAGATCCATCACCATCTGCTGAAAGTTCAGAAGCGCTTCCAGACGCCCTTGCGAAATCTCGGGCTGATACGGCGTATAAGCCGTGTACCACGCCGGATTTTCCAGCACGTTGCGCAGGATCACGCCCGGCGTGTGCGTGCCGTAATAACCCTGGCCGATATACGTGCGAAACACGAGATTCTCGTTCGCCAGCTTGCGCAGCGACGCGAGCGCTTCCGCTTCGCTTTTCGGCTGCGTGAACGCGCCGAGCGGCAGCGTTTCCTGACGGCGGATCGATTCCGGAATCACCGCGTCGATGAACGCCGCGCGCGATGCGAACCCGAGCGCGTCGAGCATGGCGCGCTGGTCGGCATCGTCGGGACCGATGTGCCGTGCCGCGAATGCGTCATGGCATTCGAGCGCGGCGAGGGACAGGGAGGTGCGGTTCATCAGGTGATCCGGATGTTCGAGCTTCATGTGAATTCCTGCAAAGCGGCCGGTTGGAAACGCAACCGCTTTCGTCATTGAGATGAGTTATTCGCCGATCGACTTGCCGTAGCCTTCGGCGTCGAGCAGCTTGTCGAGACTGGCGTCGGCGGCCGGCTTGATCTTGAAGAGCCAGCTTTCGTACGGTGCGCCATTCACCGAATCCGGCGACGAAGTCAACGCGTCGTTCGCGGCGACGACTTCGCCCGACACCGGCGCGTAAATATCGGATGCCGCTTTCACGGATTCGATCACCGCGATGGCGTCGCCCGCCGCGACTGCCTTGCCCGCTGCGGGCAGCTCGACGAACACGATGTCGCCCAGCGCTTCCTGCGCGTGATCGGTAATGCCGATGGTCAGTGTGCCGTCGGATTCGGTGCGGACCCATTCATGCGATTCGGTATATTTCAGATCGGCCGGGATGCTCATTGGATGCTCCTTGCGTAATTCGTTCGTGGGATTCGTGATCGGATGGCGCGCGCCACGTTCGTCCGCTGTCGGGCCTCAAAGGCTCACGAGCGTCTTGCCGTTGCGCACGAACGGAAGTTTTACCACGCGCGCGGCAACTTGCTTGTCGCGGATGAGCACTTGCACCGTATCGCCGATCGCCACTTGCGTCGGGACGCGAGCGAACGCAATCGACTCCTGCATCGACGGCGAAAACGTGCCGCTCGTGATCTCGCCTTCGCCGTGCGCCGTGACGACCTTCTGATGCGCGCGCAGCACGCCAGCCGCACGCCCGTTCTCCTTGATGAGCACGAGCCCGACGAAGTTCGACTGCGAGCCGTTCGCTTCGAGCGCGGCGCGGCCGACGAAATCGCGCGGGGTTTTCAGGTCGACGGTCCAGGCGAGGCCGGCGTCGAGCGGCGACACGGTTTCATCCATGTCCTGACCGTAGAGATTCATGCCGGCTTCGAGACGCAAGGTGTCGCGTGCGCCGAGGCCTGCGGGCTTCACGCCGGCTTCACGGAGCGCGTTCCACAGCGCTTCCACGTGCGTGGCGGAAACCACGATCTCGAAGCCGTCCTCGCCGGTGTAGCCGGTGCGCGCGAGCATCAGTTCGCCGAAGGGCGTGGTTGCGAACTTCGCCGCATTGAAGGGTTTGAGCGATTCGGTTTCGGCGCGCGTCTGCGGCAGCACTTGCCAAACCTTTTCGCGTGCATTCGGACCTTGCACCGCGATGATGCCGAAATCGCCGCGCGGGCGGATCGACAGATCGAAACCACCTTCCGCGTTCAGTTGCTGGAACCACGCGATGTCTTTATCCGCCGTGCTCGCGTTCACGACCACGCGGAAACTCGTTTCGGAGAAGTAGTAGACGATCAGATCGTCGATGACGCCGCCGTCGGTCTTGAGCAGGCACGAATACAGTGCGCGGCCGGGCGTCGTCAGCTTGTCGACGTTATTGGCGATGGCGTGCAGGAAGAAGGGGCGAACGGCGTCGCCTTCGAAATCGACGACGCGCATGTGCGATACGTCGAACATGCCTGCGTCGGTTCGGACGGCGTGATGTTCGTCGATTTGCGAACCGTAGTTGACGGGCATGTCCCAGCCGCCGAAATCGACCATGCGCGCGTTGAGCGAAAGGTGGGCGGCATGCAAGGGCGTGTGTTGAAGAGCGGTCATCGGGGCCTCGGTTCGCGAAACAAAAAAGGCCACGCAGCGCGCAGAAATCTGCCTTCGCCGCGGACTATGCCTTTGCTCGCTGACTTTCAGCAGCGCAAAGCGCATACCGGCTGGCGGTTGCGATGCGTGACCCCTCTGTCCTCGGTACCTGAGAGATTGCGCGGATCAAAAAATCCGTCGCGCGCCCCTTCGGTGGGCTGCTGACATCGTTCGATGCCGCTGCCGCTCTCCAGAGTGCGAAAAAATTGCCCGAAAGGGCGATTTCTTCGACGCGGCCGGTCCTTTTGCCTGAGAGTTTGTGGGTGTGCCCCTTCGGCGGCGCGGCTCGCTTGGCGATTTTGAAATCGACAGAAGCCACGCGCTCTCCCGACGCGTGCGGCCGAATTTACGCGACCGAATTAGGCTTGTCAAACGGATTCGGACGGGGCTGAGTGTGCGGTGGAGCGGGTTGTGGCTGGCGACGATGCCTTGCCATGCGTCGGCCTCAGAACGTCGTTGACAGGGTCGAGTTGATTTGCCCCTGAAATGCATCGGTTTTCGGCAAGAACGCCAGACAGTTCGCGACGAGGTCGGTGGCGTCGTGCTGACTAAACGGCTCCGTGAGATGGTAATCCGCGTGCGTACGCACTTTTTTCAGGTCGATGAGCACGTAGGCCAGCGCCCGGCCTCTGTTCCCTACGGTCATGAGCCGATTTGTCAGCCGTTCATGTTGACCGGCAACCTCGCGCGTTGACGGCAAGCAAGCGTCCGCCACGGCAAGCGTTTTGTGATAAGCGGCGTAATAAGCTCGCGACGCGCCGGATCGCCATTCGCATTCGCTATTGCCTGCCGACAACTGCTGCGCCAGATGCAGCAGATCGGAAACCTCGATGCTCATTGCACCACCTCCATTAGCGCACTGCGAGAGGCAAGCGCACTAAGCGAACCAACAGGGCGACAGACGAAGGTAATCACCTCTGGGTACGCGTTATCGAAGGTCGTGGTCAATGCCTCCGCAATCGCGAAGTTGACGTTTCCACACTGGCTTGCAGTTTCGTCGACATAAAGCTCGTATCTCGTTGTGTCGTCGTAAATCATCAACCTGCTGCCGCGAATCATGCAGCCCTGCGAGCGGATTGCTTCGACCGCCGTTTCCAACAAAGCAAGCCGTTGCTCGGCATCGACGCCGCAACGAAGAAAGATCTGTGCCGTTGCTTCGATGTCGCGCGGCAGCTCCGCATCGCCTTCGGCAACGGTTGCATTGAGATCATGAGCAAGCATGATTGCCGCCGCCTCTTCGGCATGCAGCGCCGTGACGAATACACGAGCCGCCTTGACCCGGCTTGTCGGGTCGCTACGCTGCGTATCGGCGAGCAAGCGCGCGTAGTTCACCGCCATGCGCGGCTCTCCGAGATCGCACATTAGCGACGCCACATTGGTCAGAATGGTGACGTCATGCCTCGCTAGTGCCTGCGCGGCTTCGGAGCAACGAACGCATTCGTCGCGATCACCACGGAGGAACGCGGTGAATGCGAGTACGAGCCAACATATCTCAGGACGTTCGCGGCCCTTGCTCAAGAACGCAAGCGCTTCTCGCTCGATGCGCCTTACCTGGAATTCGTTGCTCTGCGCCGTGATCACCATATCGATCAGATCGCATAGCCACTCTGTTGCAACAGCTTTCGGGACATTCAAGGGAACGCACTCCGGATATTCGTTTGCGGTCGATTCGAAATACTACCGCCTCGATCGCGCCAGGCGTTTGTCTCTTTAATGTGAATTAAATGCCCCTGCTGGAAGGCACGGAATTATTGCCGCAATCGTTCGAGTGAGCGCAAAGGCCGCTTCGTCAATGTCGAACAAACTCCGCCCGCCGCCCTTCCTTTTCACTCTGAATGGCCAGCTCGATGATCGCCATCACATCCACCGCATCCTGCGGCTTAACGGGGAACGGTTTGCCGTCTAACACGGCCCCCGCCAACGCCCGATAAAACTCCACATACGCTCCGTCGCGGGTGGCGAAAGCCTGACGCAGATCGTGATCGCCATCGACTTCGCGCAGCAAGCCCGGCGGGTTCTTGCCGAATTCCGAATGCCCCGGCCGCATGCCGGAGCGCAGTTGATCTTCCTGCACATCGAGCCCGCTCTTCACATAGCTGCCGCGCGTGCCGTGAATCGTGAAACGCGGCGGATCGAGCGCCGCGAGCGCGCTTGCATGCAGAACTACTTCCTTATCCGCATAGCCGAGCACGAGATGCACGTAATCCGGCGCATGCGCGTGGTCGCGATGCGCCTTCACGAACGCCGTCACCGTCGCGGGCGCGCCGAACAACGTCAGCGCCTGATCGATCAGATGCGGCCCGAGATCGAACAGCAAGCCGCCGCCGCGCGATGCTTCCTCACGCCAGCGCTGCGGCACTTTCGGACGAAAGCGGTCGAAATGCGATTCGTAATGCGTGATGCGCCCAAGCCGCCCGCTTTCGATCAACGCGCGCACGGTCATGAAATCGCCATCCCAACGGCGATTGTGGAACGGCGCGAACAGAAGCCCGCGCGATGCGGCGAGATCGGCGAGCGTGCGGGCATCGCGCGAGGAAAGCGTCACGGGTTTGTCGACGACCACATGCTTGCCCGCCGACAACGCGCGATGCGCGAGGTCGAAGTGCGTGTCGTTGGGCGTGGCGATGACGATGCAATCGAGCGCGTCGATGGCGAGGAGCGCATCGAAATCGGCGACGATCCGTGCATCGGGATAATCGGCCTCGGCGCGCTCGGCCTGGCTCGTCGCGATGGCCGTCACCTCCGCGCGGCCGCAGTGTTCGATGACCGGCGCGTGAAACGTCGCGCCCGCCAGACCATAGCCCATCACGCCGACTTTCAGTTTTGAACTCATGCTTGGCGTCCTTTGAATCGGTAATCCGGCTGGATATTGTGGCATGTCAGTTGAACGCGGCGCGCTCGATGCGTCGTTCACGGCGGCGTCACGATCATCCGCCAATTGACGGACGATGGTCCCGCTTGGCGACAAGACGCAATCGCGAGCGCCACCCATCGTCCGAACGAACGAGGGCCAAAACCCGTCGCGTTCTATCGTGTTAACATCGCGCTCTCGCGGATTTTTTGCGGTCGCACGCGCGTCGCTGCGATGCGCGCAGTCCATCAGGCACCGGCGCCGCCGCGAGCCTCAACTCAAAGTCCAAAACGATGTCCGCAGGTCTGAACGCCGCGCAAAGCGAAGCCGTGCGCTATCTCGACGGTCCCTGTCTCGTGCTCGCCGGCGCGGGCAGCGGCAAGACGCGCGTGATCACGCAGAAGATCGCGCATCTGATCGAAGGACGCGGCTTCGAGCCTAGGCACATTGCCGCCCTCACCTTCACCAACAAGGCCGCGCTCGAAATGCGCGAGCGCACCGCGAAGCTGCTCGAAGGCAAAACGCTCACGACGCCCGGCAAGGAAGGCCGCAAGGTGCCCGTGAATCAGTTGACCATCTGCACGTTTCACTCGCTCGGCGTGCAGATCATGCGTCAGGAAGCGGAACATGTCGGCCTCAAACCGCAGTTCTCCATCATGGATTCGGACGATTGCTTCGGCATGGTTCAGGAGCAGCTCGGCACGACCGACAAGGGCTTGATCCGCAAGGTGCAGTCGATCATCTCGCTGTGGAAGAACGCGATGGTCTCGCCCGATCAGGCGTCCGTGCTCGCGAATAACGAAGACGAGCATCAGGCGGCGATTGTTTATCGGAGCTACGCGGCGACCTTGCATGCGTATCAGGCGCTGGATTTCGACGATCTCATCCTGCGTCCCGCGCAACTGTTCGCCGAAAACGAGCAGGTTCGCGACAAGTGGCAGAACCGTCTGCGATATCTCTTGATCGACGAGTATCAGGACACCAACGCCTGTCAGTACGAGTTGTTGAAGCTGCTGGCTGGTCCGCGCGCCGCCTTCACCGCCGTGGGCGACGACGATCAGGCCATTTACGGCTGGCGTGGCGCCACGCTGGAAAACCTCGGACAGTTGAGCAAGGACTTCCCGAAACTGCATGTGGTGAAGCTGGAGCAGAACTATCGCTCGACGGTGCGGATTCTGACAGCGGCGAACAATGTGATCGCCAACAATCCCAAACTGTTCGAGAAAAAGCTCTGGTCCGAGCACGGCATGGGCGACAGCATCACCGTGACCGGTTGCAATGACGAAGAGCACGAAGCGGAGTCCGTCGTGTTCCGGCTGTCGGCGCACAAGTTCGAACGGCGCGCGGCGTTTCGCGACTACGCCATTCTGTATCGCGGCAACTTTCAGGCGCGCATCTTCGAACAGGTTTTGCGGCGTGAGCGCATTCCGTATGTGCTGTCGGGCGGGCAGTCGTTTTTCGACCGCGCCGAGATCAAGGACATCATCGCGTATTTGCGGCTGATCGCGAATCCCGACGACGACCCCGCGTTCATCCGCGCGATCACGACGCCGCGTCGCGGTGTCGGCAACACGACGCTCGAAGCGCTCGGCGCGTTCGCCGGCGCGGCGAAGGTGTCGCTCTTCGAGGCCGTGTTCATGGGCGGTATCGAGGCGCGCTTGTCGGCGCGGCAAGTGGAACCGCTGCGCACGTTTTGCGAGTGGACTCGCAGGCTGTCGGACCGCGCCGCGCGCGATCCGGCGAGCACCGTGCTCGACGACATGATGGAAGCGATCCACTACGAAGCGTATCTCTACGATGCCTACGACGAACGGCAGGCGCAATCGAAGTGGCAGAACGTGCTCGAATTCTGCGAGTGGCTCAAGCGCAAGGGCACGAAGCCAGAGCCATCGGCGGAAGCGGAACAAACCGGGTTCGATACGGCCGACGGTCTTTCGGATGACGGCAAGAATCTGCTCGGCCTGATTCAAACCGTCGCGCTGATGTCCATGCTCGAAGGCCGCGATGAAGATCCGGACGCGGTGCGGCTATCGACGGTGCATGCGTCGAAGGGGCTCGAATATCCGCACGTGTTTCTGGTGGGCGTGGAGGAAGGCATCATGCCGCATCGCGGCAGTTCGGACGATGACGCGCCAGTGGATTCCGCGCGTATCGAGGAAGAACGGCGGCTCATGTATGTGGCGATCACGCGGGCGCAGCGCAGCCTGCATCTGAACTGGTGCAAGAAGCGCAAGCGGGCGCGGGAAACGGTGGTGTGCGAGCCATCGCGCTTCATCCCCGAGATGCTGCTCGACGATGCACCGCCGCCGACGGCCGAAGAAGCACCGTTGTCGCCGAAGGATCGGATGGCGATGTTGAAGGCGATGTTGCAGAAGGGGTGATGAGCGCTGGCGCGTTCGGCAGTCTTGAAGCGCGTCGAGCGTATGCGTGAGATTTTCTGCGCTTTCAAGCTGCAGACGCGGTCCCGGCGGCTACCGTCGAAAGGCAAGCCGGCTAACCCCTCGTTCGGCGAATATTGCGTTGTAAAAGCAAAGCCCCGCGACGCTCACACGCACGCAGGGCTTTTACCGCCGCCATTCACTTCGAAGCATTCACCATGTAATCGACGGCGGCTTTCACGTCCGCATCGGATGCGTTCGACCCGCCTTTCGCCGGCATTGCGCCCTTGCCGTGCAGCGCGTAGTTGTAGACGGTGTCCATCGGATCTTTCAAGCGCGGCGCCCATGCTTCCTTGTCGCCGAACTTCGGTGCGTTGAGCACGCCGGCCGCGTGGCACGCCTGACAAACCTGCTCATAGAGCGCCTTGCCGGCTTGCGATGCATCGGCGCTTTGCGCGCCCGCTGCCGGAGCAGCCGCCTGCGGCACCGATGCCAGCGCGGCGACTGCCGCCGCAGCCTGAGCGTTCTCCGTCGAACTCGCGCCAGCCGCCGCGCCGGATGCTCCGGCTGCGGGAGCCGCGGCGCCTGCCGTTGCGCCAGAAGCGGGTTGAGCCGGTTCGGGGAACTTGGCGCCGCCGTCGTTGGCCATGTAGACGACTGCGCGAGCGATTTCGAAGTCACTATAGTCGTCGGGGCTCGTGCCGCCGCGCGCGGGCATGGCGCCCTTGCCGTTGAGCGCGTTATGCAGAAGCGTGTCGTAGCCTTCGCTGATGCGCGGGGCCCAGGCGCTGGCATCGCCGAACTTGGGCGCGCCTGCGGTTCCTGCCGCGTGACAGGCCGAGCACACGGCCTTGAAGACTTGTTCGCCGGTCTTGTAGACGCGTGGCGCGTTGGCATCGCGGATATCGACTTGAGCGGCCGGTGCAATACGTTCCTTGACCGAAGCTTCGAGGTCGGTGCCGGCGCCGGTGCGAGTCGAGTTATTCACATAGACCGCGAGCAGGATGATGATGGCGACCGGTATGCCAAACCCCGCGATCACCGCCGCGATGAGTTGGCCGGGTGTTTTTATTGGGGCTCCGTGGGGTGCTTCGCTCATGCTTGTCTCGTCTCCCGTTTTTTCTAGGTGAGTCGGTTCAGTGACAGCGTGTGGCTACCGCGATTGCCCTCCTTCTGTATGAGGGCACGGTCGATTATAGACGGAACGTTTAACGCAGGGCGTGGGCCGCCTGCTTTGGTTTCACGCGCGTTTACCCGAACCGGCGCGGGTTCCGAGCTTCCAAGAAAGGCGCTCGCGCGGGCCGCGCGATGGACGGATTCATCGAAAACAGGTATTCTCTCGGATTCGCATGGGTCTTGCAGATGCTTCTCCAGCGTCCCCCGCAGCCAAGATCCTCGTCAACGCGCCCGTAGCTCAATGGATAGAGTACTGCCCTCCGAAGGCAGGGGTTGCTGGTTCGATCCCAGCCGGGCGCACCACGTAGTTCTCGGCAATGCCGTTCAGATCAACTCGACGCCCGCTTCCGTGACCACCTTCCAGTCGAATTCATCATGCCCGCAAATCTGCTCCATCGCGCTCGAGAATTCGCCCACCGTGGCTTGAAGATAACGCAGGTTGTCGCTCCACTCCGGCACCGCGCCCTCCTGCGTCGTCAGCACCACGGTCATATGATTCCTGAGCGGACCTCGTGCATGATGTCGCAAGCTGTCCTGCACCTTCCGCGCGTCTCCTTCCGGGTCAAGAATCAACACGGCTGGAATCCGCTCCGGTCCACTTGCCGACGCTCCACCGAGCTTGAGCCCCAGGCCCCGCAAATACACTTCGTGATATTGCGCCAGTTGCGACTGCACTGAACCGCTCTTGTAGACGATGGCTTGCGCCGTACGTGCAAGGCTACGGCGCTGCGCCGGGTTGGTGATCAAATTCGCAATCGCAGTGACCCAGGCATCGGCCGATACCGAATCCACACGCACGCCCGAACGGGCATCGCGCACCAGGTCGCTGTATGCGGGATGCTCGCTGCCGAGCGTCGCCACGCCTGCCGCCGCGTATTCGAGCCATTCCGTCCGCGCTTCGCCATTGTCGACTTCCGACGCGGCACGCGGCATGAGGCCGATATCGAGTTCAAGTTGCCGGAAGACCTTCGCGTGCTCCTCGTAGGTTTCGGCTACGCCAACCAGGGTGACATCCGGCTGTCCCATCCAGTCCGGCGGAGGCGGCGCGCCGACGAACACGAATTGCACGTCGCCAGCGAAGCGCGCGCGAAGCGCCATGAGCGCCGGTTCGATGACTGCGAAATTGCACGGCTTCGTCGCCGAACCCATGATGCCGATGCGTACCTTGTCCTCGTTCATTCGGACCGGACTGTAGAAGCGGTCGAAGTCCACGCTCGTCGGCAACACGTGAATGTTGCCATTCCACGGACGCATCGCCTCCGCTAGCGCCGGCGTCGTGACGATCAGCGCGTTCGCACGGCGCATGACGTACTCGACCTTCTCGCCCGCGCGCCGGCTCAAGAAGTGCAGCGGATGGGTCTCGGGAAGGTCGTGATACGGCTCGTTGGTCTCGTAGATCACCGGCTTGCCGAGCCCGAAGATCGCTTCGAGTTGCTCGGGCGTGGCGGCCATCGGAAAGCGCCGCTGCATCAAAACGATGTCGGCCGACGCAATCTTCTCCTCGTTGTTCTGGATCGGCCAGATCAGTTCCCAATGGTCGGCCAGGAGTTCGAACGGCTTCTTGACGCGCGATGTCGACCAGCGGTGCGCGACCGGCTCGGTCGTCAGTGCCGCGATCCGCCGTTTCGGGGTCTTCGGCACGTTCGACGAGGCAACCCGCAGTTCGGCCGGGCGCCGAAGCGCTTTTCGCGCCGCATCCTGAGTCTTCTCCAGAAACACGGGCAGGTCCGCCCGGAACACGTTGCCGAGCGCCACCAGGGTCGGATATATCGTGTCCACGGTCGCCAAGGCGCGCGCGTAGCCATTCTTCTCGTTCGCCATGGCCGCCCCGTTGACGCCGAAGGCGAACTGATCCGGCACGGCCTTCAACCCGCCCTCGGGCAGGTAGATGACAGGGCAGCCGCACGCCATGGCTTCGTTACAGACAGACGACTGCTCGTAGGAGTAAAGCACCCGGCCGCCTTGCAGCTTCTTCGCGAGTTCGGGAAGCGTCACGGGGTTCGCCATCGACAGTAGTTCGGTGCCGGGCGGGAAAAGCGAAAAGTCGATCTTGTCGAGCGGATGCCGGTAATGGAAGACGAACGTCCGGTCCTTCTTGACCGTGGGATCGGGCTTGAACAGCTCCGTATCGATGACGGGCAAGAACAGAAAATCGACGTCCTTCTTGTTCGCGCTACCGAGGAAGTTCTCCGAAAAATAGAAGACCAGATCGTCCTTGCCCTCGTTGAGCGGCTTTCCCGACAGGAACCCGATGTGGTTGAGGATATAGCGTACGCATACATCGGCATTCATCGGGTTGCCCGACACGATCTCCGGATAAACGACGATCGGCATGCGGCCCTCCAACCTGTGTCGGGCCTGCACCTCGAATGTGGCGAGCGGCGTGTCGAACCGTGGGTTGACGACATCGGTCGCGGAGATATAGGCGTCGTATCCCTCGCGATTGAGCAGGTGACAGAGCGTGTGCATCACGACGATCCCGGCCGATGACTCCCGGTAAGCCGGCGCATAGATGTAGTACGGATGCCCCTTGCGTGAAGCTCTGGTGCTGGCGATGTTCATGTGGCACTACCCTGCGGTCTGGTTGCTGGCTTTCGGCCGGTTCGACGAATGGATGAGGAGCGCCGGCACTTCGCGGTCGATCTTCCCGAGCGTGAAGTCTGCAGGCAGACGAGTTCCGTCGATCACGCGAACAGACCGGTTTTGGCACGTTATCTCGCCGCATTGCCTGCGCGGCCTTGACCAGATAATTCATCGGAATCGCCCTGACAGGCCGGCATAGGTGTTTTCGGCTGGCGCGTGGGACGCCGCCAGCCGCGCGGCGACAACATCACCCTCGGAACACGAAAGACATGACAGCCAGCCTGCCTCCCGAATCAGTTTCCGCGCTGCCGCTGGAGCGAATGTTCGTCACGCAGCCGCATCTGCCGCCGCTCGCGGAATTTTTGCCCTACCTCGAGCAAATCTGGGAGAGCAAGGTCCTGACCAACGGCGGGCCGTTCCATCAGCGCTTCGAACAGGCGCTCGGCGAACACTTAGGCGTCCGGCATCTTTCGCTGTTCAGCAATGGCACGCTCGGGCTCGTCACGGCGCTGCAGGCGCTGCGCATCACGGGCGAAGTCATCACGACGCCGTATTCGTTCGTGGCGACCGCGCATTCGCTGTTGTGGAACGGCGTCAAACCCGTATTCGTCGATGTCGATCCTGTCACGCTGAATCTCGACCCCGCGAAGATCGAGGCGGCCATCACGCCTCAGACCACGGCGATCCTGCCGGTTCATTGCTACGGCAATCCGTGCGATGTCGATGCAATCCAGCGGATCGCGGACAACTACAACCTGAAGGTCATCTACGACGCCGCCCATGGCTTCGGCGTGCAGACCGAAGCGGGCAGCATCCTGGCGCACGGCGATCTGTCCGTTCTCAGCTTCCACGCGACAAAGGTGTTCAACACTTTTGAAGGCGGCGCAATCGTCTGTCCGGACGCAAAGACCAAGCTGCGCATAGACCAGCTCAAGAACTTCGGTTTCGTCGACGAAACGACGGTGGTGGCGAGCGGCATCAACGCGAAGATGAGCGAGATCAACGCGGCGTTCGGCCTGGTTCAACTCGAACACATAGAAGATGCGCTCGCGCGCCGGCGAGAGATAGACGCGCTGTACCGCGAAATGCTGCGCGATGTGCCGGGTATCCGTTGTTTGCCAAGAGGCTCGCAGACCGTTGCCAACTGCTCGTACTTTCCGATACTCGTCGAAGCCGATTTCTCGCTCACCCGCGATGCGCTATACGAACATCTGCGCAGTCGGCAGATCTATGCGCGCCGCTATTTTTATCCGCTTATCTCCGATTTCCCGATGTACCGCGGACTTCCCTCGGCGAGCCGCGCGAATCTGCCGGTCGCGGCCAATGCGGCCAGCAAGGTACTGTGTCTGCCGATCTACCCGGCCTTGAGCGACGAGCATGTCGCCTTCGTCGTCGAGACGATCTTGAGCGCTGCAAACGGCCGCTCTCACGACCTGAAATGACCGTCAAATCACCGTCTGTTCGCGCGATGAGGTCTTGCAGCGACATGGCAGAATTTTTCCTGAGAGTCGGGCTGCAAGGCGCACGGCGCTAGATGTTCCGCATGACGACGACGCGCGTCAGCCCGACCGCTTTTATCGATGCTTTTTTCAGGACGCAGGCCGCACCATGATGATCAACGTGCTCGAATATTTCGAAGGAGGTGCGCTGGCACGCATGCCGGAAAAGACCGCCATCGTCGATGGCGACAAGCGCTATACCTTTCGCGAGCTCGAAGTTCATGCGAAGGCATTCGCCGCCGCCATTCGCGCGCGTACCGATGCGATCCGCAATCCGATTGCCGTGTTTCTGCCGAAGTGCGCCGAAACCATCTTCGCCGACTTGGGCATTGTCTACACGGGAAACTGCTACGCCAATCTCGACATCAAGCTGCCCGCCATCCGCCTCAAGGCAATTCTCGATAATCTGGACGCACCGCTCATCGTGACGAACGCCGCGCTGGCGTCTTCCTTGAACGCAGTCGGAATCGATGACAAGCGGATTCTCCTTATCGACGACGTGAGGCATACGGACCACGCTTCATCGAACGTCGAACTGGATTGGTGCCTCGACAATATCATCGACACGGACCCGCTTTGCATCATCCACACGTCGGGTTCCACGGGCGTGCCGAAAGGCGTTGCACTCAATCATCGCGCGACCATCGACTTCATGGACTGGGCATTCGAACGTCTGGCGCTCGATGGCAGCGAGACGATCGGCAGCCTGTCTCCTTTGTATTTCGATATTTACTCGCTCGAACTCTTCCTGTGTCTCGCGAAGGGCGCGACCATCTCGCTGATCCCGGAACAGATCGCGGCTTTCCCGGCTTCGCTTCTCCAGCACCTGATCGATCAGAACATCAGCTTCATTTTCTGGGTGCCCACGATCATGGTGAACATCGCGAATCAGGCGCTGCTCGAACGCTTGCCGCCCGTCGCGCTGAAGAAGATTCTTTTCGCAGGCGAAGTATTCCCCACGCGGCCGCTGAACATCTGGCGCAAGCACTTGCCGCAAGCCATGTTCGTGAATCTGTACGGGCCGATCGAGGCGACGGTGGATTGCACGTACTTCATCGTCGAGCGCGATTTCGGCGACGACGAGAAGCTGCCGATCGGCTTTCCCTGCCGAAATTCGGATGTGCTGATCCTGACCGACGAGGGGCGCGCCGCGCGCATCGGCGAGCACGGTGAGTTGTGCGTGCGTGGCAGTTCGCTTGCGCTCGGATACTGGAACAATCCGCGGAAAACGGCGGATGCCTTCACGATGAATCCGCTGCAGCCGCATTATCCCGACCGCCTTTATCGCACGGGCGATACGGTTTATCGAAACGAGCGCGGCGAGATCATGTTCGTCGGCCGCCGCGACTATCAGATCAAGCATTTGGGTTATCGCATCGAGCTTGGCGAAATCGAGCACGCCGCGTTGCAGATCGAAGGCATTGCGCAGGCATGTGTGGTGTACGACTCGGCGAAGAAACAGATCGCGCTGTATTTCGAATCGGACGAGAACGTTTCCGCCGCCGCCATCCGCACAGCGCTCGGCGCGCGCTTGCCGAAGTACATGCTGCCGACCGCCTTTATGCGTATCGACAGCATGCCGCGAAACCCCAACGGCAAGATAGACAGGCTCGCGCTCTCGCAAGAGCAAGCGGCGCCGCGCCCGGCCGTCGAGGCGTGAAACAGGCTGGATTCGCCGCGACAGAAGTCGCATTGGCGCCGGTATTCGAACACGGAGTGAAATTTATGTTGGCAGCAAAGTTGATGGACTTGCTCAAGAGCGTGCGCCCCGAAAGCGACTTCACGCGGTCCGAGGATTTTCTCGAAGACGGTTTGCTCGATTCGTTCGACATGCTGACACTGGTCTCGACCATCGACGACGAATTCGACATTTCGATCGATGGGCTCGACATCGTGCCCGACCACTTTCGCAACGTGCAGGCCATTTCCCTGCTCCTCGCGAGATATGGAGTGACGCAGTGAACCTGTTCTTCAAGGGCAAGCGCATCAGCAGTCTGCTGACCGTCGTGCCCGCTCGCGAGCAATCGTTCGTCGAGGACATGAAGCGCTTCGACTTTCCAGAGGCGCGCTCGCGCAAACTCATGCAGGTCATGGGCTACGACAAGCACCGTCTCGTCGATGCCGATACCTGCGTGTCGGACCTCGCCGTCTTCGGGCTGGAGCAGTTGTTCGCGAGAAAGGTGATCGCTCGTGACGAAATCGATGCCCTCGTGCTCGTCACGCAAACGCCCGACTACCTGATGCCGCCGACGAGCAGCATCGTGCAGGGAAGACTCGGCCTGAAGCAGGACATGTTCTGCATGGACATCAACCAGGGATGCGCGGGCTTCGTCGTCGGTCTCATCCAGGCGTTCATGCTGCTCGAACAACCGAATATCCGGCGCGTCGCACTCGTCAACGCCGACGTGATGAGCCGCAGGACTTCGCCCAGGGACCGCAACAGCTATCCGCTGGTTGGCGACGCGGCGTCCATCGCCATTGTCGAATCGGCGGCGCCGGATCGCGTGGTCCATGCCAATCTGAAGATGGACGGCACGCGACACGCGGCCCTGATGATTCCCGCCGGCGGAATGCGCATGCCGTGTTCGCCGGCAACGGCCGAGTCGCGGGACGAAGGCGATCACAATTTTCGTGCGCTGGATCATTTGAAGATGGAAGGCTCGGAAGTCTTTACGTTCGTCCAGACGGAGGTTCCGCCGATGATCACGGCGCTGATGAATCAGGCGGAAACGACCATCGACGAGATCGACTGGTTTCTGTTCCATCAGCCCAACCGCTTCATGCTGCAAAAGCTCGCGGACAAGATAGGCATTCCGTACGGCAAGCTGCCCATGAACGTGGTGGAAAAGTACGGCAATAGCAGCGGCGTGACGATTCCAATGGCAACCGTCGAAAACCTGCGCGAAGTCCTGACGCAGCACGAGGCGCTGGTATGTCTCGCCGGATTCGGCGTCGGTCTCACATGGGGATCGATGCTCATGCGTCTCGGACCGCTGGACGTATGTGAAATGGTGCAATATTCCTGACAGGAGCTTCCAAATGAAAGATGCTTTTTACGCCAACCTCGCCGAGTTGCTCGAAGTCGATTCGGTCGACCCAGACCTGCCGCTCGACCATTACGACAACTGGGATTCCCTGACCGCGCTCGCATTGATTGCGTGGCTCGACAAGGAGCTTGGCGTCGCGATCAGCGCCAAGGGCATCAGCGAATTCGCTTGCGCGGCGGACTTGTTCGCCGCGCTCGAAAAACAGCACGCCTGAGCATTCATGTCGAATCCTTTGAACCTCGAAGGTCAACGAATCCTCGTCACGGGTGCGGCGTCGGGCATCGGTCTCGCGACCAGCCAGTTGTTCAGCGCGCTGGGCGCGGCCGTCGTCATGCTGGATCGTGACGATGCGCGGCTTCAGCAAGCAAGCGCCGGCCTCAACGCGAAGACGGTGACCTTCGATCTTCTCGATACCGAACGCCTGCCCGGCCTCTTCGCCGAGTTGGCGCAAGCCGGGGGACCGTTCTCCGGGCTCGTGCACGCGGCGGGAATCAGTTCCATTGCGCCTACCCGCTTGCTGACGCCCGCGCGCTATCGTGAAGTGTTCAGCGTGAATGCCGAAGCTGCGCTCGCGTTGCTGCGCGGCTTTCAGCACCGCAGCGTATGCCGCGCAAATGGCGGCTCGGTGGTGTTCATCTCGTCGGTCATGAGCATCGTCGGCTCCGCCGGTGCGTCGGCTTATGCCATGTCGAAAGCCGCGCTCACCGGCCTCGCAAAATCGGCGGCTCTGGAGTTTGCGCCGAGAAGTATCCGCGTCAATTGCATTGCTCCCGGATTCGTCAAGACCGCGATGTTCGACGAAAACTCCCGGCACTGGAGTGAAGAGCAGCGCAAGCAGATCGAATCCGCGCATCCGCTGGGTCTGGGCACGCCCGAAGACATCGCCAATGCGGCCGCCTTTCTCGTTGCCGACTCCGGTCGCTGGATTACCGGTTCGGTGCTGGTCTGCGACGGCGGCTACACCGCGTCCTGAGCAAGACAGTCATGAGCCACGAATTTCATAGCCTGATTACGGGCGCCTCATCGGGCATAGGCCGGGCAACGGCCATTCAGCTTTCCTCCACGCGGTCGCTCGTGTTGCACGGCAGGGACCGGGCGCGGCTGGAGGAGACGCGACAGCTTTGCGCTAACCCCGACGCCCACGCATTGTGGGTGCAGGATCTTCGCGAACTGGACGAGATCGAGTCCGGCTTCGTCGATTTCGTTTCGTCGCGCGGCATGCGTATCGAGAACTACGTCCACTGCGCCGGCGCGTGGATCATCGGCCCGCTTCGTTTGCTCGAGCGCGCGAGCGCGGTGGAAGTCATGAACGTGAACTTCATGTCGGCCATGGAAATTTCTCGCCTGCTCGTGCGACGCAAGGTGAACGACAAGGCGCTCCGCAATATCGTGTTCGTGTCGAGTACGGCGAGTCAGTTCGGCGCCAAGGGACTCGGGGTTTATTGCGCGAGCAAGGGCGCGCTTGATGCCTATATGCGCGCGCTCGCCGTCGAACTGGCGCCGTCGGTTCGCGTCAACTCCATCCTGCCCGGCGCGGTTCATACGCCCATGACGGATTCGATATTCGGCAACGAGCAAGTGCGCGAGCGCATGGCGGAGTCGTATCCGCTAGGTCTCGGGCGTGAAAGCGACATAGCCGGCATGGCCGAATTCCTGTTGTCCGACAATGCACGCTGGATCACGGGCCAGCAACTCGTGGTCGATGGCGGCCGCTCGGTGAACATTTCCGCATGACACACACGCTCGCAGCCGTGACCGGCATCAAAAATCTCATTATCGTGGGCGCGGGCGCGTTGGGGCGGGAAGTGCTCGTCTGGTCGCAACAGGCCATCGCTGCGGGAACGCCATGGAAGGTCAAGGGGTTTCTCGACAGCCGCACCGACATGCTCGACGGCTTTGCGTGCGGCGCGCCCATCATCGGCTCGCCTGAAGCTTATCTGCCGCTAGACGACGACATTTTTCTCTGCGCAATAGGCGATCCGTCGCAGAAGCGCGCCTACGTCACCCTGCTCGAAGACAAGGGCGCGGAGTTCGGTATCCTCGTGCATCCGACGGCGCTCGTGGGCAGGGACGTGAAACTCGGCGCGGGCTCAATCATCTGTCCGTTCACGCAGATGTCGTGTGATATCGACGTGGGCCGCCACGTGTTTATCGGCACTCACAGCAGCGTGGCGCATGACACGTCTATCGGCAGCTACACGCAGATTTGCGGCGCATGCCAACTGAACGGTCACGTCAACGTGGGAGAGGAAGTGTTTATCGCGAGCAGCGCGACGCTGCTGCCGAAGTGCAACGTCGGCGACCGCGCGTATGTCGGCGCGGGCAGCGTGGTCTTGCGACGCGTGAAGGCGCGTACCAAAGTGTTCGGCAATCCGGCGATGGTCATCGGCGAAGTGGGCAACGAGCGTTAACATGGCACGCGTTAAAACGGCTGCGCGGCTTGAACACATCGACGGTTACCTGTCGCAGCTCGGCTGTCGCGCCAGCCCCGAACCGACGCTCGCCACGTTGCGGACCTTGCAGGAACGCCACACCCGCCGCTTTCCGTTCGAAAACCTGTCGACGCTCTTGCAGGAGCCTACGTCCATCGACGTGGCATCGCTCGAACAAAAGATCGTGCTCGGCGGGCGAGGCGGTTACTGCTACGAGCTCAACCTGCTTTTTCTCGCATTGCTCAGGCAGTTGGGATTCGACGCGCGCGGCCTGACGGGACGCGTCGTCATGGGCGGCCCGGAAACCGCGTGGGCGCCGCGAACGCATATGTCGATTCTCGTGACGTTTGGACCGGGCGACGACTACATCTCGGATGTGGGCTTCGGCCGCATGGTGCCGACGACTCCGCTGCGGCTCGATACGGATGCCGAGCAAACGACATCGCTCGAACGTTTCAGGCTGCTGCAACGCGAGGCCGGTTACGTGCTTCAGGCGCGGATAAACGGCGTCTGGCGCGCGCTATATGTATTCGACTTGCAACGTCAGGAACAGATCGACTTCGAGATAGGCAACTGGTTCATCTCGACGCATCCGGCGTCACCGCTTGCGTCGCAATTGGTCGTTGCGCGCACGGACGAGGGAAGACGCAAGAGTCTCGTCGACGGCAACTACGGCGTCCATCATCTCGATGCGGTCGCCGAGCGCCGTCAGATTTCCTGCACCGACGAACTGCTGGCCGTGCTGCAAGACGAGTTCGGCATCCGCCTGCCCGGCGGCGACTTGGCGAACGTGCTGGGTCGACTCATCAAGCGCGTTTGATGCGGTGGCTTACCGGCCATCGAATCACGCGCTCGTCGTCCCCCACCCAAACGCCATTCCCGCCAACCATCTCCGATACGCCACCGACATCCGGTCGCACTTCTGATGCAACTCCGCATCGAGCGCGAGCGGCAGCAGCTTCGGCCATTGCGACTCCACGATCGGCGTGTCCTGCAGCAGAATCTCCATGTTGAAGTCGTACAGCTCTTCGTCGCTGTGCGAAGTCTCGTCTTCGTGAATGGAAACGAGCCACGCGCGGGTCTCGGTCTGCGTCACGGGCGACGCCACCAGCATGATATGCAGTGCGCCCATTGCCCCCGACGCCATCTTCGTGAGCTTCGCAACCAGCGGCCGCTTCACGCGATAAACGTAATCCATCATCGCGCCGCCCTGCCCCGGCAAACCCGCCGGCTGCCAGAAACGGCACTGGCGCGCTTCGAGTCCGTCGGCGCTTTCCACGACTTCATAGTCCGGCACTTCGGTATGCGCATCCTCGCCGAGAATGCCCACGTGCACGAACGAAAAGTGCGCCATGTCCAGGAAGTTTTCGACGACACGCGGCGCGGATGACTTCACCGTCTGCGGCGCAAGGTTGATGCGCCGTCCGCCCGGAATCGCAGCTTCGGGAAAGAAATCGAGCGCGTGCGCGGGCTCGCCGAAGCACATCCACACGACGCCGTATTTCTCCTCGGCGACGAACGCGGTGGCGCACGCGCGTTTCGAAGGCCGAAGCGACGGATTCGACGGAATCAGCACGCACTGACCAAGCGTGTCGTAGCGCCAGCCGTGGTACGGACACACGAGCTGATCGTTCGTCACCGTGCCCAGCGACAGTTGCGCGCCGCGATGCGGACAGTAGTCACGCCAGACATGCGCAACACCTTCGGCATCGCGCCATACGACGATGCGCTCATCCGCGACGATGAACGCTCGCGTCGAACCCGCCGGCACGTCATCGCCATTACACACCGCCAGCCATTCGCCAGCGAGAGAAAAGTCGTCGCTCATAACACTGAAGCATCCGCAGAAAACGCCGTTAATCATCTGTCCGAGATGCGTTCTTACACGATTCACAGCAGCTTGGCAAAACGTTGCAAAATACCAGTCGTCGGAGACGAACATCGCGACGGGGCCGCAATAAGACAAAAGCGCGACAGCAAAGACACGCGCAAAAGACCATAACAGCAAGAAATCACCACCAGGGGTTCAGTATGGAGCAGGCGCATCAACCGGCACGCCGGGCCTATGCCTTCGCATGGTCCGGCAACCGGAATCCCGAACGCGAGCAAGCCATGCTGCGTATCGGGATGGGAGCGGCAGTTCTGCTGGCTTATGCGGTGTATGCGTGGCGGCACCCTTCGGCCAACGCGTCGCTGATCACGCGGTTGATCGCGCTCTACGTGTCCTACGGTGCAATCACACTATTGCTCGTCAGCCGGATGATGGCGCTGTCCAACGTCCGGCTCGTCATCACCACTATCCTCGATCAGGCGTTGCTCGGCGCCATGCTCTTTCTCTGCGGCACGCTCGCCTTGCCGCTGCTGTGGGTGGTGTTCTGGTTTCTGATCGGCTCGGGATGCCGCTACGGCAAGCGCACGCTCGCCATTTCGTGCGCGATGGCGCTCGTCGCGATCGTCGCGCTGGCGTTGTGGCAACCGTGGTGGGTGGCAAACCGCGCCGCCGCGCTCGGGCTCGCGCTGAGCGTGCTGGGCGCGTCGGTGTATCTGAGCGTGCTGGTCGACAGGCTTGGCAGCGCGAATCGCGTGCTGGCGCGGCAGGCATCGACGGACCCGCTCACGGGCCTCTATAACCGTTACGCGCTCGAACAAACCGTGAATCGCGCGATGTCCGCGCCCGAAGCCGCCGACGCGAATACCAGCGCACTGCTACTGATCGATCTCGACGGCTTCAAGGGCGTGAACGATACCTACGGTCACGCGGTCGGCGACGTGCTGTTGCAGTCGTTCGCGCAATTGCTTGCACGGCGCATGCGCAAGACCGACACCATCGCGCGGCTGGGCGGCGACGAGTTCGTCGTGCTCGCGCGCAACATGCGCGATCGCAGCGCGGTGCTCACGCTCACCGATGGCATCCATTCGGCGCTCGCCGACCTCACGCTGGTGCAGGAGCGGCCAGTGAGCGTATCGGCGAGTATCGGCGCCTGCTTGCTGTCGAGCGCGGCAGAAGCGCATGACGCCGATATCACCGCCGTGCTGAGAGCCGCCGATCGCGCGATGTATCGCGCAAAGAGTCTCGGCGAAGGCAAGACGGTGTTCGCCGAGGCGCGCGACTTCGAGATGCATTGAGCCCATCCGCGCGCATTCGAGCGCCTTTGCAAAGGCAAAAGCAAAAAGCGCGCGGCCCCGGTTCGGGGCTTCGCGCGCCTCTACAACTCGGAACTCAAGCCTCGACGCTAGTCCACGACTGTTCCCGCAGCTTCGCACGCAAACGCGCCACGGCCTGGCTATGCAACTGGCACACGCGCGACTCGCTCACTTCCATCACCGCGCCGATTTCGCGCAGGTTGAGGCCCTTCTCGTAGTACAAGCTCATGAGCAGCTTCTCGCGCTCCGGCAACTTGTCGATGGCTTCGATCAGCGCGCCGCGCAGACTGTCGTCCAGAAGCGCCGACAGCGGGTCCGAACGATCGACGCAGTAACGGTCGAGGAACGGCTCGTCGTCCGCCGAGCGGTCGAAGTCTTCGTAATAGATCAACTGGCTGCCGTGCAAGTCCTGCAGCATCGACTGATACTCGTCGAGCGGCATCTTCATGTGCTCGGCGACTTCGGTCTCGCTGGCCGAACGGCCAAGGTTCTGTTCCACCTTGTGTACCGCCGACTCCACTTCGCGCGATGTCTTGCGCATGCTGCGTGGCAACCAGTCGTTGGCGCGCAACTCGTCGAGCATGGCGCCGCGAATACGCTGACTTGCGTAGGTTTCGAACTGGGCGCCCTGATCTTCCTTGTAGCGGCTAGCCGCATCGAGGAGGCCAATCATGCCGGCCTGGATCAGATCGTCGAGATCGACGCTCGCCGGCATTTTGGCGACGAGCTGGAGTCCGAGGCGGCGAACGAGCGGCGCATATTTCGTAAGCACGTCGGACTGCGAGAGTTTGCCTTGGGCGTTATACATCCTGTTCACCTTTCAATATCACATCGACGCCGTGCTGCTCATTGCATGATCGGAAAACGCCGCCGCTCGGTGCGCCGCTTTCCGTCCGCTTTCACCAGACTCGCCAACCGGAATGTGCGCGTCGTACTGGCTCGCTTCGTCGCCGCGCGAAAACGGCGCGGGACGCATCGGCCAGTGCAGCAGCTCGGCTGCGATGTAGCGGTAGTCGCGCGCCGCGGCCGTAGCCGGAAACGCTTCCACCGCACACCGAGAGAGCTCCCTCGCCCGAGCGACGCGCGCATCCTCGGACACATACCCTGCCTGCACGAGCGACACGGCCAGATAACGGCTCGCGACACCCGAGAGGTTGTCGAACGCGACCGCTGCATCGGCTGCGTCCTGCACGTGATTCATCAGCACGCGGAACTGGCCGATCGCGTGGGCGTAGTGCAAGCGCTTCATGCACGCATACGCCTCGGTGATCGCCGACGCGGCTACCCGCGTCACTATCAGAAAGTCATGCGCCTGCGCCGCGAGCGACGAGAGCGCGCCATTACGATCGAGTTGCGCATCGATCAGCACGATGTCCGCAGGGCCGTCGAGCAGCGCGCGTGCTTGCGCTGCGTCGTGGCTGATACGTTCATCGCGCGGTGCGGCGATCAGCGAAAAACCCATCGGCGTGCGCACCGCGACATCCTGCAGTTCGCGACGGCCGGACATCACCGCCGAGAGCGCGCCCGCGCCATCCACACCCGCCATGCGGCTGACCGAGCCCGCGTTATGCCGCTCGTCGATGACGAGCACATCCTTGCCATGCACGGACAACGCCGCGCCGAGATTCACTACCGCCGACGTGCAACCGATGCCCGCCGGTCCGCCCACTACAGCCACCACGCGAGAACTGGCGCGCGTCAGCAGCCTTCTCAGGCCTTCAGCCTGATCGAGCACGAACTTATCCAAAATGGACTCCATGCAGTTCGGTCGTGGCGCGTGCGGACAGTGCGGACAGAAGCGCCGGCACATCGTCGTCTTGCGGCACGAAAGGCGAGCCATCGCGCGGAATGCAGAACGCGCTCTTGATGAGGAAACGCTTGGTTGCGACGTACAAGTTCTCCGGCACCTTCTGACCGGTCGATACGTAATGCACCGGCAGCTTGTAGCGGATGACCGTATCGAGCACGCTGCCGAGGTTGGTCGCCTCGTCGAGCTTGGTCAGAATGCAGCCCGCGAGCGGCGGCTGGTCCGGCGCACTCTTGTAGGCCTGCACGACTTCGTTGAGCGTGTCGCCGTGGCTCGTGGCGTTCAGCAGCAACAAGCGTTGCACCGGCTGACCCGTGCCGCACAGCATCGCGATCTGGTCGGAGACCGTGCGATCGCGCTGGCTCATGCCGATCGTGTCGATCAGCACGATATGTTTGTTGCGCAGTTCGGAGAGCGCGAGTTGCAGGTCGGCGCCGTCCTTTACCGCGTGCACCGAGACGCCGAGAATCTTGCCGAAGATGCGCAGTTGTTCATGCGCGCCGATCCGGTAGCTGTCCGTCGTCAGGAGCGCGACCTTGCTGGCGCCGAAGCGCATCACGCAGCGCGCCGCGAGCTTTGCCGTGGTCGTCGTCTTGCCGACGCCCGTCGGGCCCATCAGCGCGAACACGCCGCCGCGTTCCATCAACGCGTCTTCGCTCGGCATCACCGGCAGATTCGATTCGAGAACTTGCTGCACCCATTCGAGCGCGTTTTCCACGTTCTCCATCGACGGCATGTTGTCGATCACCATGCGCACGAGTTGCGCGGAGAAACCGGCGGCGAAGAGGCGCTTGGTCAAGGCCGAGTTGGTCGGGTTGCGGCGCTGGCGGTCGCCCCACAGCAAACCCGAGAAGTGCTCTTCCATCATCTCGCGCATCGACGAGAGTTCGTTCATCACCGTTTCGTTGACGACTTGCTCCATGCGCGTGCGGATGGCTTCGGTCACGACGGCTGCGGCATTAGCCGGCAAGCCTTCGAAATTGCCCGATGCGGCCGGCGCTTCGTCGGCGGGTTGCGGTGCTGCGTTGATCTTCTGTGCGGCGCGGCGTGCGGCGACTTGCGCGGCTTCACGCGCCCAGTCGGGCGTTTCGATCTTTGCGTGCGCTTGCGCGGCGGGTGCGGCAGGCGCGGCGGCAACCGGTTGCGCGGCGGCTTGTGCACGCGGCGCTTGCTGGCGCGGTGCGTCGGCTGCCTTGACCGATACCGGCACGCCCATGCCGCGTGCAATTGCGGCGGACGGCGTCAGCGGCCGGTTCGACGGCACCGAAGCCTGTTGCGCGATACGGCGCGCATGTTCGATCAACCACGGATTGGAATCGGCCATCGTGCGCGGTGCTTCCATGCGCTCTTCGTCGGCTTGCTCGTCGAAATCGTCGGCGTCGGCGGTGTTGCCGAAGACGGAGGAGAAAACATCGCCGCTGGCGTAGGGGTTCATCGGAGAGCTGGGAGCGGCGGCCTGCTGCTTCATCGCGGCGGCTGCGGCTTGTGCAAGCGCGGCGCGCGGCGTGGCGCTGGCGAACGGCGCGGCGGCGGCCTGTTCGCGTGCGGCCTTCGCGGGCGAGATCGAAGCTAGATCGCTATCCGCGACACCGACGATTTCCACCGATCCATCGTCGAGCGTGCGGTTGGACAGCACCACGGCATCGGGTCCGAGCGCTTCACGGACCTGGCGCAGAGCGTCACGACTGTTCGCGCCGATGAATTTACGAATGTTCAAACTGGCCCCCGATGAGGATAGATGCAGCGATATTTGCGAGGCGAGCACCCTTTGGTTATTTCCGTGCCCGCTTTTCAGTGAAGCCATTATTGCGAAGATCACTTCGGGCCTATCGCTGGATAAAGGGTGTGAAAGAGGGGTATTTCGACTGATGGAAACAACCCGGCCGTGCGGATTGCGTCGCGCGTCATGCGGGAAAAAATTCCGGTCTGGCACGATCGACGCGACGGGACGAGAGATGTCGCTTGACGGTTTGTCCGGCTGTGAGGCGCGTGGCGGCAGGCGCGTCGCGCGCCAAGGCGGCCGGACCGCATCAGCCAGAGTCCCATCCAGCGGCGTAAGCTACGGTCTGCGGCTCGAAACCCGGGCTCACCGATGCTCACTGACAAAGGAGACTTGTTCGCATGGCATCCGCTTCTCATGGCCAGACCACCGGCGCGCGTCTGGTCGTCGATGCGCTCGTTCATCATGGTGTCGAACGCGTGTTCTGCGTGCCGGGTGAGAGCTTTCTCGCCGTCCTGGATTCGCTGCACGACGAAACCAGCCAGATACAGACGATCGTCTGCCGCCACGAAGCCGGCGCGGCGAACATGGCCGAGGCGGTCGGCAAGCTGACGGGGCGTCCGGGCGTGGCTATCGTCACGCGCGGGCCGGGCGCGACGCACGCGTCCATCGGCGTGCACACCGCTTTCCAGGACTCGACGCCGATGATCCTGCTCATCGGCCAATGCGCGCGGGATCACATGGATCGCGAGGCGTTTCAGGAAATCGACTATCGGCGCATGTTCGGGCAGATGGCGAAGTGGGTCGCGCAAATCGACGATCCGCGCCGCGTGCCGGAATATCTAAGCCACGCGTTCCATGTCGCGACGGCGGGACGACCCGGCCCGGTCGTGCTGGCGTTACCCGAAGACATGCTGACCGAAGCGTGCGACGCGGCGCCGCCCGTGCCGGGCTATCAGCGCGTCGCGGCGGCGCCCTCGCAGGCGCAGATCGAGCGTGTGCGCGAACTGCTCGCCAACGCGAAGACACCGTTCGTGATCGCGGGCGGCAGCGGCTGGACCGCCGAGGCGACGCAGGACTTCGCGCGCTTCATCGAGCGCTGGCAGTTGCCGGCGGGATGCGCGTTCCGCTATCAGGACACGCTGCATAACGAGCATCCGAATTACGCGGGCGATGTCGGGCTCGGCATCAATCCGGCGCTGGCCGCGCGCGTGCGCGAAGCGGACGTGCTCTTCGTTCTCGGCCCGCGCATGGGTGAATCGACGACGGGCGGCTACACGCTGCTCGACATCCCGAAGACGAAGCAGACGCTGATACACGTGCATCAGGGCGCGGAGGAACTGGGCCGCGTGTATAGCGCCGATCTGCCGATCGTCTCCGGCATGCCCGAGATTGCGTCGATGCTCGCCGCGCTCGAACCGCCCGCGCAGATCGCGTGGTCGGGCAGCGCCGAGACGGCGCACGCCGCGTATCTCGAATGGCGCAAGCCGCGCCCCATGCTCGGCGATGTCCAGCTCGGCGAGATCATGCGCACGCTTTCGGAGCGCCTGCCCGAAGACGCGATTCTCACCAACGGCGCGGGCAATTACGCGACCTGGCTGCATCGGCATTATTCGTATCGGCACTTCCGCTCGCAAGTTGCGCCGACGAGCGGTGCGATGGGTTACGGTGTGCCTGCGGCCATCGCGGCGAAGTCGCTGTATCCGCAGCGCACGGTGATCGCGTTCGCGGGCGATGGCTGCTTCATGATGTCGAGCCACGAACTCGCCACGGCGATGCAGTACCAGCTGCCGGTGATTTTCGTGGTCGTGAACAACGGGCAGTTCGGCACGATCCGCATGCATCAGGAGCGGCACTATCCGCATCGGGTCCATGGCACGGGGCTGACGAACCCCGACTTCGCGGCTTATGCGCGCGCGTTCGGGGCGCACGGCGAGCGGGTCGAATCGACGGAGCAGTTCATGCCGGCGTTCGAGCGCGCTGTGTGTTCCGGATTGCCCGCGGTGATCGAGATTCGGATTCCGGCGGATCAGAGCACGCCGGGCGCGACGCTCGAACAGATTCGGGAGCAGGCGAAGCGCTGAGGGATAGCTTTCGATTGACTTGCGATGTCCTTCCGGTGGAAGTAGAGTGTTCGGACTTCAAACCACCGGGAGTCGACGATGTTCAAGGTACTGGCTTTGTCATTGGCAATGGGTTTTTCCGGCGCCGCGTTCGCGAAGGCGGACTGCACGGCGCATCCCAAGAGCGAGTGGATCAAGGAGTCGGACGCCAAGGCGCAACTCGAAGCGCAAGGCTACAAGATCCGCAAGTTCAAGATCGATGGCAACTGCTATGAAATCTACGGGCACGACAAGAATGGCAAGAAGGTCGAGATCTACTACGACACCAAGACGCTGGCTGTCGTGAAATCGGAAGTCGAATAAGCGCGCTTCGTCATGTCTGCCAAGGCCGGCCCTCGCGTGAAGGTCTGGGATCTTTGGGTCCGGCTCACACACTGGATTGTGGCGGGCGTCGTTTCATGGAATCTTTTTGGGCCAACAAACCCGACACATCGAGTGCTTGGGTATATCGCGGCGGGGTTGGTGCTGGCGCGTATCGTGTGGGGTTTCGTCGGTTCGCGGCATGCGCGCTTTGCCGCCTGGTGGCCGGGCGCCGCGCAGCTTCGTGCCTATCTCCGTTCGCTTGCAGCGGGCAAGCCCCTACATCATGTCTCGCATAATCCATTGGGCGCGTTGATGGCCGTTGCGTTGTGGTTCCTGGTACTGGCGCTCGCGGTATCCGGCTGGATCATGCGGCTCGATGCCTTCTGGGGCGAAGACTGGCCACAAGAGATCCACACATGGCTGTCTTATCTGATCGAAATATGCGTGTGCGTGCATGTCGTCGCGGCGGTGTCGATGAGCTTGTGGACACGAGAGAATTTAATCGGCGGGATGGTGACGGGACTCAAGCGCGTTAAACAGCACGATGAAAGCGATCGAGCAACTGATGCCTAAGCGCGTCAGATTCAGCTAATCGGCAAATGACTGATAGATCGCTTGAGATTTAGGCAGCAACAAAGCGGTGACGTCGGCGCACGAGCCGATTCTTTTAAGCATTAAACACTATCAGCAGCCTGCATTCGCTTTGGATAATTGAGTTAATCGCCCATTCGGCGAGCCACCTCAGTTTGAAGAAGGAGCGAACTAATCGATGTCTCACGCAGCGAAGCAACTGACGAAGATCGGCGTCTTCTACGATGGGAATTACTTTGATCTGGTGAGCAAGTACTACATGCACCAGCATCCGAAAAAAGCATGGCTTTCGATTCACGGTTTGCATGAATACATTCGCCACAGAGTAGCGCTTGTCGAGACAGTGGACGCGCGCGATTGTCAGGTGATCGACGCGCATTACTTCCGAGGCCGATTCTCAGCGCGCAAGAGCGCGGACAAAGGCCACGACATTCTGTTCAACGAGCGCGTACTCGACGACATCCTGATGCGGGAGAACGTCACGGCGCATTACTTCCCAATGAGCTTCGCTGGCAAGGAAAAGGGCATCGATGTCTGGCTGGCTCTTGAAGCGTTCGAGCTTTCCATTTACAAGCAGTTCAATGTGGTCGTCCTTATTGCAGGCGACAGTGATTACATACCGCTCGCGCGTAAGCTCAAGACGCTTGGTATTCGAGTAATGGTTGTTTGCTGGTCTTACTCATTCGAGACTACGACTGGAGAACAAAAGGGCGCAAATCCGAGCCAGATGTTGCTCAACGAGGTGAGTTATCCATTGATGATGTCCGAGGTCATCGACCGGATGGATGACGCGCGAGGAGACGAGCGGGCCGTTTTGAGCGGGTTGTTTCAGATCAGACGCGACAGGCCTCCGTCCTCTGGGGCAGCGGAGGATGTCTGGAAGATGGGCGTCATTGCAAGTCTGAAAGATCACTTCGGCTTCATCAAACCGGCAAGCGGTTCGAACACAAGCATCTACTTCCGATACGCCGTTCTGACGGATGCCGACCCGGATGGACTCGAAGAAGGCATGGAAGTGAGTTACCAGGCTAATGAAACGCCGAGAGGCTTGCAGGCTGTGAAAGTTCGTACTGGCTAAATTGCCGTTGGATCACAAATAAGAACGGCCCGGTCGCATACGACCGGGCCATCCAAAACAGCCACTAAACCTTACTTCCCACCCACGCTCTGCAGCGTCGTCCACTTCCCGCCAACGACCTTATACAGCGTGATACCGCCGTTTTTCAGATCACCCTTCGAGTCGTACGCCAGATGCTTCGTGGTCACGCCTTGCATGTCGGTTTTGGCAAGCAGCGGCAGATACTTTGCCGGGTCCGTCGAGTTGGCCGCCTTCATTGCGTTGAACATGGCCATTGCGCCGTCGTAGGCGTACGGCGAGTACGTCTCTACGTCTTCGTTGAAGCGCTTCTTGTACTTCGCCGTGTAGTCCGCGCCGCCAGGCATCTGGTCCATCGGCAGGCCGGCGAGCGATGCCACCGTGCCATCCGCCGCGTCGCCCGCGATCTTGATGAACGTGTCGGTCTTGACCATCTCGCCCGCCATCAGCGGTGCACGAAAGCCAAGCGTCTTCATTTGCTTGGCCATCGGCGCGGCTTGCGAATCCGCGCCGCCGTAGTACACGAGGTCAGGATTCGACGACTTGATCTTGGTCAGAATCGCCTTGAAGTCGACAGCCTTGTCGTTCGTGAATTCGCGCACGACGATGTTGCCGCCCGACGCCTTCGCTGCCTTCTCGAACTGGTCGGCGAGACCCTGGCCGTAAGCCGTGCGGTCATCGACGATGGCGATTTTCTTCACTTTCAGCGTCTTCACCGCGAACTCGCCCGCGACCGAGCCTTGCTGCGTGTCGGACGTCATCATGCGGAAGGCCGTCTTGAAGCCTTGCGTGGTGTACTCCGGCGCGGTTGCCATCGCGATTTCGGGGATGCCGGCATTCGCATAAATGCGCGATGCCGGAATGGTCGTGCCCGAGTTGAAGTGGCCGAGCATCCCCTTGATGCCGTCGTCGACGAGCTTCTGCGCGACGGTTGTGCCCGTGCGCGGGTCGGCCTGATCGTCCGCCGAATCGAGCACGATGCGAACCGGCTTGCCGCCGATCACCGGCTTCGTGGCGTTGAAGTCCTCGACCGCGAGCGTGATGCCGTTCTGGAAATCCTTGCCGTAGTGCGCCTGCGCACCGGTCATCGGCCCGGCGAAGCCGACCTTCACATCTTCTGCTGTTTGCGCGAACGCAGTCCCCGCGAGCGACAGGCCGGCGAGCGTCAGGGCGGCTGCCAGCTTGTTCATCGTGTGCTTCATAGCTTCTCCTAGTACCAGTGTGAATGGCAGCTCGTCGCCGGGATCGCCGTGCCTGCTGCCGTTTGTTTGAATCGAGCGCGAGAGGATACTTCTCAACCGATCGTCATCAAATTCGCATTGCCGCCCGCCGCCGCCGTGTTCACGCTCACCGAGCGTTCCGTCAGCAGACGTTCGAGCGCATAGTCTTCGCCGTCATGATCAGCATCGGCGAATGTTCCCGCCGCCACGCCCTGCACCGATACGATCGGTCCCGGGCGCTTCGCGACTTCCTTCACGAGCGACAACAGTTCGTCGCTGTCGCCTTCGAACAGCACCGCGTCGAACTCCGCCGCCGCGTCTTTCCTGACCGCCGCATACGGCTTGAGCGATGCCGGCAGCGACGCCGCCAACTGCTCGCCCGCCGAACCGGCGAACAGCGCCTTGTTGCCCGTTGCCAGCACGGCGGCAAACTGCGCCCGCGCGCCGCTCGGGGTTGCCGCCACGCACAGCACCGTGCCGCGCGCGCCGAGCGTGTACGTGTTGCGCTCGCCGGTCGGACCGGACAGCACGGCCGTCGCGCCCGCGAGCACGTGTTGCAGATAACCGTCGCAACGCGCCGCGGTCTGCGGATCGCGTTCGCCGATGGACCAGTCGCGCAGCGCCGTGAGAGCGGCGGTCGGGGCATCGGCGGATGCCGCCTTGTCCACCACGAGCGCGCTTGCCAGCGACTTCGGCAATCCAGTGGGACGCTTGGCCAGCAAGCGCTGCAAGTACAACGCGCCGCCCGCCTTCGGACCCGTGCCCGACAAACCTTCGCCGCCGAATGGCTGCACGCCGACCACCGCGCCGATCACATTGCGGTTCACGTAGATGTTGCCCACGTGCGCGCGCGAGATGACATGCGCGATGGTTTCGTCGATCCGCGTGTGGATGCCGAGCGTCAGTCCATAACCGGTCGACCGAATTTGGTCGAGGAGTTTATCAAGAGACGAACGGCGGTAACGCACCACATGAAGCACCGGGCCGAAGACCTCGCGCTTGAGTTCGTCGATGCCGTCGAGTTCGATCAGCGTCGGCGGCACGAATGTGCCTTGCGCGCAACCGTCCGGCAGCGGCAGTTGCACGACCTTGCGGCCCTTCTCGCGCATCTGCGCAACGTGCGCGTCGATGCCGCGTTTCGCGTCGGCATCGATCACGGGACCGACATCCGCCGACAGCCGGTCAGGATTGCCCACCGCGAGTTGCTTCATCGCGCCGGTCAGCATTTCGAGCGTGCGATCCGCGACATCGTCTTGCAGACAAAGAACGCGTAGCGCCGAGCAGCGTTGACCCGCCGAGTCGAACGACGACTGCATCACGTCCGCGACGACCTGTTCCGCAAGCGCCGAGGAATCGACGATCATCGCGTTCTGGCCGCCGGTTTCGGCGATGAGCGGAATCGGGCGGCCGTCCGGATCGAGCCGTTCGGACAGCGTCTTGTTGATGAGGCGCGCGACCTCGGTCGAGCCGGTGAACATCACGGCGCGCGTGCGCGGGTCGGCGACGAGCGCCGCGCCCACGGTTTCACCGTTGCCCGGCAACAGTTGCACGGCGCCCGGCGGCACGCCCGCTTCGCGCAGAATGCGCACGGCTTGCGCGGCGATCAGCGGCGTTTGCTCGGCTGGCTTCGCGAGCACCGGATTGCCAGCCGCGAGCGCCGCCGCGACCTGACCCATGAAAATCGCGAGCGGGAAGTTCCACGGGCTGATGCAGACCACCGGTCCGAGCGGACGATGCGTGTCGTTCGAAAATTCCTCGCGAATCTGTGCGGAGTAATAGCGCAGGAAGTCGATAGCCTCGCGAATCTCCGATACCGCGTTCGCCAGCGACTTGCCGGCTTCGCGCACGACGAGGCCCATCAGCGTGTGCATCTGCGCTTCGAGCAAGTCGGCGGCGCGCGTGAGGCAGTCGGCGCGGTCATCGACGGGCGTCGCTTGCCAGATCGGCGCGGCGGCCACGGCGTTGGCGATCGCGGCGCCGACTTGTTCCTTCGACGCTTCCACCACCGTGCCGACGAGATCGCGCAGATCGGCGGGATTGCGAATGTCGCGTGCGACGCCGTTGTGCGGATCGTCGCCTTCGAGCATCGGTTCGGCGCGCCACTGATGATTCGCGCTCGCGAGCAACGCCGACGACAGCGACGCCAGGCGATGCTCGTTCGACAAGTCCAGACCCATCGAATTGGGCCGCTCGTCGCCGTACAACTGACGCGGCAGCGGAATCTTCGCGTGCGGCGCGCCGAGCGGCACGATCTTCTGCGCTTCGTCGATCGGGTCTTCGACGAGATCCTTCACGGGGATGGATTCATCGGCAATACGGTTCACGAACGACGTGTTCGCGCCGTTTTCGAGTAGACGCCGCACGAGATACGCGAGCAGCGTTTCGTGCGTGCCGACCGGCGCATACACGCGGCATGGCCGGTTCAGCTTGTCGCGGCCCGTGACTTCTTCATAGAGCGGTTCGCCCATGCCGTGCAGGCACTGATACTCGTACTGGCCGGGATAGTAATTCTGTCCCGCGAGGTGATAGATAGCCGACAGCGTGAACGCGTTGTGCGTCGCGAACTGCGGATAGACGGCATCCGGCGCGCCCAGCAGTTTTTTCGCGCAAGCAAGATACGAGATGTCCGTATAAATCTTGCGCGTATAAACCGGATAGCCTTCGAGTCCGTCCACTTGCGCGCGCTTGATTTCGGTGTCCCAATACGCGCCCTTCACGAGACGAATCATCAGCCGGTGCCGGCTGCGGCGCGCCAAGTCGATCAGGTAATCGATCACGAACGGGCAGCGTTTCTGATAACCCTGCACCACGAAGCCGATGCCGTTCCAGCCCGCGAGCGCCGGGTCGAAGCACAGCGCTTCGAGCAGATCGAGCGAGATTTCAAGGCGATCCGCTTCTTCCGCGTCGATGTTCAGGCCAATGTCGTAACGACGCGCGAGCAGCGCCAGCGCGCGCACGCGCGGCAGCAGTTCGCTCATGGTGCGTTCCTGCTGCGAACGCGAATAACGCGGATGCAGCGCCGAGAGCTTGATCGAGATGCCCGGGCCTTCGTAGATGCCGCGCCCGCCCGCCGCCTTGCCGATAGCGTGAATCGCCTGCTCGTAGGACGCGTAGTAACGCTGCGCGTCTTCCTCGGTGGTCGCTGCTTCGCCCAGCATGTCGTAGGAATAGCGGAAACCGCGCGCCTCGAACTTGCGACTGTTCGCGAGCGCTTCGGAGATGGTCTCGCCGGTGACGAACTGCTCGCCCATGAGGCGCATCGCCATGTCCACACCCTTGCGGATCAGCGGCTCGCCGCCTTTGCCGATCATGCGCGTCAACGCCGACGACAAACCGGCCTCGCTATTCGTCGTGACGAGCTTGCCGGTGATCATCAAGCCCCACGTCGCCGCATTCACGAACAGCGACGGCGCCTGGCCCATGTGCGAACGCCAGTCGCCCTTGCTGATCTTGTCGCGGATGAGCGCGTCGCGGGTCGCGCGGTCGGGAATGCGCAGCAGCGCTTCGGCGAGACACATCAGCGCAACGCCTTCCTGACTCGACAGCGAGAACTCGTGGATCAACCCTTCCACGCCGCCGCCCGTGCTCTTCGCGCGCAAGGCTTCGACGAGTCTGGTCGCGAGCTTTTCGGTATCGGCGGAAACGCTGGCCGGCAAGCGCGCTTGTCCGATCAGGAACGGCACGCATTCGGGTTCCGGGCGACGATACGCCGCCGTGATCGCCGCGCGCAACACCGACTGCGGTTGCACGTTCTGCGCGAAATCGAGGAAAGGTTGCGGCGCGCTGTCGTCATCGCCCTCGACGGCTACGGTCTCGCCCGCTTCGCCCGAGCCGTTCGTGCCCGAGAGTTCCGGCGGAAGCTGACCATGCTCGATACGCTCCAGATAGGCAAAGATCGCCTGCTTGATGAGCCAGTGAGGAGTGCGCTCGAGCCGGGTCGCGGCATCTCTGAGCCGTGAACGCAGCAGATCGTCTACTTTGACGCCAAGGGTTGTGCTCGCCATGATTCCTTCGTTTGCCGGACGTGCTCACCCGGCCGTAGACCTAAAAGTTGGCGAATCGTACTCCGCTGAAATAAAAGGTGCAACCGACAATTTCGATAGGGTTGCACCATGTTGGAACCCTTGTGGGACAAGGCTTTGCGCGATGCAACGCCGAACGGACATTGCCGGAAATCACCTAGTAGTTTCCCTAGGCTTTTTTATTTTGGGACATGCCCTAAGTAATTGCCCGAGTGCAGCCGATATAAACGCCATGCGCGCCGTCGGCGCCACATTCCGCGGAGGACCACCGCGGGGCTCTCGGAGAATAACGAGCATGAGCACTTGGATGGTGATAGCCAGCGTTTGGGTGATGTTCGCAGTGTGCGTCGTCTTGTTTGTGCGAGGCGCATCGCCGCATGTAGGCCGTTCGGACGATCTTCACGACGACCTCGAATCCGCATCTGGAAGCGCCACGCGCGCCGAGTATTAGACGTCCAGCGGATCCACTTCCACGTTCCAGCGCAGTACGCCCTTCAGCGCGCGCAACGCCGGTTGCCACGCGCGCAGGGCGGATTGCAGCGCAGCCCGCGAGCTGCTTTCGAGCAGCAATTGCGCGCGGTGCACGTTGAACACTTTCACGATGGTAAGCGGCACGGCATCGTAGACCGTCACGCGGTCCGCGCCCGGCAAGGGCGCGAAGGCGGCCGCCGCCTGCCCGAGAAACGCCAGCGCCGCTTCGAGCGTGCGGCCTTCCGCGCGCAGCATGGCCTGATAGACGAATGGCGGCAGACGCGCGTCGCGACGTTCCGCGAGCGTCGCGTTGGCGAATCCCACGTAATCCTGCCGCGATAACGCCTGATACAGCGCGTGACGCGGATATCGCGTCTGAATCATCACTTCGCCGGGAAGTCCGGCGCGACCCGCGCGGCCGCTCACCTGCGTCAGTTGCGCGAAAAGCCGTTCGCTTGCGCGAAAGTCGTGAGAAAAAAGCGCGGTGTCGGCGTTCAGGACACCCACGAGCGTCACACGGCGGAAGTCGTGGCCCTTCGCGATCATCTGCGTGCCGACGAGAATATCGACCTCGCCTGCATGGACATCCGAGAAAAGCGCCTGCGCGCTGCCCTTGCGCCGCGTGCTGTCCGCGTCGATGCGCAACACCCGTGCGCCGGGAACCACGCTCGCGAGTGTTTCCTCCACGCGTTGCGTGCCGCGTCCCATTGGCGCGATATCGATGTTGCCGCATTCCGGGCATGCCTTTGGAATGCGCGATTCCCAGCCGCAATGGTGACAGCGCAACGCGCGCTCGGGCTTGTGGAGCACGGCGTAGGCGCTGCATCGCGGACAGCCCGCGACCCAGCCGCAGGCGTCGCACGACAGAATCGGCGCATAGCCGCGCCGATTCAGGAACACGAGACTCTGCTCGCCGCGTTCCAGACGCGCCTTCAGCGCTGCGATGAGCGGGCCCGACAAGCCTTCCACGGACGCGCGCCCGCGCTGCCTTTCCTCTTCGAGATCGATGAGCCGCACGCTTGGCAACGCCGCATCGGCGACGGCGCGGCGCTTGAGCGTCAGGCGCGTGTAGCGGCCCTGCTCCGCCTGCCACCAGGTTTCGAGCGATGGCGTCGCCGACCCGAGCACGACGGGAATACCAAGCTGCTTCGCCCGATAGATGGCCAGATCGCGCGCGGAATAACGCAACCCTTCTTGCTGCTTGTACGCCGGGTCGTGCTCTTCATCGACGACGATCATCGCCAGTTTTGGCTGCGACGCGAGGATCGCGAGGCGCGTGCCAAGCACGATGCGCGCGCTTCCCGTGTGTGCCGCGAGCCAGTTGCGGGCGCGTTCGCCCTCGGCAAGACCGCTGTGCATCGTGACGATGGAACCGGGCGCAAGCATCGAAAAACGATTGCGGAACGCCGCCTCGAACTGCGGTGTCAGGTTGATTTCGGGCACGAGCACGAGCGCCTGCGCATCCGCTTGTCTGGCGAGCAGCGCGGCAAGCGCGTGCAGATAAACCTCAGTCTTGCCGCTGCCCGTCACGCCGTGCAGCAGAAAAGGCGCGAAGCCTTGCGCGCTCGCGATGGCATCGACGGCTTCGCGTTGCTCGTCGGTCAGGCGCGGCGGCGCTTCGGTCGCCGCGAGCGTCGGCGCGTGATCCGCCGGCGATGCGTCTTCAACGCGTTCGATCCAGCCGCGCGTCAGCCATTCGTCGAAAGTCGCGCTTGCTTTGGGATGTACGGCGCGCGCTTCGGACAAACCCAGCGTCTCGCTCGATCCCAGCGCTTCCGCCAGCCGCCGCAACGCGCTCGCCCGCGCGGGCAAGGCATCCGGAAGTTCGGCTCGTCCGGCTGCCAGCATCCGGTAACGCGGCTCGACCGCGAATAGGCGGTTCCAGCGCGATGCGTCGCGTAGAGCTTGCGGCAACGCGGGCAGCGCAACTTCGCCGAGCCCGCGCTGATAGTATTCCGCCGCGAACGTCGCGAGCCCGATCCATTCGGCGGAAAGCGGCGCGCAGGCATCGCAGATGGCGCTTACGTGGCGCAGTTTGTCGGCGGGGACGTCGGTTGAGGTCGCGATCTCGCAGATGAGGCCAACGACGTCGCGCCGCCCGAACGGCACCTGCACCAACGAGCCGACCACAGGCTCGACGTCGAGTTGATAGACGTAATCGAACAGCACGGACATCGGCTGATCGATAGCGACGCGCACATAGAGGCCGCTCATACCACGCGACGCCTTTCGGCAAGCCACGGCGGGCCTTCCGACAATGACATCAGGCTTCGCGCGACGAACTTAAAGTAAAACATCAGAATCGCTGGTAAACCGAAGATTATTTTTAGATTTCCGATGCTTTCCACAGGCCTGTGGATAACTTTGTTGAGAAGTGCATTACGGGCTGCCGCAAACCGTGTCGCCAATCACTTATGTGCGTCGGCCCACATTTCGGGCAGACCACAACAAACATTAATGCAAACAGGCACTTACGCAACAAATAGCGACATTTAATTGATCGCGGATGGCGATATGTCTGATGGCGCGCCGCAACGTACAAAATGTGTATAACTGCTGTCTTGACATCTTTCGATTCCGCCAAGGGCGGGCGTTTCAGACAAATCCGACGATTTCTAAAACGCTGCACCCGACGGTATCGCGCTGCACTGCAACATACCGCTTAGCGTACCAACGTGGCCGCGCGCATCGCCCGGCTGTGCGAATGGACTTCATCGACCAGTTCGGCAACGCGTTCGGGCGGCGTGAACTGCGAAATGCCGTGGCCAAGATTGAAGACGTGCCCCGGGTGATTGCCGAAGCTTTCCAGCACGCCACGTGCTTCGGCGCGAATCGCCTCGGGCGGCGCAAACAGCACGCTCGGATCGATATTGCCCTGCAACGCCACGCGAGCGCCCACTTTCTCGCGCGCCGCGCCGAGGTTCACCGTCCAGTCCAGCCCGACAGCATCCACGCCGATTGACGCGATCTGCTCAAGCCACAACCCGCCGCCCTTCGTGAACGTAATAACCGGGACCCGCGCGCCGTCGTGCTCGCGCTTGAGGCCTGCAACGACCTTCGCGATGTAGTCGAGCGAGAAGCGTTGATACGCGCCGTCGGCGAGTGCGCCGCCCCAGGTATCGAAGATCATGACCGCCTGCGCGCCGGCTTCGATCTGGGCGTTGAGATACGCGACAACCGCTTGCGCGTTCACATCGAGAATGCGGTGCATGAGATCGGGCCGCGAATAAGCCATCGATTTCACGGTGCGATGATCGTCCGAGCCGCCGCCTTCCACCATGTAGCACGCAAGCGTCCACGGACTGCCCGAGAAGCCGATGAGCGGTACCCGCTGACGGCCTTCCGCGTCGGTGAGCGCGCGGCGAATCTGGCCGACGGCGTCGGTGACATAGCGCAGCGTGGCGTCGATGTCCGGCACGGCCAAGCGCTTTACGTCGTCTTCGGTGCGCACCGTGCGTTCGAAACGCGGACCTTCGCCTTGCACGAAGTTCAGCCCGAGGCCCATTGCGTCGGGAATGGTGAGGATGTCGGAGAAGAGGATCGCCGCGTCGAGCGGATAACGTTCGAGCGGCTGAAGCGTCACTTCGGTGGCGTAATCGGGATTCTTCGCAAGACCGAGGAAACTGCCGGCGCGTGCGCGCGTGGCGTTGTACTCGGGCAGATAGCGCCCGGCCTGACGCATCAGCCAGATTGGCGTGTATTCGGTCGGCTGCCGCAAGAGCGCGCGCAGAAAGGTGTCGTTCAGGAGAGTGTGGGCCACGGCGCTCGATGCTGAATGCGAAGAATCGTCCATTCTACCGGACGATGCGCGCGTCATCGGCGGCTGAGAGTGATGTTCAGACTCACGCGCGCTCGTTATGATCGACGGCGGCAACCAATACGAATAGAACACGGAGAATCGATGAAACGCGCGTTTTTAACGTCCATTAGTGTCGCAATCGCCGTCTTTGCCGGGTCGATGTCCACCACCGCACTTGCTCAAACGGTGCAGGCGGGAAGTGTCGGCACCGTGCCCGCGCCTCCGCCGCCCGTCACGCCGCCCACGCGGCTCGACGACATCCTCGGGCGCCACACGCTGCGCGTCTGCACGACCGGCGACTACAAGCCGTACACGTTCCTGCGTACGGACGGACAGTTCGAAGGCATCGATATCGACCTGGCGGAAAGCCTCGCGAAGTCGCTTGGCGCCAAGGCGGAATACGTGAAGACTTCGTGGTCGAACCTGATGAACGATTTCATCGACAAGTGCGATATCGCGGTCGGCGGCGTATCGACGACACTCGACCGGCAGAAGCGCGCCTTCTTCACCGCGCCATATATGGAGGACGGCAAAACGCCAATTGTTCGCTGCGATGACGTGGACAAGTATCAGACCGTCGAACAGATCGATCAGCCGAACGTGCGCACGATCGTGAATCCCGGCGGCACGAACGAGCGCTTTGCCAAGCAGTTCTTCCCGCATTCGCAGTTGATCGAGTACCCGGACAACGTCACGATCTTCAAGCAGATTCTGGACGGCAAGGCAGATGTCATGGTCACGGATGCCTCGGAAACGCTGCTTCAGCAGAAGCTCAATCCAGGCCTATGCACCGTGCATCCGGACAAACCTTTCCAGTTCGGCGAAAAGGCGTATCTGCTGCCGCGCGGCGATGTCGTCTGGCAGCAGTACGTCGACCAGTGGTTGCACCTCGCGCGCGGTTCGGGCGAGTTTCAGGCTGTAGTGGACAAGTGGCTCAAATGAACGATCAGCGCGCGGCGCGCAACCACTCGCCCGCGCGCTCGCCGATTCGACGCAGCCAGGCAAGCGCGGCTTCGGATCGCGGATGCATGCGGGCGAAGCCGTGCGTCATTTCCGCAGCGTCGATCAATTCGACGCGGCCGCCGTTGGTTTCGAGGAAGCGCTTGAGTTCGTGGGCATCGTCGTAAAGCGGGTCGTAGGCTGCCGCGACGATCAACGCGGGCGCAGGCGTCCGCTCGAACGGCTCGGCGAGCGGAAAGGCGCGCACATCATGGGCGTCGGGCATCACGCCGGACAGGAACTGAGTCCAGTACCACTTCATCTCGTCGTTGGTGAGGCCGGGGCCGTTCGCGTTTGCAAGACAGCTCGCGCTCTCGAATTGCCGCCGCATCACCGGATACAGCAGAAGCTGGAGACTGACGAGACCGGCCACGCGCTCGTTCGCGCCGCGCGCCGCGACCACCGAGAGATGCGCACCCGCGCTATCGCCACCGACAGCCAGCCGGTCCGTCGCGAAGCCAAGCCGCGAACGATGTTCGGCGAGCCAAATCAGCGCGTCGAGGGCATCTTCGCAAGGCGCGGGAAATGGATGCTCCGGCGCCAGCCGATAATCGACGCTCGCGACTGCGCACTGCGAGTCGCGCGCGAGGCGGGCGACCAGCGCATCATGCGTCTCGATATCGCCGACCACCCAGCCACCGCCGTGAAAGTAGACGATTAGCGGCAGCAGACCGTTCGCCGACTTCGGCTTATAGATGCGCGTGGCAAGCGTGCGCCCGGCAAGCGGAATCTCGATGTCCTCGACGAAAATGGTTTCGTCCGGCGCCGGGGCGTAGGCTTTCGCCACTTCGCCGAAGCGCTCGCGCACTGCCTTCGCGTCGGCATCGGGACCGAGCGGCGGAAAAGCTTCGGCGACGGCGGCGTAGTAGCGAAGCAGGGCGGCGTCAATGGTCATACGAGTCTCCAAGTGCGTCTTTTACGGGAAGTTTTGGCGGTTCAGGCCGAATGAGTATCGATTTCATACGTGCGCCCGTTCGATTTTCCCGGAAAATGCCGATTAACGCAGCGGCCCATATAACCGGAAAAACTCCGGGAGTTTTAGCGGATCGAATAAATCAGCTTAATAACTGACAATATCTGCACGGCTTTGTACGCATCCGCGACCGAAAATTTAACGAGAGCCTTATGGGACGGGGGTTACAACCTGAAACACTTTGTTACGGCGGGTCAGAATCAATTCGCCCACAATCTGTTCAAACGGTTTCAACACGGATGTGTCCGGGCGCGCGGTTGCAAATGCGGCGTTTTCCGGTGGTCGCCTTGGGCGAATCTCTGAAAGGGACATCAGTGTTGGGATCGTTCGTCGATTTGACGTTGAATCGAATCCCACCTTTGGTCTCCTCGCGCTAACCCCGTAGCGTGTGGTTTTTAGCGGGCTCCAGGCCCGCTTTTTTTTCGCCTGCACAAACGTTTGCGCTAGTTGCGAGTTTCGCCGCCGAACGTTTCGTGCCATGACAGGAAGGGAGCGCTTAATAGCGCTCCCTTCGTCGTCTCAATTACGCCGTTTTGGCTTCTGCAAGCTTCAGGTCGTCGATCATCTGCGCGCGCATCACAAACTTCTGGACCTTGCCTGTCACCGTCATCGGCAATTCGTCGACGAACCGGATGTAACGCGGAATCTTGTAGTGCGCGATTTGTCCTTGGCAAAAGTCGCGGATCTCGTCGGCGCTGGCCATCTCGCCCGGACGCAGCACGACCCAGGCGCACACCTCCTCGCCGTACTTTTCGTCCGGGACGCCGAACACCTGCACCGACTGCACCTTCGGATGGCGGAACAAGAATTCCTCGATCTCGCGCGGATAGACGTTCTCGCCGCCGCGAATCAGCATGTCCTTCAGGCGTCCGACGATGTTGCAGTATCCTTCGGCGTCGAGCGTCGCGAGGTCGCCGGTATGCATCCAGCCATCGACGATTGCCTCGCGCGTCTTTGCGTCGTCGCCCCAGTAGCCTTTCATCACCGAATAGCCGCGCGTGCACAGTTCGCCCGTCTGGCCGACCGGCACGATTTCGCCGAGCGGGTCGATGATCTTCACCTCCAGATGCGGCTGAACGCGCCCGACAGTGGTCGTGCGTTTGTCGAGCGGGTCGGTGGTCGAGCTTTGAAACGAAACCGGACTTGTCTCCGTCATGCCGTAAGCGATGGTGATCTCGTCCAAATGCATGGTGGAGACCACACGCTTCATCGTTTCGATGGGGCACGGCGAGCCCGCCATGATGCCCGTGCGCAGCCGGCTCAAGTCGTAATTCGCGAACTCGGGATGATCGAGCTCGGCGATAAACATCGTCGGCACGCCGTGTAGCGCCGTGCAACGCTCCTCGTGCACGGCGGCGAGCGTCGCGGCGGGATCGAATGCCTCGCCGGGGAACACCATCGCGCAGCCGGTCGATACGCACGCCAGCACCGCGAGCACCATGCCGAAGCAGTGGTAAAGCGGCACGGGAATGCACAGCGAGTCGTTCTCGGTGAGGCGCATGGCCATCGCGATATAGCGCGCGTTGTTCACCACGTTCCGATGCGTAAGCGTCGCGCCCTTCGGATTGCCCGTCGTGCCGCTCGTAAACTGCACGTTGATCGCTTCGTCGGCGGCGAGTTTGGCTTCGAGCGCATCGAGCTTCGCGGTATCGACGAGCGCGCGGCCTTTTTCCATCAACGCGTCGAAGTTGAGCATGCCGGGCGTCTTGCCTTCGCCCATTCGGATGATGGCGCGCAGGTCCGGCAGCTTCGCCGCGTTTAGCGCGTTCGGTTGCGCATGGGCGAGCTCCGGCGCGAGCGTCTGCAACATCTCCAGATATTTCGACGATTTGAACTGCTCCGCCGCGACGATCGCCTTGCAGCCGACCTTGTTCAGTGCGTATTCCAGTTCGGCAAGCCGATAAGCCGGATTGATATTCACCAGCACCGCGCCGATGCGCGCCGTCGCAAATTGCGTCAGCAGCCATTCCGCGCGATTCGGCGACCAGATCCCGACGCGGTCGCCTGCTTCGATGCCAAGCGCAAGCAAGCCGCTCGCAAGCACGTCGATCTCGTCGGCGAACTCACGCCAGGTCCAGCGGATGTTCTGCTCACGAAACACGACAGCGGGACGCCCGGGAAAGCGGCGCGCGGTATCGAGAAGAAAGCGCGAAACGGTGGCGTCGCTCAAGGGCGTGTCGGTCGCGCCGCGGACGTAGGAAAGACCGTCACGCGGTTCGACTTGCGCGCTGGCCTGCGTCGGTTGAGTTGCCATCGAAGGGTCTCCGCTATCGACCGTGCAAGATATGCAGCCTCAAGGACGTAGGCTGTTTGGAAGGCTATTTTGCACGGTGGCAAGCGGCGCTGGCATCAAGTGTTACCCGCAATCGGGGTGCACAACGGTCATGCAGATTTGCCGGTAAGCAACCCGGACTCGCCATAAAAAAAAAGCAGCCCGGAGGCTGCTTTCTTCGATTTGCTACAAGCGCGCTGGCTTAGTGCTTCGAGCCAAGCTTGCGCAAACGCTGAATGGCGGCGAGCTGTGCCGTTGCGTACGCGAGTTCCGCTTGCGCGGTCGCGTATTCAAGGTTCGAGCCCGTGTTCTGCAACGCTTCTTCCGCGCGCTTCTTTGCTTGCTCGGCCTTCGCTTCGTCCAGATCGGCGCCGCGAATGGCGGTATCGGCAAGAACGGTCACGACGCCCGGCTGAATCTCGAGGATTCCGCCTGCGACGAAAACGAACTCTTCCGAACCGTCTTCCGCTTCGATGCGCACCGCGCCCGGACGAATGCGCGTGATGAGCGGCGTGTGGCCCGGCAAAATGCCGAGTTCACCTGCTTCGCCCGGCAGCGCGACGAACTTCGCCTGGCCCGAGAAGATCTGCTCTTCCGCGCTGACGACGTCTACTTTGATGGTTGCCATATCGACTCCTGAGCGTATTACGAAGGCGCGGAGTTTTGAGATCCGCGCCCGCTTCGTCTACACCCGACCGTTACTGAATCTTCTTGGCCTTTTCGAAGGCTTCGTCGATCGTGCCAACCATGTAGAACGCCTGCTCCGGCAGATGATCGCACTCACCTTCGACGATCATCTTGAAGCCGCGAATGGTTTCCTTCAGCGGCACGTACTTGCCCGGCGAGCCCGTGAACACTTCAGCAACGTGGAACGGCTGCGACAGGAAACGCTGGATCTTACGAGCGCGCGCCACGGCGAGCTTGTCTTCCGGCGCGAGTTCGTCCATGCCCAGAATCGCGATGATGTCGCGCAATTCCTTGTAACGCTGCAGCGTTTGCTGCACGCCGCGCGTGATCGAGTAGTGCTCTTCGCCGATCACGTTCGGGTCGATCTGACGCGAGGTCGAATCGAGCGGGTCCACTGCCGGATAGATACCCAGCGATGCAATGTCACGCGACAACACGACAGTTGCGTCCAAGTGGCCGAAAGTCGTAGCCGGCGACGGGTCGGTCAAGTCATCCGCAGGGACGTACACGGCCTGAACGGACGTGATCGAACCAGTCTTGGTCGACGTGATGCGCTCTTGCAGCTTGCCCATTTCTTCAGCCAGCGTCGGCTGATAGCCCACTGCCGACGGCATACGGCCGAGCAGTGCCGACACTTCCGTGCCCGCCAGCGTGAAACGGTAGATGTTGTCGACGAAGAACAGCACGTCGAGACCTTCGTCACGGAAGTGCTCGGCCATCGTGAGGCCGGTCAGCGCCACGCGCAGACGGTTGCCCGGCGGCTCGTTCATCTGGCCGTACACCAGCGCGACCTTGTCGAGAACGTTCGAGTCCTTCATTTCGTGATAGAAGTCGTTCCCTTCGCGGGTACGCTCACCCACACCGGCGAACACGGAATAACCGCCGTGTTCTTTCGCGATGTTGTTGATGAGTTCCATCATGTTCACGGTCTTGCCCACGCCGGCGCCGCCGAACAGGCCAACCTTACCGCCCTTGGCAAACGGGCAGATCAGGTCGATAACCTTGATGCCCGTTTCGAGCAGTTCGGTCGAAGGCGACAGCTCGTCGAACTTCGGCGCGAGCTGGTGAATCGAACGCGTGGCGGTCGATTCGATAGGACCGGCTTCGTCGATCGGACGGCCGAGCACGTCCATGATGCGGCCAAGCGTCGGCTTGCCGACCGGCACGCTGATGGGGTTGCCCGTGTTCTTCACGATCGTGCCGCGGCGCAAGCCGTCGGATGCACCCAGACAGATGGTGCGGACCACGCCGTCGCCCAACTGCTGCTGGACTTCCAGCGTCAGCTCGGTGCCTTCCAGAATGAGCGCGTCGTAAATCTTCGGCATGTGCGAGCGCGGAAATTCCACGTCGATAACGGCGCCGATGCACTGTACGATCTTGCCTTCTACCAAAGCAGTAGTACTCATCGCATTTCCTTTAGATACTGTGTTCTTTCACGCGGTCATCAAGATCAGACCGCAGCGGCGCCGCCGACGATTTCCGACAATTCTTTCGTAATCGCGGCCTGGCGGCTCTTGTTGTAGACGAGCTGCAGTTCGTTGATCACGGTCTTCGCGTTATCCGACGCGGCCTTCATTGCGACCATGCGCGCCGATTGTTCCGACGCCATGTTTTCCGCCACCGCCTGATAAACCAGCGCCTCGACGTAGCGCACGAGCAATTCGTCCACCACGGTTTGAGCGTCCGGCTCGTAGATGTAGTCCCACGAGGTCTTCGGCGTGTCGTTCGCAATCGCGGCTTCGTCTGCCTTCTGCTGCAGATCTTCGGCCGTCAACGGCAGCAATTGCTCGATCACCGCTTCCTGCTTCATCGTATTGACGAAGCGCGTGTACCCCAGGTACACCGCGTTGATCTTGCCTTCCGAATACAAGTCGAGCTGCACCTTCACCGCGCCGATCAGCTTTTCCAGATGCGGCGTGTCGCCCAGATGCGTGACTTGCGACACGACCTTGGCGCGCAGCCGGTTCAGGAAGCCGAGACCCTTGGCGCCGATAGCCGACGCTTCGATGGACACGCCGGTCTGCTCCAGCTCCTTGATGCGCTGCAACGACGCACGCAGCACGTTCGTGTTCATGCCGCCGCACAAACCCTTGTCGGTCGTGACGAGGATCAGGCCGGCCGTCTTCGCGCCTTCGTTCTTCACCATGAACGGGTGACGATACTCAGGGTTCGCCGCGCTCATGTGCGCCGCGATTGCACGGACCTTGTCGGCATACGGACGGGCGGAACGCATGCGCTCCTGGGCGCGGCGCATCTTCGATGCGGCGACCATTTCCATCGCTTTCGTGATCTTGCGCGTGTTCTGCACGCTCTTGATCTTGCCGCGAATTTCCTTCATTCCAGCCATTGCTTACTCCTTGATCGAAGCCGCGCGGTGTTCATCGGTCGATGCACCGCGCGTTGCTCCTCAGTCCCGATCAATAAGCGCCCGACTTCTTGAAGTCCTTCAGCGCGGTATGCAGTGCGCCGTCGTCGTCCTTCGACAAGTCTTTATTGTCTTCGATGCGCTTAACCAGATCGGCATGGCTCGTCTTCAGGTATTCGCGCAGGCCCTTTTCGAACGGCAGCACTTGCGCAACTTCCAGATCGTCGAGGTAGCCGTTGTTAGCCGCGAACAGCGCCACAGCGAGTTCCCACACTTGAAGCGGCTGATACTGCGGCTGCTTCAGCAGTTCCGTCACGCGGCGACCGCGCTCCAACTGCTTGCGGGTGGCTTCGTCCAGGTCCGACGCGAACTGCGCGAACGCAGCCAGTTCACGATACTGCGCCAAGTCGGTACGAATACCGCCCGACAGCTTCTTGATGACCTTGGTCTGAGCCGCACCACCGACGCGCGACACCGAAACGCCCGCGTTGATGGCAGGGCGGATACCGGCGTTGAACAAGTCGGTTTCCAGGAAGATCTGGCCGTCGGTAATCGAGATCACGTTCGTCGGAACGAACGCGGTCACGTCGCCGGCTTGCGTTTCAATGACGGGCAGTGCCGTCAGCGAACCGCTCTTGCCCTTCACTTCGCCGTTGGTGAACTTCTCGACGTAGTCTTCCGAAACACGAGCCGCACGCTCGAGCAGACGCGAGTGCAAATAGAACACGTCACCCGGATACGCTTCACGACCCGGCGGACGGCGCAGCAACAGCGAAATCTGGCGATACGCCCATGCTTGCTTGGTCAAATCGTCATAAACAATCAGCGCGTCCTGGCCGCGATCGCGGAAGTATTCGCCCATCGTGCAACCGGCGTACGGCGCGAGGTATTGCATCGCGGCCGATTCCGAAGCCGAAGCCGCCACGACGATGGTGTAAGCCATTGCGCCGGTTTCTTCGAGCTTGCGCACCACGTTCATGATCGACGAAGCCTTCTGGCCGATCGCGACATAGATACAGAAAAGGTCCTTGCCCTTCTGATTGATGATCGCGTCGACAGCCACCGCGGTCTTGCCGCACTGACGGTCGCCGATGATCAGCTCGCGCTGACCACGGCCGATCGGCACCATCGAGTCGATGGACTTCAGACCCGTTTGCACCGGCTGCGACACCGACTTACGCCAGATCACGCCCGGGGCAATCTTTTCGATTGCGTCGGTCATCTTCGCGTTGACCGGACCCTTGCCGTCGATGGGGTTACCCAGCGCGTCGACCACGCGGCCGATCAGTTCCGGACCGACCGGCACTTCGAGAATGCGGCCCGTCGTCTTGACGATGTCGCCTTCCGAGATGTGCTCGTACTGGCCGAGAATAACGGCGCCGACGGAGTCGCGTTCGAGGTTCAGCGCGAGGCCGAAGGTGTTGCCCGGAAACTCGAGCATTTCACCCTGCATCACGTCCGACAGGCCGTGAATACGCACGATACCGTCGGTCACGGAGATCACGGTGCCCTGGTTGCGAACATCCGCGCTCGCTTCAAGGCCCTGGATCCGGCTCTTGATCAGCTCGCTGATCTCAGAGGGATTGAGTTGCATTATTCGCTCCTGATAGTCAATTCTGTTGCGTGCCAGCGATTCGCTTCTAACGAAGCGTCAGGCGGTCAGAGCCGTCTGCATGCTGGCGAGGCGCGCGCGGACCGAGGTATCGAGCACTTCGTCGCCAACCGTCACGCGAACGCCGCCGATCAGCGACTGATCGACTTCGACGGTCGGTTTCAGCTTGCGTTCGAACTTGCGTTCGAGGCTTGCGACTAGGTCGTTCAATTGTTCGCCTTCGAAGGGGAACGCGCTTACGATCAGCGCGTCGGCCGCACCTTCGCGGGCGTTCTTCAGCTCGTCGAACTGCACGGCGATTTCAGGCAGCAGCGACAGACGATGATTGTCCACCAGCATGCCGACGAAATTCTTCGCCTGTACATTGCCTTGAGCCAAAGGCGACTTCACTGCGGACAGCAGCAAGTCCGCTACTTGATCGCGGCTCACCTTCGGGCTCGAGGCGACCGACTGCACTTCGGGCAGACGCGCAACCTGGGCCAGTTCCTCGACGAAAGTGGACCAGCCCGCGAGATCGCCGCTCTCGGCTACGCGGAACAGCGCTTCTGCGTAAGGACGAGCGATGGTTGCAAGTTCGGCCATGATCAGAGCTCGGTTTTGAGTTGATTCAGCAGATCGGCGTGAGCCTTCTGATCGACTTCGCGCTTCAGAATTTGCTCGGCGCCCTTCACGGCCAGGGCCGCGACTTCGGCGCGCAGCGACTCGCGCGCCTTGACGACTTGCTGTTCGGCGTCCGCCTTGGCTTGCGCGACGATGCGCGCGGCTTCAGCCTGAGCGTTGGCCTTGATTTCTTCGGCGACGGCTGCGGCGCGCTTTTCGGCGTCAGCGATACGTTGCTGACCGTCCGTGCGAGCCTGCGCGAGTTCCTGGTCGACGCGCTTATGCGCGGCTTCGAGTTCCGCCTTGCCCTTGTCGGCGGCGGCGAGGCCGTCGGCAATCTTCTTTGAGCGCTCGTCGAGGGCATTGATCAACGGCGGCCACACGAACTTCATCGTGAACCACGCGAGGATCAGAAACACGACCATTTGCGCAAACAGGGTTGCGTTGAGATTCACGGTGTTTCCTTAAACGTTGCTTAGTCGGAGAGTGAAACGGTTAAAAGGCGCTCATCGGCCCGTTGTGCTCGATCAGCGCCTCACCCGTTCCGTCTTGCGTCTCATCGCAAGAAGAGACGCACACTTCCGAGGAACCTCAGCCTGCGAGCTTCGAGAGCAGCGGGTTCGCGAACGCAAACAGCATTGCCACACCAACGCCGATCAGGAACGCCGCGTCGATCAGACCAGCCAGCAGGAACATCTTGGTCTGGAGCGGGTTCATCAGTTCCGGCTGGCGGGCGCATGCTTCAATGTACTTGCCGCCCATCAGGCCGATACCGATACAGGCGCCGATTGCACCCAGGCCGATGATGATGCCGATACCGATGGCGGTCAGACCCTGGATGTTGGCGATGAAAGCGTTCATGTTCACTCCTTTGATTAAAGACTTTGGAACTGGATTTATAAAAATTGAAAACTAAAACCTAAGCGATTCTGGACCTGCCGCGAACACTCTTTAGTGAGAGTCGTGCGCCTGACCGATGTACACGAGCGTCAGCATCATGAAGATGAACGCTTGCAGCAGCACGATCAGAATGTGGAAGATCGCCCAGACCGTACCCGCGACCACATGGCCGATAAAGCCAAGTACAGAGGCGTCCGCGCCGAAGTGCCACATGCTGCCGAGCAGCGCGATCAGCAGGAACAGCAGCTCACCCGCGTACATGTTGCCGAAAAGCCGCATGCCGAGCGAAACCGTCTTGGCGACGAACTCGATGATGTTCAGCGCAAGATTCGGAATCCACAGAAGCGGATGCGCGCCAAACGGAGCGGACAGCAGCTCGTGCACGAAGCCGCCTGCGCCCTTGATCTTGAGGTTGTAGTAGATCATCAGCACGAACACGCCGAGCGCGATGCCGAGCGTGCCGTTCAGATCGGCCGTGGGCACGATGCGATGATGCGGCAGCACTTGTTCGAGGCCCAGCCAGCCAATCACGCGGCCTGGCAGATCCACGGGGATGAAGTCGAGCGAGTTCATCAGGGCGACCCAGACGAACACGGTCAGCGCGAGCGGAGCGATGAAGCGGCGGCTGCCGTGGATCATCGACTTCGACTGATCTTCGACCATTTCGACGAGCATCTCGATCGCGCACTGGAAACGGCCGGGAACACCGGACGTCGCGCGGCGCGCCGCGATACCGAGAATGACGATGGTCAGGAGACCGCACACGATGGACCAGAACAGCGTGTCCAGATTCCAGACGTGGATGTCGAAAATCGACGTCTGTGTGTGCGTGGAAAGATTCTGCAAGTGGTGCGCAATGTACTCGGACGGGTCCAGAGCGTGCGTTCCTTCGCTAGCTGCCATATCGTTAAAGCCACCCAAATTGTCAAAAATCTTTCGTCGCCAGACGCTTATCCGAGCCACCGCTTCGCGTTGCGGCTCCGGGCGTCCGGCCCGAGCGCGGCGTTCATAACCGCGCTTTCATGTGTGATGCTACATACTTGACTTCGGGCTGGCGATTACCCTGGAGGTCAACGCAAAGCCATGGCCAGCCAGTAAGTCTTCAACGCGACGATGTACGTAACGAGCAAAGGCAACCACAGCGCGCTCTTGTACCAGAAAGCGACCGCTACGAACATAGCAATCGTCGCTCCCATTTTCATCGCTTCGCCGATCGTCCAACTCATGATGGTCTCGGCTCCGCTCTTCGCCTTCAGGCGCGCCGCGAACAGTGCACTGGGCAGCCAGCAGATCGCGCCTCCGAGGAAGGCGGACAGCGCAGCATCGCCCGGCGGCTTGTAGAACAGCCACCACAACAGCGTCGCACCCAGGGACAAAACCATTTGCGCGGCCACTACCTTGAAAGGCGTGACCCGCGATGGACGACTCACATCAGGACCGAACAGCTTCTCTGCCTGGCCCCGCGTGAGCGGAACGATATTGTTATCTTGCGCCTCGGCGTCCCACGAGTCGTCAGACGAACTGCGGGGCTGATCTCCTGAAGCGTGAATGTCTCCGCGTTTGTTTTGAGCGCTGTCTTGCCCGCCCACCGGCGCTCGATTCTGCTCTCGCACCGTCTTCAAACCCCTTCAACACATCAACCGACAGTTCGGAAACCACCCTGCGCTTTCGCCGCGCTTTCTAGGTGGCCTAGCTGATAAATCCGGGGGATTGTAAGCGATTGTCCTCAGGGATTCAATAGTTTAGGTGCGTCAAAAGCCAAGCGGACAAAGCTTAAAAAATGGTCTCGAAAGCGAGACTTTTCTTGCGGTTACAAGCAGATTTTCAGACGACGTGAGATTGCGTCGCGAAACTCAGATGAGCGCCCATCCAACAAGCACTGCAACAAACCAGAAAGGGATCGAAACGAGGTGAAACGGACCCCACATGCCCTTCTCGCCCGACAGACGCACGGCGATGAGATTGGCGAGCGAGCCGATTGCCACCCCAAAACCACCGACGCTCACTCCGAACGCAAGCGCGCGCCAGTCCTTCGAAAACTCGGCGAGCACGATGGCCGCCGGCACGTTACTGATGGCCTGCGACAGCACCGCGCCCGCAGCATAAGCACGCATCGGCGTGCCGATACCCAACTGCGCGATGAAGCCGTGGATGGCCGGCAACGCGGCCGCGCTGCGCAGCACAATGAACATCAGCATGAAGATGAGCAAAAGCAGCCAGTCGATCTTCAAGACAACTTCGCGGCGCCAAAGCAGGAACGCGACGGCAAGGACAGCGAGGCCGGGCCCGGCATGATGCGCGTCGGCCAGTGCGACGAAGCCGGCGAACGCAAGCACGCTCACACCGCATAACACACGGTCGACGCCGTGCTCTTCGGCATCGCCAGAAAGGTCGAGCGGCGCGTTGCGAAACATCGCGCAAGTCACGGCGCCGAGCATGAGCATGAGGACCGCGCAAAGCGGCAGCAACGCCCAGACGAACGCGCCAAAGGAGACGCCGCTCGTCTGCCAGAGGAAGAGGTTTTGTGGATTGCCGAGCGGCGTGAGGATCGACCCCGCGTTCACCGACAACGCAATCACGATGACAAGACGCTTGATGGGCAAGGGCGCGAGCCGATGCAGCGATAGCGCGAGCGGCACGACCGCGAACAACGCGACATCGTTGGTCAGCACCGTGGACAGCGCCGCCGCCAGCGCGACGAGCAGCAGCGCCAGGCCGCGTTCGCCGTGGATGTGATGCACCAGCCGATGCGCGGCCCACATCAGGAATCCTGACAATTCGATCGCTTTGGTCAGGATGAGCAGGCCGGCGAGCGTGAGCACGGTCTGCCAATCCACAAGACCTGGCAGCGAAGCCCACGAGCGCGGATGAACCACTTGCAACACGCCGAGCGCGAGCACGAGAATGGCGAGGACCGGCTCTTTACTGACGGTCCTCCAGACGCGCGTCAGGAGGTCGGAGCGCGATTGCTTGACGTTGTATTCCGACAAGACTCACGCGGCCGAATTAGGCGCTTCAATGCTGCCGCGTAGTTTGCTCAGAATGCCTTCGAGCGCGTCGAGGTTGCCGAAATCGATCATCACCTTGCCGCGTCCTCGTCCGCCCAGCTTGATCTTCACGCTCGCCGCGAGCAGATCCGACAGCTCTTCCTCGAGCCTGCGCGTGTCACGGCCGCCATCGTTCGCGGGACGCGCCTTGACTGCCGGCGCTTCCTTCGTCGTCGCGGCGACGAGGCGCTCCGTTTCACGCACCGACAAGCGTCGGTTCACCACGTGATTAGCCAATTGAATCTGCGTGGCGGCATCGACGGCGAGCAGCGCGCGTGCGTGCCCCATGTCGAGATCGCCTGCGAGCAGCATCGTCTGAACGGGCGTGGCGAGGTTCAAGAGACGCAGCAGATTCGATACCGCGCTACGCGATCGCCCGACCGCTTCGGCCGCCTGCTCGTGCGTGAACGTGAATTCGTCGAGCAGGCGCTGGATACCCTGCGCCTCTTCCAGCGGATTCAAATCCTCCCGCTGGATGTTTTCGATCAGCGCCATCGCGGCGGCAGCCTGATCGGGCACGTTCTTCACCAGCACCGGCACTTCGTCGAGCCCAGCCAGACGCGCCGCGCGAAAACGTCGCTCGCCCGCGATGATTTCGTACTGATCCGGGCCGACGGAGCGCACGAGAATCGGCTGCATGAGGCCTTGCGCGCGAATACTCGCGGCGAGCTCTTGCAACGCGCCCTCGTCCATTCGGGTACGCGGCTGATACTTGCCCGCCTGCAGCTTGTCGAGCGACAGGACTGACGGCGTGCCTTCGCCGCGTACGGCTTCGGTAATGTCGACGCTGCCGCCGAGCAATGCATCCAGGCCTCGGCCCAAACCCTTCTTCTTCATCACAGCGCTCATTTCGATTCCTCCGTTGGCGTCGTCCGCCAGATCGAATGGGTTTGCGTTACAGCGCGCGTACGCGCTCGATCATTTCCGTGCCGAACTGGATATACGCCTGCGCGCCACGCGACGACTTGTCGAACACCACGCCTGGCAGGCCGTAACTCGGCGCCTCGGCAAGGCGCACGTTGCGTGGAATGACGACATCGAAAACCTTGTCGCCAAAGTGTTCCTTCAACTGTTCGGACACTTGCTGCTGCAAGGTGATGCGCGGATCGAACATCACACGCAACAGTCCGATCACTTTCAGATCGCGGTTGAGGTTCGCGTGGATCTGCTTGATGGTGCTCACCAGATCCGACAAGCCTTCCAACGCGAAATATTCACACTGCATTGGAATGACGACGCCATGCGCGGCGCACAACGCATTCAATGTCAACAGCGACAATGCAGGCGGACAATCAATCAAGATGAAGTCATAGTCATCGACTATTTGCGCGATGGCCGAGCGAAGAATGTGCTCGCGGTCGTCCATATCCACAAGCTCGACTTCCGCGCCAGCGAGTTCACGATTCGCAGGCAGAACGTGGTATCCCACGCTCTCCGGTCGCACTACCGCCTCACGTAGTGTCACCCCGTCGACTAGCACTTCGTAGATTGTCTTCTCGCATGCGCCCTTGTTGACGCCACTGCCCATCGTCGCGTTCCCCTGCGGGTCCAGATCGATGAGTAGAACGCGTTGATCAAGGCCCGCGAGACTTGCCGCGAGATTGACCGCCGTGGTGGTCTTTCCAACGCCGCCCTTCTGATTTGCGACGCAGAAGATTTTTGCCATCGTTTTATGTCCTCGTTTCTTCGCTGTCAGAAGATCAGCTGCCATTTACGGCCGTGACGAAAGCGCCCGCGACGTGTTACTGCGCGCCGACGGCTACATGGATCAAGTGGCGCTCGGCATCGAGCATCGGAACATTCAGACGCTCGATGCGCTCCACCGTCGCGCCATCTGGCAGACGCGCGATCTCGTCGTCCGGTTGCAAGCCCTTCATCGCGAGAATCCGGCCGTCCTCCGCAACCAGATGACGCGCAAGTGTAACGAAATCCGCGAGGTCTGCGAACGCGCGCGAGACAATTACGTCGAATTTTCCCGGGACTTCGCAACCCGGCCGCAGATTCTCAACGCGCCCCGTCACGACGGAAAGATTCGCCAACCCCAACTGAACCTTCGCTTGCGACTGAAAGGCGGTCTTCTTGTGAACGATGTCGTTCAGCGTCACTTTCACGTCGGGGAAGACAATTGCCAGCACGATACCCGGCAGACCGCCGCCCGAACCGACATCCAAGATCGATTTTGGTTGGCGCGCCACGAGCATCGGAACGATGGCAAGCGAATCGAGAATATGCTGAATGAGCATTTGCTTCGGGTCGCGGATCGCCGTCAGGTTGTAGACGGCGTTCCATTTGCCCAGCAGCGCAACGTAATCGAGCAGCTGCTGTTTCTGCGATGAAGTCAGCGCAAGCGCGAGTTCAGTCGTACCTCGGTCGAGCAAGTTAGCCAGCGATTCGTTTTGGTCCTTCATTGAACCACCGGGTTGCTGCTGGCCTGATCCTGATCGCTGCCTGCGCCGCGTCCGCGCCGGCCGAGGCCGCGCTTGAGATGCACCATGAGCAGTGATATGGCAGCCGGCGTGATGCCCTGTATACGCGATGCCTGCCCGATCGTTTCTGGACGATGCTGCGTTAACTTTTGTCGCGCCTCAAACGAAAGGCCGCGCACTTCGCTGTAGTCGATTGCTTCTGGCAAACGCGTGTTCTCTTGCGCTCCGTTGCGCACGATCTCGTCCGCTTGCCGGTCGATATAGCCTTGGTACTTCACGCCAATCTCGATCTGTTCTTTGATCTGCGCGAGCAGAACTGGATCATCGGCAAGCGATTCAGCTGAACCGCATTCCCCGTTGCGCAAAGCGCAGACGCCATCGTACGAGACACCAGGGCGTCGTAGCAGATCGGCCAAACTGTACTCGTGATCGATCGGCTTGCCGAGTAACGCGGTCGCCTCTTCAGCGGGAAGCGTCTTAGGGTTCACCCACGTGGAGCGCAGACGCTCTGTTTCACGTGAAACAGCGTCGCGCTTGCGGCTGAAAGCATCCCAACGGCCGTCGTCTACGACTCCAAGCTCCCGCCCTGTTTCGGTCAGGCGCATATCCGCGTTATCTTCACGTAGAGACAGACGATATTCCGCACGGCTCGTGAACATTCGATACGGCTCAGAAACTCCGCGCGTTACCAAATCGTCGACCAATACACCCAAGTACGCCTCATCACGGCGCGGTGTCCAGGCATCCCTGCCCTGCACCTGAAGCCCTGCGTTTATGCCGGCTAATAGTCCCTGCGCGGCAGCTTCCTCATAACCCGTCGTGCCGTTGATCTGTCCGGCGAAGAAAAGCCCACAAATGGATTTCGTCTCCAGCGAAGCCTTCAGCGCACGCGGATCGAAGTAGTCGTATTCGATTGCATAGCCAGGACGCAAGATATGGGCGTGTTCGAGACCACGCATGGAACGCACAAGATTTAATTGGACATCGAAAGGCAGACTCGTCGAAATTCCATTGGGATAGAACTCGTTCGTCGTCAGCCCTTCTGGTTCCAGAAAGATTTGATGTGCGTCCTTCGATGCAAACCGATGAATCTTGTCTTCAATCGACGGGCAGTACCGCGGCCCAACGCCTTCAATCACCCCTGTGTACATCGGCGACCGATCCAAGCCTGAACGAATAATGTCGTGCGTTTGAGCGTTCGTGTGCGTCACCCAGCACGGCACCTGGCGCGGATGCTGCTCGACGCGGCCAAGAAAAGAGAAAACCGGAACCGGATCCAAATCGCCCGGCTGCTCTTCAAGTTTTGAAAAATCGATCGTGCGGCCGTCGATGCGCGGTGGCGTTCCCGTCTTAAGTCGGCCCTGCGGCAAATTCAACTCTTTGAGACGTGCGGATAAAGATATCGCAGCAGGATCGCCCGCGCGGCCGCCCACGTAGTTGTTCAACCCCACGTGGATCTTTCCGTCGAGGAACGTCCCCGCTGTCAGAACCACGGCACGCGCCCGAAACCGTAAGCCAACTTGCGTAACGGCACCAACCACGTGGTCGCCTTCCACCATCAAATCATCGACGGCTTGCTGGAACAGCCAGAGATTCGGCTGATTTTCCAGCCGATGGCGTATTGCCTGCTTGTAAAGAATGCGGTCGGCTTGAGCGCGCGTGGCTCGCACTGCAGGACCCTTGGACGAATTGAGAATGCGAAACTGAATACCGGACTCGTCGGTGGCGGCAGCCATCACGCCGCCCAACGCATCGACTTCTTTGACGAGATGTCCTTTTCCGATGCCGCCGATCGACGGATTGCAGCTCATCTGGCCAAGCGTCTCGATGTTATGCGTCAGGAGCAGCGTCCGACAGCCCATTCGCGCCGATGCAAGCGCCGCTTCGGTGCCCGCGTGACCACCGCCAACGACGATCACATCAAATTCTGAGGGAAAAAGCATGAAGATCTCGCATCGAGCGATGCGAACCTGAAGAAAGAATATCGACGAATTATATCGGGTTCTCGTTCGCCGGTTTTCCAACGATCCGGAAAAGGCGAAAAAAATGGCGTGTTTCACGTGAAACACGCCTTCGATATTTGACGCAACCTTTTAAACGGCCTTCTTTACCAACCCGAGGTAAGTCTCGATGACTTGGGGATTGTGTTGCAAATCTTGCGCGGGGCCTTTCAGGGCGAATTCGCCTGTCTCAAGAACGTAGCCGAAGTCAGATATCTGAAGTGCCGCGCGTGCATTTTGCTCGATCAAAAGTATTGCGACGCCCGTCTCGCGAAGCGCGCTAACGATATGAAAAATTTCCTTCACGATTAAGGGTGCCAAGCCCAGACTAGGCTCATCGAGCATCAACAATTTTGGCTTGGCCATCAACGCTCGACCTACAGCAAGCATTTGCCGCTCACCGCCGGATAGCGTTCCTGCCGCCTGCCTGCGGCGTTCCTTCAACCGGGGAAAAAGGCGAAAGACTGGTTCAAGCTGATCCAAGAAGTTTCGCTCCCCCGCTCGCTTGCGCCGATAGGCGCCTAGGACGAGATTGTCCTCAACCGACATCGAAGCAAACAGTTCCCGGCGCTCAGGAACAAGGCACATTCCACGTGAAACACGACGCTCGATAGGCAGCGCAGCGACATCTTCGTCCAGATACCGGATCACACCATTAGACGATCCTGTCTGCGGCAAAGCCCCCATGATTGCATTCAAAAGAGTGGATTTGCCCGCACCATTTGGACCGATCACCGACACGATTTGTCCGGCGCCGACCGTAAGCGTCGCATTGTGCAGCGCCTCGACTTTCCCGTATCGGACGGATAAACCATCGACTTGAAGAATCGGTACACTTTTTTGCATTACTCCACTCCACCAAGATACGCTTCGAGCACAGTAGGATCTTTCTGAACTTCTGAAGGCAAGCCTTCCGCAATCTTCGTCCCGAACTCCATCACGACAAGGCGGTCGGTGAGATTCATCACGAAGTCCATATCGTGCTCGACCAGCAGGATGCTCATTCCCTCTGCGCGAAGCCTACGCAGCAGGTCGGCAAGCTGAAGCTTCTCCTGGTACCGCAAACCAGCAGCTGGCTCATCGAGAAGCAAAAGCGTCGGATCGCAACACAGCGCGCGCGCAATTTCCATGATGCGTTGTTGCCCCAGCGCTAGACTTCCGGCCTCACTGAATACATGCTTTTCCAAGCCGACGCGTTCGATTTGTCGCGCCGCCTCGGCCATCAGCCGAATTTCCTCCGCACCGTTCAAACGCGCGACGCTCCGCCAAACTCCGGTGTTTCCCCGCAGATGCGCGCCAATCGCGACATTTTCCAAGACGCTCATACCCGGAAGCATCTTCACGTGCTGGAAGGTTCGCCCGATGCCCCGCTTTACGATCTCCCGCGATGTTAGCTTCTCGATACGCTCGCCCCGAAAGCTGATCGCGCCGCTTGTAGCCTGAAGCACGCCGGTTACGAGATTGAAAGTGGTGGATTTTCCAGCGCCGTTCGGCCCGATCAGTCCGATGATCTCCCCTGCTTTTATGTCGAAGCTCACGTCGTTCACTGCAACAAGCCCGCCGAACTGTTTGCGCGCGTTATCGACGACAAGAAGCGATTCGCCCGCCGCCGGCTTGCTGCGCTGCGGCAACGCTTCGACGCGCTCCGGCACGCGCGCTCGCGGAGCGCTTGGAAACAAACGCGCCACGAACGGCCACACTCCCTGACGCGTGTATTGAAGCAGCAACACCATCAACACGCCGAAGACAATAACCTCGAAATTTCCGTTCGCACCAATCAACTTGGGCAGCAGCGTCTGTAGATAATCTTGCAGAACGGTGAGGATAGTCGCGCCCAGAATTGCACCCCAGACATGCGCCACTCCGCCAACCACTGCCATGAACAGAAACTCGATGCCATGATTAAGCCCGAACGGCGTCGGATTCACCGCACGCTGCAAATGCGCGTAAAGAAAGCCGGAAATGGATGCAAGCACCGCCGCATAGACAAAGATAACGACGCGCATCCAGCCGGTATTGACGCCCATCGCCTCCGCCATCGTGCCGCCGCCGCGCAACGCACGGATGGCGCGGCCCGGACGACTATTAAGCAGATTCTGAACAGATACGACGGCGAGCAGCACGACGACCCAAATCAGGTAGTAGATGCTGCGCCCAGACTCCAAGTGCCATCCAAAAAGGTTCAACACAGGAATTCCATTGATCCCGTCGTACTTGCCGAGCAACTCCATGTTTCCAAACAGATAAAACAACGACAGTCCCCACGCGATTGTGCCGAGCGGCAGAAAGTGCCCGGAAAGCCGCATCGTAATGAGGCCCAGAAACAGCGCGATGATCGCCGTCAACACCACGCCCGCGATCAACGCAAGCCACGGTGACACACCGTATTGGGTCGTCAGAAACGCCGTTGCATACGCGCCTACGCCGACGAACGCGGCCTGCCCGAAGCTCGTCATCCCGCCTATGCCCGTCAGCAAGACGAGCCCTATCGCGACAATCGAATACAAGCCGATGTAGTTGAGCAGCGTGATCCAGTACTCGGGCACGGCCACCGGTTTCGGCAACACGGGCAACGCAAAGACCACGACGAGGAACAGCCAGAAGAAGCGGTATCGATGAAGGAATGCCATTGCGTTACTCCTCGTCTTCATCGGAATGCGGGCTTGCCAGGCTTCGCCATAGCAGCACCGGAATAATTAGCGTGAAGACGATCACCTCTTTGTACGCGCTCGCCCAGAACGACGAATACGACTCCAGCAAGCCGACGAGCAGCGACCCCGCTGCCGCCAGCGGATAACTCACCAGACCGCCCACGATTGCCCCGACGAAGCCCTTCAAGCCGATCAGGAATCCCGAGTCGTAATAGATGGTCGTGATGGGTGCGACGAGTACGCCGCACAGCGCGCCGAGCCCCGCCGCCAGCGTGAACGCGAGCCGCCCCGCCTGCGTCGTGCCGATGCCGACCAGGCGCGCGCCCAGCCTGTTCACCGACGTCGCCCGCAACGCCTTGCCAGAAATGGTCCGGTCGAAGTAGAAGTAGAGCGCCGCGATCAGCACGACCGCCGTGCCCACCACCCACACACTCTGCCCGGAGATCGACACGCTGCCGAGATTGAAGGTGGCGTCGGAGAACGCCGTCGTGCGCGATCCTTCCGCGCCGAACATGACGAGCCCGAGCCCGACCATCGCGAAGTGCACGGCCACCGCGACGATCAGCAGCAACAGCGTGCTTGCCTCCGCGATCGGCTCGTAGGCGAGTCGATACACGAACGGTCCCATCGGCACGACGATCAACAGCGTCAGCGCGATCTGCACGAACATCGGCAAGGGCTGCGCGAAGATTGCCTGCGTCAGTACCCATACGCCGACGGGAAACAGCACATACTTTCCCGCGAGCGTTGCAAGCAGCCGTCCAATCTGCCGATACCGCGTCGGATGCCGCACGATCCCCGCAAGTTCCGCGACGAAGCAACCCGCGCCCATGACGATGAGCAAGTAACACGTCGCCGGCAGCTTTTGCGTCTGCAGCGCGGCAAGCGTGAGCGCGCCATAAGCGACGAACTCCCCTTGCGGGATGAAAATGACGCGAGTCACGGAAAACACGAGCACCAGGGCGAGCGCGAGCAATGCGTAGATCGCGCCCGTGGTGATCCCGTCTTGCGCGAGGATCGCCGCAATCGATAAGTCCATACTTCCTCTTCAGAGCTTCCGCAAAAAGGTCGGGCTGCCGGATCAGCCCGTGAACATGGGAAAAAGCGGCGCGCCGCATACATCGGCGCACCGCTTTGCTATCTTGAAAATCGGAGAAAAGAACGCGCCTTTAGCAGAGCCCGCGCTCAAGTCCGATCAGTCGTTGAGCAGCTTCCACTTGCCATCGGAGATTTGCACCATCACACGCGCGCGATCGTCGAAGCCGTTGTGATCGTTCGATGTCGTGTTCATGATGCCGTGCGCGACGGGCAAGTCCTTCAGATTCTCTAACGCGGCGCGCAGCGCTTCACGGAACTCGGGCGTACCCGGCTGCGCTTTCTTGAGCGCTTCGGGGATCGCACGCTGAAGCATCTGACCGGCGTCCCACGCGTGACCGCCGAAGGTGGAAAGCGTACCCGCCCCGTTGGCCTTCTCATAGGCGTTCTTGTACGCCGCCGAGGACTTCTTCACCGGATTGTTTTCCGGCAGTTGCTCGGTCACGAGAACCGGCCCGGCAGGCAGGATCTCTCCTTCGCAATCCTTGCCGCATACGCGCAGGAAGTCGTTGTTCGCCACCCCGTGCGTCTGATAAACCTTGCCCTTGTACCCGCGCTCCTTCAACGCCTTCGCCGGCAGCGCCGACGGCGTTCCCGCGCCTGCGATCAGCACGGCATCCGGATTGGCGCCCACCGTCTTGAGCACCTGACCGGTGACGGACGTGTCCGTGCGGTTATAGCGTTCGTTCGCGACGATCTTGAGCTTGTGCGCGCTCGCCGCTGCGTTGAAGACGTTGTACCAGCCGTCGCCGTAGGCATCCGCGAAGCCGATGAAGCCCACTGTCTTCACGCCGTGCTTCTCCATGTAACTGGCGATGGCGTCGGCCATGAGCGCGTCGTTCTGCGGCGTCTTGAAGACCCACGCTTTCTTGCCATCCATCGGTGCAATGATGGAAGCCGATGCCGCCATCGAGATCATCGGTGTCTTCGAAGCCGAAGCGGCATCGATCATCGCGAGCGAATTGGGCGTGACCGTTGAACCGACGACTGCATCGACATGATCCTCGTCTATCAGCTTGCGCGTGTTCTGCACGGCGCGGCTCGTGTCGGAGCCGTCATCCAGCACGATGTACTCGACGGACTTGCCGCCAATTTCCTTTGGCAACAACGCGATGGTATTTTTCTCGGGAATCCCGAGCGATGCCGCCGGTCCCGTCGCCGAGAGCGTCACGCCAATCTTCACTTGCGCGAAGGCCGCGCCTGAGCTTACGAGCGCGCCCCCCGCGATGGCGAGCGCGACGCTTGCCCTGATCCATGTGTGCTTCGTTTTCATTGCTTGTCTCCAAACGCGACCGGCTGTACGCGCCGCTGCGAGTTGTTATCGATGAAGCTTGCTTACTGCCGTCTGAACAGCCGCCCCAATCTATGTACCGCGAAACCACGTGCCTAGGCTGGTTTTCCCTGACCGTCGACAGGCGCTGCATGGGGTTTTCGCGCCCTCTTCTCTTCGATTACGGCATGCAGAAAAAAAGGCGCGACCATGACAGACGCGCCTTCTTCGTTTGCGTGATTTCACATGCTCAGTTGCCCGAGAGCTTCCACTTGCCGCCGACGATCTCCACCATCACGCGAGCACGCTGATCAAGACCAGAGTGATCGTTCGCGCTCATGTTGAAGATGCCGTGCGATGCAGGCAAGTCCCTGGTGCCCTCGATAGCCGCGCGCAATGCCTCGCGAAACGCGGGCGTTCCTGGCTGACCCTTCTTCAAGGCAATGGGAATAGCGCGCTGGAGAATGAGGCCCGCGTCCCACGCATGACCGCCGAACGTCGAGACCGAACCCGCGCCGTATGAGCCTTCATAAGCCTTCTTGTAAGTGAGCGCGGCTTGCTTTACCGGATTGCTGTCCGGCAGTTGCTCGGCGACCAGCAACGGTCCGGCGGGCAGGAACGTGCCTTCGCAATCCTTGCCGCATACGCGCAGGAAGTCGTTGTTGGCAACGCCGTGCGTCTGATAGATCTTGCCCTTGTAGCCGCGCTCCTTGAGCGTCTTCTGCGGCAGCGCGGCGGGTGTTCCAGCACCGGCGATGAGCACCGCATCCGCGTTCTGCGACATCATCTTGAGCACTTGCCCCGTGACCGATGCGTCGTTGCGCGCGAAGCGCTCGTTGGCCACGACGCGAATCTTCGCGAATTCCGCCGCCTTCGTGAACTCCTTGAACCAGCTCTCGCCGTAGGCGTCTGAGAAGCCGATGAAGGCAACCGTCTTCACGCCATGATTCGACATGTGCTGCGCGATGGCGGTCGCCATGAGGATGTCGTTCTGCGGCGTCTTGAAGACCCACGCCTTCTTCGCGTCCATGGGTTCGACGATGCTGGCCGCGGCCGCCATCGAGATCATGGGCGTGGTGGTCTCGGCGGCGATGTCGATCATCGCGAGGGAATTGGGAACGACCGTGGAACCGACGAGCGCATCGACGTGGTCTTCGCTCGTGAGCTTGCGCGCGTTCTTCACGGCTTGCGTGGAATCCGTGGCGTCATCCAACACGATGTACTGCACCTTCTGCCCCGCCACTTCTTTTGGCAACAACGCGATGGTGTTCTTTTCCGGAATGCCGAGCGAAGCCGCCGGGCCCGTTGCCGAAACCGTCACGCCTATCTTTACGTCCGCGAAAACCTGAGTGCTGAATACCGCCGATAAACCCGCGACAGCCATTGCGACCGTCTTAACGCGTAAAGCCCACTTCATTGATTTGCGCCCCGTCTTGATCGTGAAACGTCCAGTTTGAAGCCCGCGTCTTTTCACCGACCGATGGGTCGGGAAATGCAGTTTAGCGGAGGCGCGTCATGCACAGCAAGCGTTTTGCAGGGCTTATGACGGCTGTCGAACGTAAGCTGCGACCGGGTGTGAATGCGAGTTTTTTGAATCCGCCGAAACGGTATGCGGATTATATTTCGGCGACGCGAAATATCGACGTAAAACAAAACAGCCAATAAAAAAGCGCTGTTGGAATCATCCAACAGCGCTTTCGGTCGGGCACTTGGTGCCTCATGTCTCCTCGTTCTCCACCTCAAAAATCTGGGTGCAACAGAACTAAGCAGAATGTTATCGACTGTATCGTTTCGCAACAACCTAGCATTTACCCTAGTGGTGCATAAAAGCACCTTAAGAGGGCGATTTCGGGGTCGTTAACCGTGCATTGCGCGCGTGCCGTTGCTTGAACAGTATTTGTTCGGATATCCAACTAAATGGTTAACCCTGTAGCGGTCTGACACGCGCCACGATTTCACCCACAATGCCACGTCGAAATGCCAGCACGCATGCGATAAAAATCAGGCCCGTCACGATAGTCACGGATTCACCCAGCGAATTGAACCAGTCCACGCCGGTGAGTCGCGCAAGTCCGCCGCCGATATCGCCGAGCCGGTCTTCCAGCGCAACGATGATCGCCGCGCCGAGCAACGGACCGAACATGGTGCTCATGCCGCCGACGAGCGTCATCAGCACAACCAGGCCGGACATGGTCCAGTAGGCATCGCCGAGAGTTTCGAAGCCGAGCACGAGCGTCTTCAGCGCACCGGCCAGCCCTGCAAGACCCGCCGACAACACGAACGCAAGCAGCTTGTAGCGCGCGGTATCGTAGCCGAGGGATACCGCGCGCGGCTCGTTCTCCTTGATCGCGATCAGCACTTGCCCGAACGGCGAATGCACGATACGCACGATCAACGCAAACGCCAGCAACATGACGATGAGTACGACGTAATAGAGCGTGATGTCACTGCCGAGGTTCAACGCGCCGAAGAGCTTGCCGCGCGGCACGCCTTGCAAGCCGTCTTCGCCATGCGTGAACGGCGCCTGCAGGAACACGAAGTAGACCATCTGCGCGAGCGCGAGCGTGACCATCGCGAAGTAGATGCCTTGGCGGCGAATCGCCAGAAGACCGACGATCAATCCAAGCACGGTCGCCACCGCCGTTCCCGCGATCACGCCGAGTTCGGGCGTCAACCCCAATGTTTGGATGGCATAGCCCGCGGTGTAACCCGCGCTTGCCAGAAACATCGCGTGCCCGAAAGACAGCAAGCCCGTATAGCCGATCAACAGATTGAACGCCGCCGCGAACAACGCGAAGCACAGCACTTTCATCATGAAGACCGGATATACGCCCGCGAAGGGCGCGACGATCAAAGCGATCAGCAACAAGCCGTAAAGCGCTTTTCTCTGCATCATTTTTCCTTGCCGAAGAGTCCGGCGGGCCGCACCATCAGCACGAGCGCCATGATGACGAAGACAACCGTCGCGGACGCTTCCGGATAAAACACGCGCGTCAGGCCTTCGATGATGCCGAGCAAAAGACCCGTGAGAATCGAGCCCATGATCGAACCCATGCCGCCGATCACCACGACCGCGAACACGGTGATGATCATCGACTGGCCCATCAGCGGCGACACTTGAATCACCGGCGCGGCCAGCACCCCCGCAAAGGCCGCAAGCGCGACGCCGAAGCCATAGGTGAGCGTGATCATGAGCGGCACGTTGATGCCGAATGCCTCGACGAGCTTCGGGTTCTCCGTGCCTGCGCGCAGATAAGCGCCGATGCGCGTCTTCTCGATCACGAACCATGTCGCGAAGCACACCGCGAGCGATGCCACGACGACCCACGCGCGATAGTTCGGCAGGAACATGAAGCCGAGATTGGTCGCGCCCGTCAGAAGCGAGGGCACGTCGTAAGGCTGACCCGACGAACCATAGATGGAACGGAACACGCCTTCGATCACGAGCGTGAGGCCGAACGTAAGCAACAAGCCGTAGAGATGATCGAGCTTGTACAGCCAACGCAGCATCGAGCGTTCGATAACCATGCCGAAGAGGCCGACGACAAGCGGCGCGAGCACGAGCATCGCCCAATACGGCACGTTGAGATACGAGGCGCCCATCCACGCGAGCATCGCGCCAAGCATGAACAACGCGCCGTGCGCGAAGTTGATGACGTTGAGCAAGCCGAAGATCACCGCGAGCCCGAGACTCAGGATCGCGTAGAACGAGCCGTTCACCAGTCCGAGGAGCAACTGGCTCATCATCGCGGCGAGCGGAATGCCGAAAATTTCCATTGAACCTGCCGTCAGGAATGGGTCGATTAAGTCATCGCGACAAGCGGCCGATGACAGCCGCTTGCCGCATCAACCGTGTGCGCTTACTTCCACGCCGCGCAGCGCGACTCCGCCTTCGTGCCGAATGCCTGATCGCCGGGAATCGTCGCCGTGATCTTGTAGTAGTCCCACGGCTCCTTCGACTCCGACGGCTTCTTCACTTCCATGAGATACATGTCGTGGATCATCGCGCCGTCCTGGCGGATGGTGCCCTTCGCGTAGAAGTCGTCGATCTTCGTCTGCTTCAACTGCGCCATGATCTTGTCGCTGTCGGTCGTGCCCGTGGCCTGCACGGCCTTCAGATACGTCGTGACAGCCGAATAGTCCGCGGCCTGCAGGCTCGTCGGCATCTTCTTCATCTTGTCGAAGTAGCGCTTGGCCCACGCGCGCGTCTTGTCGTCCTTATTCCAGTACCAGCTATCCGTCGCCACGAGGCCTTGCGTGGTTTCGAGTCCCAGGCTGTGGATGTCCGTCAGGAAGATCAGCAACGCGGCGAGTTTCATCGACTTGTTGATGCCGAATTCCTTCGCTGCCTTGATCGAGTTGATGGTGTCGCCGCCCGCGTTCGCAAGACCGAGCACCTGCGCCTTCGATCCTTGCGCCTGCAACAGAAACGACGAGAAGTCCGACGCCGACAGCGGATGGCGTACATCGCCGAGCACTTGGCCGCCGTTGGCCTTCACCACATCGGCCGTGTTCTTTTCGAGCGCCTTGCCGAACGCGTAGTCGGCGGTGAGGAAGTACCACGACTTGCCGCCCTGCTTCGTCACGGCGGAACCGGTGCCCTTGGCGAGCGCCATGGTGTCGTACGCATAGTGCACGGTGTACGGTGTGCACTGCTCGTTCGTGAGGTTGTCCGCGCCCGCGCCGATGTTGATGTACGGAACCTTCTTCTCGCCCGCGACCTGATTGGTGGAAAGCGCGGTAGCCGAGTTCGTGCCGCCGATGATCACGTTCACGCCATCGCGGTCGATCCACTCACGCGCGCGCGATGCCGCGATATCCGCCTTGTTCTGGTGATCCGCATACACGAGTTCGATTTGCTTGCCGTTCACCTTGCCGCCGAAGTCCGCAATCGCCATGCGAATGGCTTCGAGACCGCCCTGGCCGTCGATATCGGCATAGAGACCCGACAGGTCGGTAATGAAGCCGATCTTCACCGTGTTGCCGTCGGCCGCGTGAGCAGCGTTCATGGACGCCACACTCGCCGCCGCAGCCGCAAAGCAAAAAGTGGAAAGGCGCGCGAGGGTCTTCATTTTCATTGCAGTCTCCGTGAGTTTTTGGTTGTTGCGTGCTGCCTGAGCCGTGCCGCTTTACGTGCCGCTTCAACGTGCCGCGTTTGTCGATTTAAGAACGATTACACCCCGAGCAATTCGTGCAGCACCGGCATCTTCGCTTCGAGTTCCCCCGCGCCGAAATGCTCGACGATGTTTCCATGCTCCATCACATAGAAGCGGTCCGCGAGCGGCGCCGCGAAACGAAAATTCTGTTCGACCATGACGATGGTGTAGCCACGCGCCTTCAGCATGAGGATCATGCGCGCAAGTGTCTGCACGATGACGGGCGCAAGCCCTTCCGATATTTCATCGAGCAGCAGCAAATTGGCGCCGGTGCGCAGAATGCGCGCCACCGCGAGCATTTGCTGTTCGCCGCCCGAGAGCCGCGTGCCCTGACTCGCGCGCCGCTCCTTCAGATTCGGGAACATGGAATAGATCTCGTCCAGCGGCATCGCCTCTTTCGGATTGCCGGTCACCGGTGGCAGGAGAAGATTTTCTTCGCAGGACAAGCTCGAAAAAATGCCGCGCTCCTCCGGACAATAGCCGACCCCATGATGCGCGATCTTGTGTGTGGCAAGCCCAATGGTCTCGCGTCCGCCCACGCGGATAGAGCCCGTGCGCCGCCCGGTCAATCCCATGATGGCGCGCATCGTGGTCGTGCGCCCCGCGCCGTTACGGCCGAGCAGCGTGACCACTTCGCCGCGATTCACCTTCAGATCGACGCCATGCAGAATGTGCGATTCGCCGTACCACGCCTGCAAGCCTGCTATTTCCAGCGCGGGCACATGACCCGCTGCGCCGTTCGCCTCTTGCGAGCGGCGCGCTTCCACGATCGTGCTCATGCGTGCGCTCCGGTGAGCGCTGCATCGGCGCTGCCCATGTAGGCTTCCATCACGAGCGGATTCTTCGATACTTCCGCATAGCTGCCTTCCGCGAGCACTTCGCCGCGCTGAAGCACCGTGATGGTGTCGGAGATGCCCGCGATCACGTTCATGTTGTGCTCGACCATCAGAATGGTGCGTCCCGCCGAGACCTTCTTGATGAGCGCCGTCACGCGATCCACGTCCTCGTGCCCCATACCTTGCGTCGGTTCGTCGAGCAGCATGAGTTCGGGTTCCATCGAAAGCGTCGTGGCAATTTCCAGCGCGCGCTTGCGGCCGTATGAAAGCTCGACGGTTTTCGTATCGGCGAAATCGGTCAGGCCCACTTGCGTGAGCAGATCCATCGCGCGGTCGTTGAGGGCATCGAGCGAACGCTCGCTGCGCCAGAACTGGAACGACGTGCCGAGCTGCCGCTGCAGGCCGACGCGCACGTTCTGCAGCACGCTCAAGTGCGGAAACACGGCGGAAATCTGGAACGAACGAATGATGCCGCGCCGCGCGATATGCGCCGGGCGTTCGCGCGTGATGTCGGTGCCGTTGAAGACGATCTGGCCCGCGGTGGGTTCGAGGAACTTGGTGAGAAGGTTGAAGCAGGTCGTCTTGCCCGCGCCGTTGGGACCGATCAGCGCGTGGATCGAACCGCGGCGCACGCGCAGGTTCACGCCATTCACGGCCGTGAAGCCTTTGAATTCCTTCGTGAGCCCTCGCGTTTCCAGAATGGTGTCGCCGAGAATCATGTCCCCTTCCATGCGAAGTGAAACGCTAAGCGGATGACTTCGCCTGCGCCTTATTTTTTATCCGCGCATACCGGACGCGGGTTTCGCGCCGATACCGCTTAGCCTCGTGCGCCGCTGTTGCGGTTGCACAAAAGTGTGCGCGCGATAAGCCGAGCATCACCTGATTCGAGGCCATTGTCGCCGCAATGATGCAGCGCAATCATTGGGATTTGCACTTACTTACGCCGTTGAAAGCTCGGGCTGTCGGACATGCGAAGGCCTCGCATGACGCCGTCTCGTGCGAGGCCGCCAAACGCGCTGTTCATCGTGCGGTCATGCAAGCGCGGTTGCGATGACCTCTTGCGCTTCCATGCCGCGCCGGTCTTCGCGAATCATGTCGCTTGCGCGTTCGGCGATCATCAGCGTCGGCGAATTCGTGTTCCCGGAGGTGATGACCGGCATCACCGATGCATCGACCACGCGCAATCCGCGCACGCCGATCACGCGCAGACGGCTATCGACCACGGCGGCGGGATCGTTGTCCGTGCCCATGCGGCATGTGCCGACCGGATGAAAAATCGTCGTGCCGATATTGCCTGCCGCTTCGATCAGTTCTTCCTGCGTCTGGAACTGGATGCCGGGCAGAATCTCTTCGGGCGCATGTCGCGCCAGCGCGGGCGCGCTGACGATACGTCGCGTGAGCTTCAACGCGTTGACGGCAACTTCGCGGTCGTGTTTCGTGGAAAGATAATTCGGCGCGATGAGCGGTGCCGCGTGCGCATCCGGCGAGCCGATATGCACGCTGCCGCGCGACGTAGGCCGCAGATTGCATACGGACGCCGTGAACGCATTGAACGCGTGCAAGGGCTCGCCGAAGCGTTCGAGCGACAACGGCTGAACGTGATATTCGACATCGGAGCGCTTGATGGATGCGTCGTCGGGATTGGATTTGGCGAACGCGCCGAGTTGCGACGGCGCCATCGACATGGGGCCGCTGCGCAAGAGCGCGTATTGCATGCCGATGAAAAGCTTGCCCCACCATTTGGCCGACAACGTATTGAGCGTGCGTACGCCGTTCACTCTGTATGCCATGCGCAATTGCAGATGGTCCTGCAGATTCTCGCCGACGCCGCGCAGATCGCGCACGACATCGATGCCGAGCCGCTGCAGCCGCGCGCCATTGCCGATGCCCGAGAGCTCGAGAATCTGCGGCGAGTTGACCGCGCCCGCGCTGAGAATCACCTCGCAACGCGCCCGCGCGATGTAATCGACGTCGCCGCCGCGATATTCCACGCCCGAGCACCGCATGCCCTCGAACACGAGCCGTTGCGTGTGCGCGCCGGTGATGGTCGTGAGGTTCGGGCGCTTCATCGCTTCACGCAGGAAGGCTTTGGCCGCGTTCCAGCGAATGCCGCCGCGCTGGTTCACATCGAAATAACCGACGCCTGTGTTGTCGCCGCGATTGAAGTCATCGGTTGCGGGAATGCCGCTTTGCTGCGCGGCTTGCGAGAAGGTTTCGAGAATCTTCCACTTGAGACGCTGTTTTTCCACGCGCCATTCGCCGCCCGCGCCATGCCACTGATTCGCGCCGCCGTGATGATCCTCGCTGCGCTTGAAGATGGGCAGCACGGAATCCCACGACCAGTTCGGGTCGCCGCTGATATGCGCCCAGTCATCGTAGTCTTCGCGCTGGCCGCGCATGTAGATCATGCCGTTGATGGATGAACATCCGCCGAGCACGCGACCGCGCGGATAAGACAGCGCGCGCCCGTTGAGACCCGCTTCGGCTTGCGTCTTGTACAGCCAGTCCGTGCGCGGATTGCCAATGCAGTACAAGTAGCCGACGGGAATGTGAATCCAGTGATAGTCGTCCTTGCCGCCCGCTTCGAGCAGCAGCACGTTCACGTTGGGGTCTTCGCTGAGGCGATTGGCGAGCACGCATCCGGCCGTGCCCGCGCCGACGATGATGTAGTCGAATTCACCTTCCAACTTGCGGGCGTCCTGTTTCATCGCTGTCTCCTGATGGCCGGCAATGCCGTCTGTCGCGGCATGGTCTGGCGAGAGTAACGCCGCAAGCCGCAGCAAATCCAATGAGATATGTTCATCGGCGATATAAGTCGCGCTAATATCAGCGCATGGACTACACACTTCTGCGCGCTTTCATCACCGTCGCTCGCGAAGGCAATCTCACGCGCGCGGCGGCGCAACTGCATGTCACTCAGCCAGCGGTCAGTCTCCAGATCAAGAATCTTCAGGAGATGCTCGGCGTCGTGCTGTTCTCGCGGACATCGCACGGACTTTTGCTGACGCGCGACGGCGAAGCGCTGCTGCCGCACGCGGAACGCGCGCTCGGCGCCGCCGCCGATGTCCAACGCGCCGCCGCCGCATTGCGCGACGAAGTGAGCGGCACGTTGCGCATCGGGACGATCCTCGATCCCGAATTTCTGCGCCTTGGCGGCTTTCTGCGGCAACTCGTGGAAGCGTATCCGCGCATTGAAACGGCGTTGCGGCATGGCATGTCGGGCTGGGTGCTCGAACGCGTGAAGTCGCGCGAACTGGATGTCGGCTACTACATCGGCGACCCTGCGGCGGACGGCACGCGCGATGGCGAGCGCTTTCATGTCGTGCGGCTGACGCCCTTCGACTATCGCGTGCTCGCGCCCGCTGGCTGGCATAACCGCGTGAACAAGGGAAAGCGCAACTGGGCGACGCTCGCGCGGTTGCCGTGGATCTGGACGCCGCCGGAATCCGCGCACAACCGGCTGCTATCGCAGATTTTCCGCGATGCCAACGCGTCGCCGACCATCGTCGCCGAAGTGGATCAGGAGCCGTCGATGCTCGATCTCGTCAAATCGGGCGTGGGCCTTTCGCTCGCCCGCGATTCGATCGCGCTGCGGGAAGCGCACGCGCATGCGCTGACCATCGTCGAGGGCGTCACGGTATCGACACAACTGTCGTTCGTGACGCTCGCCGAACGCCGCGAGGAACCGGCGATTGCGGCTGCGCTGCGGCTCATCGACGCCCAATGGTCGATGTAAGGCGAAGTTCAAGCGGCCTTCATCGAAACTTTGCTAGGCTTGAGCGCAGATGCTTCATTCAACGCAAACCGCTCAACCGGAGTCCTCCATGGCACGCAACATCGAAATCAAGGCACGCGCTCATCAGTTCGACCAATTGCGTGAGCGCGCCGCCGCGCTCGCCACCGACAGGCCGCTGGTGTTTCGCCAGCAGGACTTCTTCTACGACGTGCCCATCGGCCGTCTCAAGTTGCGCCAGTTCGACGACGGCACGCCATCGGAGCTGATCTTCTATCAGCGCGACGACCGCGACGGCCCGAAAGTCTCGTATTACTCGCGCAGTCCCGTGACGAATCCCGAAGCCATGCATACGCTGCTCGCGCAGGCGCTGACCACGCGCGGCATCGTCACGAAGGAAAGGCATGTCTATCTGGTCGGGCGCACGCGCATCCATCTGGATCGCGTGGATGGGCTTGGGGACTTCATCGAACTCGAAGTGCTGCTGGGTCAGGAAGACGACGAAGCCGGCGGCGAGGAAGAAGCGCACGCCATGTTCGCGCGTCTTGGCGTGGAACAGACGGATCTGGTGCCGGTTGCTTATGTCGACTTGCTGAATCCGACGCTTCAGGCGGAATCGGTCGACAAGTGACCTAGCGGCAGCGGACCGTTGCGCTTGAATGTCGTGAGAACGATGTTCGAGCGCACGCTATCGACGCCGGGAACGCGCATCAGCTTCTTCATCACGAAGGTGGACAGCGCGTTCAGATCGGGCGCGACGATCCGCAGAAGGTAATCCGCATCGCCGACGGTCGCGTGGCATTCGAGCACTTCGGGCAGCGTCTCGATCTGCTGCTGAAACTCCTCGATGATCGAATCGCCGTGATGCTTGAGCTTCAGGCTCGTGAACGCGGTCACACCGAGGCCAAGCTTTTCTGGCCGCAACACCACCCGATATCCTTCGATCACGCCGGTCGCTTCGAGCCGCTGCAGTCGACGGCCGATCTGCGACGGCGACAGCGGCACCTGCTCGCCCAATTGCTGATGCGTGGCGCGGCCGAAGCGTTGCAGCACATCGAGCAAGGCGAGATCGAAATGATCGAGTTCCAGCATGATTGGGCGCGCGCGAAAGCGAAAACGAAGATGCGACTTTAGCGCATGAAAATGCCATCACTCACATACCCGACGCGTCGAAGGGCCGTTTCGCGCGGAGCTTAACGCCTGCTTACGGCAACCGACAAGGTAACAGCCGTATTACCAACCGTGACATGATCGAAAGGATCGAAAAGCGCCTTTTGCCAGCTTCACGTCATGGATGGAAGCCGATGCGAAGCTTGGAGAAAGAAATCGTGCTGAAATCTTTCGGTCGTGCAGGCTGATTTATAAGGGCGTGTAATCTAGCCGCGTGACGCGCGCCCGTGGACCCGGCCGATCGACCGGCACTTCTGACTGACGCTGTACAATCAGCAGCGCAACTAGCCTGGGCAACGTTCAGGCAGAAAGTCATCCGGTGTACGGCCGCTCGCGGCTCGAGGTTACGTTCGCGCGACGCCGCATGAGAATCAACGGATTTGATCCGGCTCGAACCCGCGCCGCCGCGTCGTGCATGTCACCGGCTTGGGCGCCGGCTCGGGTTAAACCCATCGTACTTGAGCGAGTTCATGCGAATCCTTCTGATTGAAGACGACCGCCCCATTGCGCGCGGCATCCAGAGCAGCCTCGAACAGTCGGGCTTCACGGTCGATATGGTCCACGACGGCATCTTCGCCGAGCAAGCGCTCGCGCAGAACCGCCACGAACTGGTCATTCTCGATCTGGGCCTGCCGGGCATCGACGGCATGACGCTTCTGGCGCGCTTTCGCCAGAGCAACCGGCATACGCCGGTCATCATCCTCACCGCGCGCGACGAACTGCATGACCGCGTGCAGGGGCTGAACAGCGGCGCCGACGACTACATGCTCAAGCCCTTCGAGCCGCAGGAACTGGAAGCGCGCATTCGCGCCGTGATGCGCCGTAGCGGCCCGCACGGCGACGTGCCGCGCCCCGAAGTCACCTTGGGCGGCTTGCGTCTGTCGGGCGTGGATCGCCGCATCTTCAACGACGAGCGTCCGCTCGAACTGTCGCCGCGCGAATTCGCCGTGCTGGAAATGCTGCTGCTGCGTCATGGCCGCGTCGTCAGCAAGGCGCAATTGCAGGATCACCTGACGCATTTCGGCGGCGATCTCGGCGATACGGCCATCGAAGTTTATGTGCATCGCGTGCGCAAAAAGCTCGAAAACACGCGCGTGGAAATCGTGACGGTGCGCGGCTTCGGCTATTTGCTTCAGGAGATCCGTCAGGCGACGTGATGTCCCGGCGGTAGAACGGTTTGCGACTTCCCACCCGGCGCGCGGGCGATCAGCGTTTCGCCCGCGAAGATTGGCTCGATCTGGCGCGATCTAAGGCCACCGAAGTTCCCGCGTCACCGAGCCTGCGGCGCACGCTGTTGCGCCGCCTGGCCGCGCCGCTGTCCCTGCTCGCGCTGATGAGCGGCCTGATGGCGTACTGGCTCGCGTGGCAGTACACGCAGCACGTGGTGGACCGTTCTCTCGCGGATCTCGCCACCGCCATCTCCAAGCAGATTCAGCTCGCGGGCGTCGATGCCCCCGTCACCGTTCCGCCGCTCGCCCAGGCGATGTTCTCCGATCCGGTGGAGCAACTCGTCTATCGCATCAGCACGGGCGACCAGGAAATTGCCGGCGAGCCCGATCTGCCGCTGACCGGCACCGCCGTGCGGCGCATCCACTATGCATACGTTTTCGAAACGCACTATCAGGGCGTGAGCGTGCGCGCCGCGCAAGTGCGCGTGCCGCAGCCGACGGGCAATCCTATCGTCGTCGAAGTGGCGCAGCGCGTGGGCTCGCGCTACAGAATCGCGGTGGAGTTTCTCTTCGCGATCATGATGCCGCTGCTGCTTTTGCTGCTCGCAGGCTGGGTGATCGTATGGCGCGTGGTGAATCAGCAATTGAACCCGCTCACCGATCTCGCCGACACGCTCAACCAGCAGACCCACATCTCGCTCGAACCCGTCGACGAAACCTTCGTGCCAAGCGAAATCCGTCCGCTCACGAGCGCCATGAACGGCTTGCTCGTGCGTCTTCAGGCCGCGCTCGATGCACAACGCAAATTCATCGCCGATGCCGCGCACCAATTGCGCACGCCGCTTACCGCCGTCAAGCTGCACGCGGAGCAAGCGCTTAGTTCGCGCGATCCGGCGAAGGCCATCGAAGCGGTGAAGGAACTGCGCGCATCGGCGGATCGCGCGGTGCGTTTGTCGAATCAACTGCTTTCGCTCGCGCGCGCCGAACCGGGCGAGCAAGCCGCGCGTTTCACCGACTTCGATCTCGCCACGCTCGCGTTCGAAACCGGCGCGGAATGGGTGCCGCGCGCGTTGTCGGCGGGCGTGGATTTGGGCTTTCAGCGTCTCGACGACCCCGACAACGAACACCCGATGATGGCGCGCGGCAATATCGTGCTGACGCGCGAGGTGATCGCGAATCTCATCGACAACGCGCTCAAGTATGTGCCGCCGTCGCGTCATGAAGGTTCGCGCATCACGCTGACCATCGGCGACTGGCACGATGCGCAAGGCAAGCGTTTCGGCGAGGTGGTCATCGAGGACAACGGTCCCGGTGTGCCGCCGGATCAGCAACCCGATCTCTTCAAGCGCTTCTTCCGTGGCGACGGTCAGATGGTGGAAGGCGGCGCGGGACTCGGGCTCGCCATCGTTCACGACATCATCTCGCTGCACGGCGGCACGGTGCATTACGAAGACGCTCCGGAAGGCGGCGCGCGCTTCATCGTGCGTATGCCGCTCAAGGACGGCGCGGCGCCAGCCGCCGCAAAATAAAAAGCCACGGCATGATTCCATGCAGTGGCTTCTTTACCATCGCGTTGCAAGCGCCTATTTCTTCAGCGCGAGCATGGTTCCGCGACACTTCTTCGCGCCGCAACGGCACTCGTATTCTTTCTTGAGCTTCTTCGTGATGCGGCCTTCGATCACGAGGCCGTAGTCGTAATTGAGCTCTTCTTCCGGCTCGATGTCGCGCAGGGCGTGGATGAACACGCGCCCTTCCACTTCCTCGGCTTCGCAATTCGGCTTGCACGAATGATTGATGTACTTCGCGCTGTTGCCGTCGATCTTGCCGTCGATCACGCTGCCGTCGTCGAGCGCGAAGTAGAACGTGTGATTCGGCTCATCCGGATTGTGCGGATGCCGGCGCAGCGCTTCCTTCCACGAGATACGCTCGCCCTTGTATTCCATCACCTGCTCACCCGCCGCGATGTGCTTCACGGCGAATACGCCCTTGCCATGTACTCCCGAGCGGCGGACGGTGATCCTGCGTGAACTCATCGAACGAATCCTTAATAAACGAGGTGTGGGGTTGGCTTCATGTCCACTTCGTCTTGGATCGTCTCGACGAAAGCGGATAAAAAAAACGCGGTGGCCGCTGAGGCGCCGCGTTGGCATGGTTGAACGTGCTGTTCAACTCAATCGTCATCGTACACTCCCGGGCCGCTGTCGAACAACTGGCCCGTGAGTATCCGTGGGTATCGACTGATGATGTTGGTTAGCGCTGGCCGAACGCCACGTCGCCGAACAGGTTCTTCAGTTCGCGCGGCTGCGAGCGCCAGTATTGCGGCGGCGCCGTGACGGTCGCGCCGAGCTCGGCGGCGGCGTGCCACGCCCAGCGTGGATCGTACAGCGCGGCCCGCGCGATGGCGACGAAGTCCGCCTTGCCGCTACCAACGATAGCTTCGGCTTGCTGCGGCTCCGTGATGAGACCGACCGCGATGGTCGTCACGCCCGTGGCTTCCTTGACCGCCTGCGCGTACGGCACCTGATAGCCCGGCCCGAGCGTGATCTTCTGCAGCGGCGATACGCCGCCCGACGAGACATCGATCCAGTCGACATCGCGCTTCTTCAGTTCCGCCGCGAACGCGATCGTGTCCTCGATGGTCCAGCCGCCCTCGACCCAATCCGTCGCGGACACGCGCACGCCGACGGGCTTGTCGGCGGGAAACGCGGCGCGCACGGCCTCGAAAATCTCGAGCGGATAACGCATGCGATTTTCGAGCGAACCGCCGTATTCGTCGGTGCGCTGATTGGCGAGCGGCGACAGAAACTGATGCAGCAGATAACCATGCGCCGCATGCACTTCGATGCCGTCGATACCAAGCCGCGCCGCCCGTTTCGCCGATGCGACGAACGCTTCCTTCACGCGAATGAGGCCGGCCGCATCGAGCGCGAGCGGCGGCGTCTCGCCTTCCTTGTGCGGAATGGCCGAAGGAGCGTGCGTCATCCAGCCGCCGTCGGCAACCCGGATCAGCTGGCCGCCATCCCACGGCTTGTTGCTCGACGCCTTGCGGCCCGCGTGCGCGAGCTGCATGGTCACGGCGATATCCGAATACTGGCGGATGGCCGCGAGGACCGGACGCAGCGCGGCTTCGGTCGCGTCGTCCCAGAGACCGAGATCGCCGGGCGTGATGCGGCCGTCAGGCTCGACCGCGGTCGCCTCGATGACGAGCATGCCCGCGCCCGAGAGCGCGAGTTGGCCCAGATGGATCATGTGCCACGCAGTGGCCTCGCCGCGTTCGGCGGAGTACTGGCACATCGGCGAAATGACGATGCGATTGGGAAGCTGAAGGCTGCGTAAGGTCTTGGGAGTGAAAAGCGCGCTCATGTCGAAGGCTCGGTGAGAAAAGATGCGATCGAGAATAGCATCGGGATTTCTTCCGTGCAGGATGCATGCGGTGCCACCCGCCGCAATTCGCGCCTTGACCTTCAGCCCTGACGTTCGGTGCAGGGAAACTTGTCGAGCCATTCGTGGAATATGGCGCGCGCCGCACGTTCGAGCGCGGGACCGTGGCGCGCCGTCTCTTCACGCAGCGTGACGGCCGTGGCGCCGCTCCTGGCGATATCCGCGGGATAGGTGACGAGCCAGCTCTCGAACCGGTCTGGCAGCACTTCGGGATGGCACTGCAGCGCAAGCACATGCTCGCCCCACGAGAACGCCTGATGCGCGCAAGCTTCCGTCGATGCAAGCAAGCTCGCGCCCTGCGGCAAATCGAAGGTGTCGCCGTGCCAGTGAAATACGGGAATGGGTTTGCCGTCAGCTTCGAGATGACGCAGCGGCGACGCGCTCCCGGCGTCGGTCAGCGCAAGCGGCGACCAGCCGAGCTCCAGCTTTCCCGACGAATACACGCGCGCGCCGAGAGCACGCGCGATCAGTTGCGAGCCAAGACAGATGCCGATGGTCGGCAAGCCCGCCGCAATGCGCTTTTCGAGCATCGACAAAAGCGGAGCCAGATGCGGATACTGCGCATCGTCGTAGGCGCCGATCGGCCCGCCGAGCACGACCATGAGCGATGCATCGAGCGGATCGGGCGCGTCTATGCGTCCGCGGCCCACGTCGAGATAACGCACGAGATGGCCGCGGTCGCCGAGGACCAGTTCGAGGCTGCCCAGATCTTCGAAATAGACGTGGCGAATCGCCAGGACTTCATGTTTCATCGGCGGGTTTCCGTGGCTCGGACTGCGGAGTAGAGACGAGCCGCGCCTCGCCAGGAGGCGCGACGCGCACAGTCTAACCGACTCGACGCGGCCTCACAGCGTACCTTTGCACCGATCGACCCGGGTTGTCCCGGGCCGTTGCCGTTCAGGCGATTTGCGCGAAGACCTTCCAGCTCTTCTTCTGCGTGGCGACGTCGGCTTCTTCGTATACCGAACAGTCGAGACGCAGATTGGTATCCGCCATGTCGATCTGAAGCAGTGCGCAATGATGCAGCACCTTCTTCGGATTCTTGCTCGGCTGGAAATGCGCGCACGACAGACACATCCGATGCGCCGGAATCTGCTGTTGTGTTTCGAGCTGGCGGATGGTCTTGAGCAAGCTGCGGTAAAGCGCCGCTTGCTCTTCTTCACGCAATGTGCCGACTGCCTTCGCGAGGAAGTCCGGCCATTGCAGCGCGCGCTTGGCGGCCGTGCGGCCGCGTGCGGTCAGACGCACAGCCAGTGCGCGACCGTCGTCGAGTGCACGGCGCTTTTCGACGAGCCCCTTGCCTTCGAGCGTGCTCACGGCGTCGCTGGTGGTCGCGGCGGTCAGCGCGGTTTCCCGTGCAATCTCGCCGAGGCGCATGGGCCCCTTGCGCTGCATCAGCAGTACGAGAATTTCACCCTGGGTTGGCGTAAGCCCCGCGCCTTCCGCCCATTCCCAGGCCTGGCTGCGCATCGCTGTGCTCAGCCTCAGCAGGCCGTGGGTCACCCGCCCCGTCGCCTGCTCTCCGTATAAACCTTCACTCATGATCTTTCGCTTGTTGTTCCGCTTATGGGTTTTGACGGCATGTTCGCTAACCAACGAACACCACGTCCCCTAAGCCGCCCCAGGAACCTGCTGCCTGTGCACTGCTGTCAGTATTCCAAAGACCGCCTTCAGGTCGTGGTCCCCGCCGTCTCAAAATTCAGGCGTACCAAGCCAATTCGCTTTGCCTGAATGGGGGACATGCAACCCTCTTCGTTATGCGCCATCTTGTCACCAGCCACTTCACCACCCTGCTCGACAATCTTGCTTTGCGTCCAAAGTGACCGGTTGCGGCGCTATGTTTTTGCCGACTATAACGCGCCGTCGGCAACGTCGCCATTCTAAGCGACCTAGAACAAACGTACACCTTAATTATTCACGCAAAACTGTGGATAACCCGTGGAAAAACGTAGCGTTTGGTTGTGAGCGAATTCTCGATAAGCCAAGGCATCTTTCGACCACCCTTTGTCGTATCGTTGGCCGCGCGCATCCATTCAACTTTGATTCACCGCCTTATCGTTTTTCCAATTCGTTGACCTTGCAGCGCTTTTTAACGTTTTCCATAGCGTCGCGCAGCCCTCGTTACCTTCTATTACGTAGGTATACGGACTTCTCACGGGAAACCTTAGAGATGCCGTATCGATTCACGTAACGTTCAGGCAACGAGCTTATTCCTAAGTTCCGCATGCACGCGTTTCATACACAACATAGCGAGACCGAAGTTTCAAAGCACGAAGGCCGTTTCGACTTTCATCGAAACGGCCTTTCGTCTTGATTCTCACTTCAACGCGTGTGTAAGGGCAGCGTCATGCGCGCCATTGCAGGCATTGCTGACGTACGGCTTCATGGAGCGACTTCTCTTTGTCGAATACACCGCGCAACCAAGTGGCGTCATTCATGCCACCGCGTGCAATGTCCGCGATCTGCGCGAGCGCCGCTTGCGAACCCAATGCTTCGGCATGCGGTGCAAGTACATCCAGCGTTGCGAGAATATCTTCGCCGATGGTGTGCCGCTCACCCGACTGCGGATGCACGCAAGTGCCTTCCAGACCGAAGCGGCAAGCTTCGAAACGATTGAATGTGTAGACGAGGTAATCGTCTTCTTGCGGCGTAAGCGGTTTATCGAGCAGCAAATACCGCGACAACGTTTGTATATAGCAAGCAATCGCCGCAGCGCGATCGACAGAAAGTGGCGTATCCATCACGCGAACCTCGATGGTGCCGAAACCCGGCTTCGGCCGGATATCCCAGTAGAAGTCCTTCATGCTGTTCACGACGCCCGTGTGCACCATCTTCGAAAAGTATTCCTCGAAGCTGTCCCACGTGAGGACAAATGGCGCGCGTCCGGAAAGCGGGAACGCGAATACTGAATTAAGCCGTGCCGAATGGAAGCCGGTATCGACACCCTGGATATACGGCGACGATGCCGAAAGCGCTATGAAGTGCGGAATATAGCGCGACATCGAATGCAACAGGAACAGCGCGCTATTCGGGTCCGGGCAGCCGATATGCACGTGCTGGCCAAACACCGTGAATTGCTTGGCCAGGTAGCCGTAGAGTTCGGAGATGTACTGGAAGCGCGGCGCGTCGTAAATTTGCCGGTCGCTCCATTGCTGAAAAGCATGCGTGCCGCCGCCGGCAAGGCCGACATTGAGTTGATCCGCCGCCGCGACCAGCGTATCGCGAATCTTGCGCAGATCGGTGACGGCCTGTTCATGCGTCGTGCAGATGCCGGTCGAAAGCTCGATCATGCTTTCGGTGATTTCCGGCGTGATGTTGCCCGGAATCTCTTCGTCCTTGATGAGACGCATGAGGTCCGACGCGGCGCGGGTCAGATCGTAGTCGTGCGTATTGACGACCTGGATCTCAAGCTCCACGCCGAAGGTGAACGGCTCGGAGTCGATAAATGGTTCGAGTGCCATGACGCCTCTAAAAAATTCAATGCCCGTGCGGTGCGGTGCGGCGCCTATTCGCGCCGCTCGCCCACCGCCGACAGGCTACGGTACACCAGGAACGGCGACACGATTTGCAGCACGACGATCGAGCACATGACGATCGCACGAAGCGTCGGGTCGTAGCTCGGATAAAGCACGTACATGTCGTCGACGAGCAGGTAGGCAAGCGCGGACATCGGCGTGAGCGCGACGCCCAACGCCGCGCCCTGCTTCCAGTCGAGGCCGCTCGGCTTTGCAAAAATCATCACGCCGGCCAGCTTGCCGATGAAGCGCGCGACGATCAGCGCGAGCGCCGCTACACCGCCAAGCGCGATATCGCGCCATTCGAATGACGTCAGTGTCAGCGCAAAAAGAATGACGGTCAGCAGCCATCCAGCGGAACCGAAATGCGTAGGCCAGAGTTGCGGCTTTTCATCAGCGTTCTTAACGATGATGCCTGCTGCAAGCAGCGCAAGAATGATCGACAGTTTGAAGATATGCGCGATCGCGATAGCCAGCAGCACGAGACCGAACAACGCGACGAAGGAGTGCTCGTCGTTCGCATTCAGACGCCGATACAGCAGGTTGCATGCACGCGCGAGCAGGAAGGCCAGCACGAGCGAACCGATCAGCAGATAAAGCGGCTGCAGAATGGTTGCAAACGCATTGCCGTAAATTTCCTGATGCAACACGCCGGCCGCGAGTTTTTCGACGATCACCGCGTACATGCTGTTCAACGCGGTCAACGTGAGAAGACGCTGCGTAACCTGTCCTTCGGCGCGCAATTCGGTCTTCAATTGGATGACCATTGCGGGCGACGTCGCCATGGCGATGGCCGCGATGACGATCGAAGGCATTGTCGGCACGTTGCATAACATCAACGCAATCAGCACGAAGCCGAAGGTAAGCGTGGCTTCGGCGATGCTCGACAGAATCAGATACGGATTGCGGCGGATCCAGCGCAAATCGAGCCGGCCGCCGAGTTCGAAGAGCAATAGCCCGAGCGCGACATCCAGCAGAGGCCGTGAGATGGCGCCTGCGCTGACGTCGATCACACCGAGCCCCGCGTTACCGGCGATCAGCCCGATGACCGCATAGCCCGTGATACGCGGCAGACGCCATGCGCGCCAGAGCAATTCTCCGGCGAGGCCGGCGGTGACGAGCGCAAGACCTGCCCAAAGAATGGCATTGGGTTCGAGCGGCCAGGCGGGCAAAAACGAAAAGGCCGAATTCATCGTGTTTGCTTCTCCTTCGTTGCAGCAGAGGATGCACGTTCTGTTGCGTGACTTTGCGCGCGCGGCGCATCCGAGCGGCTCGCCTGTTCAGGCGAATGAGTTCATTCAAATGAAACGAAAGCGAACGAACACGGCGTCACGGAACCAGCCGTGCACGAATTAGACGACGCACCCGGCTCGCCATCGCGCGGCTTACGACTCGCGCGCATTGAGATGGTGACGGATGCGGGCAAGACAAGCGGCGCTTGCCCGGAGGCGGGCCGACGGCCAGACGACAGCGCGGCCCTGGTTGATCAGATTCGTGGCGCGCGCTCATCGTTCCGTTGAAGCGGTCGCCGTCTGAACGGCGCGACGCGGGAAGAAGCGCGATTGTGCCATACCTCGATGACCGTGACAGGGAAGTCCAGGCTCATGATTTTTATGAAGTAAAAGCGACAGCCGCGCACGCGCGAAGGCGGCAAGGCTGACCGGCGGGCGGTTTTTGGATTCGATTTCCCTCTTCCGATAGCCTCTGTGTCAGGTGTTTACAGGTTTACTGTATATACATGTAGTAGTAGTTAACAAGCACCTGCCTTATCTGTGGATAAGACCAATTTCTCCTTTCCAAACAAGCGATTGTGGAAAGCAGAACGCAGCGGTAAACATGTTCAGGCATGGCGGTCAACTTTGAACAACTTTCGGGACGCTCGGGCACTCGTGCAGGTTGTCCCGTTTACGTGCACAACGAGTCCACAACTCGTTCTTCGGTAAACCCGGGTCTTATCCACAACCCGGCTTGGATAACTACGTTGCGTCGAATTGACCGTGACGCAGCGCTCGCAATAAAAAGCGCGCGGGATCGATCGACTCGGCGAGTTCGCGTTCGATGACCCAAGGTTCGCCTTCGATCTGCGAGACGATGAGTTCCGCGGCGAGCGTCGCCCAGACGAGCCCGCGCGAACCGAAGGCAAACGCGCCATACAAACCCGGCATGCGCGGCAGGTCGAGCGGCCACGCGCCTTTGAGGCGGGCGGCGTCGGCGCGCGCGGCGGCTTCATCGGCGAACTGGCCGATCATCGGCATGCGGTCGCTCGTCACGCAACGGAACGCGACGCGGCCTTGCTTCACATGCGCCGTCGCTTGCAGTGCTGGAAGCATGGCTCCAACGCGCTCGATGTTTTCCCGATGCCCTGCGTCACGAACTTCGATATCGGGATCGTCGATGTCATAGGTCGCGCCGATCAGCGTGCCTCGTTCGCCCAAAGGCACCGCATAACCTTCGCCGATGACGGGAACGCGCAATCCATCGAGCGTGGTGCTGTCCAGGACGCTGAGTTGTCCGCGAACGCTGCTCGTCGTTGCATCATCGAGATGTGCGAGTCGTGCAGCTTCATGCGCGTTCGCCAGCACGAGAATCGGCGCTCGCGCGACCTCCGCGTCGTGCGTGTCGAAGACGCGCCAGTTGTCACCATCACGTTCGATGCGCGCCACTTCCGTGTTCATTCGCGTCGTCAGCGCGGCGCCGGCATCGGCAAGCTGCGCCGCGCAGACCGATGCCGGCGAGATCGCGCCGCCGTGCGGGAAGAACCATCCGCCGCGCGCGACATCCACGCCTGCGATACGCGATGAATCGGCGCTGGATACCGAACTCACGTAGTCGCGCGGATACGCGAAACGGGCGATGGCGTCGGCTATTGCGGCGGCGTCTTCGGGCGTGTCCGCGATTTGCAGCAAGCCATCGCGACTACGTTGCAAGTCGTAAGAGCGCGCTTCGAGCGCTTGCCACTGACTCAGCGCGAACAAAAAGCCCGCACGGGTGAGCCGCGCGGCGACGCTGTCATCGCGCCAGACGATGGGATGAAACACGCCAGCGGGATTGCCCGACGCGTCGCGCGCGGGCAGCGCGTGCCGGTCGATGAGCGTGACATGCCAGCCGCGCGCCGCGAGACGCGATGTCATTGCAGAGCCCGCGAGTCCCGCGCCGATCACGATGGCTTCGCGCGACTGGACAGCGGACGCGCGCGGCGGTTCGTGACGACGCACGCGCCAGCGCGGGGCGAAGCGCGCGCTTCGGTCGTCGGCACACGTGAAACCCGAAGCCTCCAATGCGCGTCGCAACGAGGCGGCGTCCGCGATGTTCGTCGCCGATACGGTTGCATCGTCGCCCGCAAGCCGCGCGATGCCCTTGCACAACCATTGCGGATTGTCGAAGGCGGCGGCGTCGAGATGGAAGGCATCGGCGCGCAGCCACAGTCTCGACAGCATGTCGTTCGCATCGCCGATGGCGAGCGTCAGCACCACGCGCCCTGCATCGAATTCGAGCCGATGCATGCCGGAGACGCGCATCGGCCAGGCGTTTATCAGTGCGTCCGCGAGCGGGTCGCCGTTCTTCGACGGCGCTGCATCGAGCGCATGCAACGGCGCGATGACGACTACATGCAGACGTTCGCAGCGCGCGTTGTCATCACGCCAACGTCGCCAGATGTCGAGAAAGCGGTTGGCGTGCGCGAATTGCGTATCGACGAAAGTAAAGACGCGCCGATGCCGCCAGCGCGCGGGAAGATCGTGCAGCGCGAAAAGCTTGTCCGTAGGCAACGATGATTCGGTCATGCGAAAGGGAAAGGAAATCGAAGGCGTCCGCTATACCGGACGAAGACGGCAAGACTCAAGCATGTACTAGACAGACGGCGCTTTGGCCGCATGCAAGGCGTTGGGCATCGTGCCTTCGAGCGCAATCGGTTCGACCGCGTGACCGGCGGCGCGCCATGCTTCGAGACCGCCGAAGAGCGGCGCGACATCGTCGAAACCATGCGCGATCAGGTCTTTTGCCGCCAACGCCGCGGATACTTCGTTCGGACAATCGCAGTAGGTCACGATCTTGAGATCGCGCTCGATGCCCGCAAGCTGCGCCGCGATGCCGCCATGATCGAGCAGCAGCGCGCCCGGAATGGCATACGGGTCCATCGCGCGACGCTCGCCGCGACGAACATCGATGACGAGCGGCCGTGGTTCCCTCGCAAGCAACGCGCGCAACTCCGCAACCTCGATGCGCGCCATGCGCAGGCGTCGCAACAACGTGACGCGCCGCCACCAGCGCGCGCCGAGATATAGCGCGAGCACGACGACCGCGAATGCCAGGACGCCGCGACCGAGCCAGTCGAGCAGGGCGAGCGCCTTATCGACGAGATCGGCGAACATCGCGCCGAACGTCACGCCGAGTCCCGACCAAAGGACCGCGCCGAGTGCGTCATAAAACAGAAAGGTGCCGAAGCTGACGCCGGTCGCGCCCGCCACGGGAATGGCCAGCGTGGAAAGGCCGGGGATGAACTTGGATACCGCGAGAATACGCACGCCGAAGCGGCCGAAGAAGTCGAGACTGCGGTTCACGCACGTGTCGCGCGAGATGGAAAGCTTGCACAAAACGCCCAGCACGCGGCTGCCATAACGGCGTCCGAGCCAGAACCAGAGGGTGTCGCCGAGCAACGCGGCGGTGCTTGCGACCACCACGATAGCGACGAGCGGCGCGAATGCGGAGGCGGGAAACATGGCCGTGAGACCGCTCTTTCCGAGGCTCGCGGTGACTGCGATGGCGCCCGTCAGAACCAATGTGGGCAAGGCTGGCAGCGGCAGACCGAGGCATTCCAGCAGAACGTTGGCAAAAACCAACGGCAGCCCGTATTCGATGATCAGCTCGCGTAGCATGGACCGCACCCCGGAGTTCTATGCTCAAAAAAACCGCCCGCAAGCCCGGAAAATATAAGGGTAAATCTTTGAAACCCTTGTCCTGATTGGGTTTGCGCTGCGCTATCATACCAAGCGCCGCGTATAGAGGCGGCGCGAGGGCAATGAAGCGAAGCATGGCCGTAGAAGTGGCGCGAAAGAACGCCAGTTCGTCGCAAAGGCGCGCCGGAAGGCCGTCCCTACTCGACTGCACGGCCCGCGCACGTATAATCGGCGCGTTCGCGCTGTTCGTGTCAACCTAAACTGATAAAGGAACCTTAATGAACAAACAGGAATTGATCGACGCCGTAGCCGCTCAGACCGGCGCAAGCAAAGCTCAAACCGGCGAAACGCTGGACACCCTGCTCGAAGTGATCAAGAAGGCTGTCTCGAAAGGTGACGCAGTGCAGTTGATCGGCTTCGGCAGCTTCGGTTCGGGCAAGCGCGCAGCGCGCACCGGCCGTAATCCGAAGACGGGCGAGTCCATCAAGATTCCGGCCGCAAAGACGGTGAAGTTCACGGCTGGCAAGGCATTCAAGGACGCAGTGAACAAGCGGTAAGTTTCTTGCCGATTGTGGCGCTACGCGCTCTTAGCGCGGCGCCTCGGAATCAGGTTAATCCGCGTGCGCGCAGACAGACCGCAGCAACACATAAACCCGCCTTCGGCGGGTTTTTTTTCGCGCGCTCGACTCGTGCGGTTTGGCTTAGTGCGTGTGGCCGTCGCAGCCGCAATCCGGACCGTGCTCGTGATCGTCATCGCCGTGTTCATGCTCGTGATCGTCGATATCCCATGCAGGAAACGGATCGTTCAGATGCCGCCAGCCGTCCGAGCCGAGCAGCCATTCCTCGTCGGTGAGCAGGCATGCATCGAAGTTGGCGTCCCATGCCGCCACGTCGAGATCGAGGCCGATCAGCACCAGCTCTTGCCTGCGATCGCCGACGCTGTTGTCATCCGGGTCACCGAACCATTCCGCGACGATATCCGCTTCGAGCTCGGGATCGTCCGTTGGCCATTCGCTGCGATCCTGCGCCGCCCACCACACGCCCGCCGGACCATGCCGCAGCGTCCCGCCCGCTTGCGACAACGCCCCGCCCACTTCGCTTCTCGTGGCGAGCCAGAAGAATCCCTTGGCGCGCAACACGTCCGTCCATTCGCGATGCAGCAGTTCCCACAGTCTTTGCGGATGAAAAGGCCGGCGCGCGCGATAGACGAGATGCCCGACACCCGACGCATCCGGCTCGCCGTTCGAAGGATGCTCGTCGTTGAGAATCGCGAGCCAGCCAGGCGCGCTTGCCGTGTTGTCCAAATCGAAGCGGTTCGTATCGAGCACGTCGGCTATGGGCGCCTTGCCTGACTGCGTCTGCACCTGAAGCGCGCGCGGATTGAGCGCATGAAGAATGCTCGCGAGCGTTTCGAGCGCCTCTTCGTCGACGAGGTCGATCTTGTTGATCACGATGGCATCGCAGAATTCGATCTGCTCGATGAGCGACTCGACCACCGTCCTGCCTTCGTCGTGCGCGTCATCGTGCGATGCAAGGCCGCGTTGCGCGAGCGAATCCGTCGATGCGTAATCGCGCAGGAAGCTCGCCGCATCGATCACGGTGACGAAGGTATCGAGCACGGCCTGACCGCCGAGCGTCGCTTGCTCGTCGTCGCCGAAAGCAAGTTGCTCCGCGATATCGAGCGGGTTCACGAACGGCGGCAGCTCGACGACGATCGCATCGAATCGCTGCTGTTCGGCAAGCGCTGCGATGTCTCGCTCGATTGCTTCGACCGGGTCCGCTTCGTGAGCGACGCTAACGGCGCCAACGCGCACGCCTTCATCGTTGGCGAGCATGGCATTGACGAGCGCGGACTTTCCCGCGCCGGTGAATCCGGAAATCACGGTGACTGGGAGTGGCGTTGAGTTCATTGCGATGATGACCGGCGAGCGGCATTTGAGAGGCAGGCGGACACGCGGCAAACGGCAAGCCCGCGCACAGGCGAAGCGACACGCCGGACAATGGTCAACGGCGCGCGCTGTCGGAGAAGGGATTTTGCATCAAATGCAGATGAAAGGCGCAAGGACGCAAGCGCCTGAGCGCCGGGCCGAACTTACTTGGAAGCCTGAAGCAACTTCCAGCGACGCAGGATATCGATGATCTGCGAGGAATACTTGTCGCGCAATGCGGGTGTTTCGGAATGGTAAGCACCGACGGCCTGCCACGAATTGCCATACTTGTTCATCTTCTGGCGCAGATGCCATGCGGCCACGTACACGGCCTTGCAGGGTTCCATCAGCGTGCCGCTGGAGATACCGTATTGAGCCAGCGTGTTGAGATGAATCGAGTTGATCTGCATCAGACCGTAGTCGGTCGAGCCGTTGGCGTTCTTGTTGATGGCGTCGGGTTTGTTGTGCGATTCCTGCCAGGCGATGGCGCGCAAGATGAGCGGATTGACCTTTTGATACTTCGCTGCCTCGTCGAAGCAGTCGGCGTGTGCGGAAGCAGCCGCGAGCATCACGCCGCCGGCCATCGCAAGTAATCGCAGGAATCTCTTCATCTTCTTTCTACTCCATCCGCCCACGCGGAAAAGCGTCACGCCGCCATTTCGGCGACCGGGCGCCTAACGTCATTCATCCGCGTCGGCGCCAGTCAAAGCACGCTCGCAGTCGTATGGCATCGGGAAAACCCACCCCCGATGTCGCCGCCCGGAATGCGGAACCGCCCGTATCATACCCGCTGAAGTTTGACGCCATAAGTTAGCCACCAGACATACACCCCGGCGAGGGCGCGCCATAGGTCAGCCGTTTTCCGCCAGCCGCGCGGCGGAAGGCGTTCTTAAACGTCTGAATAATAAGACTTCGAGTCGGGTTACAATTCGTCTCCCGCGCGCATGGGCCAGCCTGTGAAGGCTTCACAGACGGTTTATCGGCAAGTTCGTTGAAAGCTTGAGAGCGGCGGAATTCAGTAAGCGAAGGCGGCTAGAGAAAATTCTGGTCTTGAACGATTTTTTGAATAATTTCGTTACGCGTTGCTGCTATCGTCACAATTTTTTGAAATGATCGTCGCCCGGGCAAGCTAGCCCGGAAACGATCGGCGGCGCCTCTGCTTGACGAGCGGTGCTGCCTTAGCGGGCTTTACCCGAGAAGTTCGCTTAGACAACACATTCATGAGAAGACAACCTATCGCACTGCGTCGCATCGCGACGGCACTGCTGGCGGCGGGACTTATCGTCGCGCAAGCCGCGCACGCGCAAGTGACATTGAATTTCGTCAACGCCGATATCGACCAGGTCGCAAAGGCGATCGGCGCCGCCACTGGCAAGACAATCATCGTCGATCCCCGGGTGAAGGGGCAGTTGAACCTCGTCTCGGAAAATCCGGTACCCGAGGATCAGGCGCTGAAGACATTGCAAGCCTCACTGCGCATGCAGGGTTTTGCGCTGGTGCAGGATCACGGTGTATTGAAAGTCGTGCCCGAGGCCGACGCCAAGCTGCAGGGCGTGCCGACCTATGTCGGCAACTCGCCTGCCGCGCGAGGCGATCAGGTCATCACGCAGGTGTTCCAGTTACGCAATGAATCGGCCAATAACATTTTGCCGGTGTTGCGCCCGCTGATCTCGCCGAACAACACCATCGCGGCCTATCCCGGCAACAACACGCTCGTGGTCACCGACTACGCCGACAACGTGCGGCGGATCGCCGGAATCATCGCGGGTATCGACACCGCCGCCGGGCGCGAGGTGGACTTGGTCCAGCTGAAGAACGCGAACGCGATCGACGTGGCCGACCAGATGAACAAGCTGCTCGACCCCGGCACGATCGGCAGCACGGACGCCACGCTCAAGGTCGTCGTCACCGCCGACCCGCGCACCAACTCGCTCATGTTCCGCGCTTCCAGCAGCGCGCGGCTCGAAGCCGCGAAAACGTTAGCGAAGAAGCTGGACTCGCCGACTTCGCAGCCGGGCAACATGCACGTCGTGGCGTTGCGCAACGCCGACGCCACGCGTCTTGCCAGAACCCTGCGCGGCATGATGGGCAAGGGCAACGGCAGCAGCAACGACAACTCGTCGAGCAATTCGAACTCGAACTCGTCGAATTCGTTCGGCCAGAGCGGCGGGCTCGGCAATTCGTCGAACTCCACCGGCACGTCGGGCGTGCCGCCGTTGCCAGGCGGTTTTGGCGGCAACAGCAGTTCGGGCAGCGGCAGTAACCCGATGTCGGGATCGGGCGGCAATCGCGACAGCGGTTTCTCGTCGAACAAGGACAGCGACAACGGCAACGACTCGGGCGGCGGCATGATCCAGGCGGATTCGGCGACGAATTCGCTCATCATCACGGCGGCGGACCCGGTCTATCGGAACCTGCGCGCCGTGATCGACCAGCTCGACGCGCGCCGCGCGCAGGTCTATATCGAAGCGCTGATCGTCGAACTCTCGGCCACCACCGGGGCCAATCTCGGCATTCAATGGCAGGGTCTGCTGCTTTCGAACGGCGGCAACAACGCGGTGTACGGCAGCACGAGCTTCGGCTCGGGCAATACCAACATCTTCGATTTGACCGTGCAGGGCGCAGCCGTCGCGCAAAACACGTCGGCGATCACCGCTTCGACGGGTCTTTTGGCGAACGGCCTGAACATTGGCTTGCTGCACCGCTTCGGCAATCTGTTCGGTCTCGGCGGTCTCTTGCAGGCGTTGTCCACGTCCGCCGACGCCAACATCCTCTCCACGCCAAACCTGATCACGCTCGACAACGAGGAAGCGAAAATCGTCGTCGGCCAGAACGTGCCGGTGGTGACGGGCTCCTACGCCACGCCGACCGCCAACGCCGCGACGTCGGTGACGGCGTTCAACACGTTCGACCGCCGCGACGTCGGCGTGACCTTGCACGTCAAGCCGCAGATCACCGACGGCGGCGTGCTCAAGATGCAGATCTATCAGGAAGATTCGAGCGTCGATGCCACGACCAAGACCGATCCGGGCGGCGTGACCATCAACACGCGCTCCGTGCAGTCGACCATTCTCGCGGACGATGGCGAAATCGTCGTGCTGGGCGGCTTGATGCAGGATCAGTACAACAATAACAACAGCAAGATTCCGCTTCTGGGCGATATCCCGTTCATCGGCAGCCTGTTCCGCAGCGAAAGCAAGACGCGCACGAAGACCAACCTGATGGTGTTCCTGCGCCCAGTGATCGTGCGCGATCAGGCGACGGCTTCGCAGATCGCCAACACGCGCTACGACTACATGCGCCAGCAACAATACGGCTCGACCACGGACAACCGCCTGATTCGCGATCAGAACGTACCGGTCATGCCGCCGAAGCCGCTTGGACCGAGCGAAGGCGGTGGCGCCCCGGCCCAGAATCTGCTGGACTGGAGCAACCTGACGCGCGGTACGCCGAGCACGACGCTGCCCCAGGACCCGAACGCGGGTCCCGCGCCGCAGCCGTATCAGCAAGCGCCGCAGCGTTCGGAGTTGCCGCAGCCGCAGCAGCCGCCGTACGGCAATGCGCCAACCAATTACGCGGTGCCCAACAATCAGCCGAGCACCACGCCGCTGGATAACAGTTCGAACAATTCGAACAGTTCGTCAGGAGCACGGCCGTGAATACGCTGAACGCCGAAGCCGATCGCACGAATCTCGCCCACAACGCTGAAGCGCCGGCCGCAGCGTCGCCGCTCGCGGCCAGGCTCGTGCCTTACAGCTTCGCGCGAACCGGGCAGATACTGCTCGCGCATCAGCATGCGGACAACATCGAGGTTTGGATCAGCGAGCGCACGTCCGACGCCGCGCTCGCGGAAGTCGCGCGCAATTTCGGCGCGCTGTCCATCCAGCGCAAATCCGCCGATGAACTGGCCGCCGCCATCAATTCCGCCTATGCGCGCAACGACGGCAGCGCGGCGCAGGTTGTCGGCGAAGTGGAAGGGGAAGTCGATCTCTCGCGCCTGATGCAGGACATTCCGGAAGTCGAGGACCTGCTGGAATCGGAAGACGACGCGCCGATCATCCGCATGATCAACGCGCTTCTGACGCAGGCGGCGCGCGAACAGGCGTCGGACATACATATAGAGCCGTTCGAGAACGCGTCGGTCGTGCGTTTTCGCGTGGACGGTACGTTGCGCGACGTCGTGCGCCCGAAGAAAGCGCTGCACGGCGCGCTGATCTCGCGGATCAAGATCATGGCGCAGCTCGATATCGCCGAGAAACGTCTGCCGCAGGACGGGCGCATTACCTTGCGCGTCGGTGGGCGTCCCGTCGATGTGCGCGTGTCGACGCTGCCGACCGGACACGGCGAACGCGCGGTGCTGCGTCTGCTCGAAAAAGACGCGCAACGCCTGAACCTCGAAAAGCTCGGCATGGCGCGCGACACGCTCGTGAACTTCGACAAGCTGATCGGCCGTCCGCACGGCATCGTGCTCGTCACCGGGCCGACGGGCTCGGGCAAGACCACGACGCTTTATGCGGCCATGTCGCGGCTTGAGACCACCACCACCAACATCATGACGGTGGAAGATCCGATCGAATACGACTTGTCGGGTATTGGCCAGACGCAGGTGAACGAGCGCATCGGCATGACCTTCGCGCGCGCGCTGCGTTCCATTTTGCGGCAGGACCCGGACATCATCATGATCGGGGAAATTCGCGACCTGGAGACGGCGCAGATCGCGGTGCAGGCGTCGCTCACGGGTCATCTGGTGCTTGCGACCTTGCACACGAACGACGCCGCTTCGGCCGTCACGCGTCTCACCGATATGGGCGTGGAGCCGTATCTGCTCGCATCGTCGCTGCTCGGCGTGCTGGCGCAGCGGCTCGTGCGGCAACTGTGTCCGGTGTGCAAGGAAGAGCGCGTCGAGGAAGACGGCGTGACGCATTGGCATCCGGTGGGCTGCGACCGCTGCGGCCAGTCGGGTTACGCAGGACGCCGCGGCGTCTACGAACTTCTGCTGATGGACGATGAAATCCGTCCGCTGATCCACCGCAACGCCGCCGATGCCGAAATTCTCGCGGCGGGCCGCAAGCAAGGCATGCGCACGCTGCGCGAGGACGGCAACCGCTGGCTGGCGACCGGCGTGACGTCGCTCGAAGAAGTGCTGCGCGTGACGGGCGGAGATTAAGGCGTATGCCGGCTTTCCGTTTCGAAGCGATCGACCACGCGGGCAAGACGCAAAAGGGCGTGCTCGATGCCGACAGCGCCCGCGCCGCGCGCAGCCAGTTGCGCACGCAAGGTCTGACGCCGCTTATCGTCGAGGCGGCGGGTACGCGGACGCGCGGCGAACGGCAGCAACGCCTTTCGCTCGGGCGGCGTCTGTCGCAGCGCGAGCAGGCCATTCTCACGCGTCAGCTCGCGAGCCTCTTGATCGCGGGTTTGCCGCTCGGCGAAACGCTCGCGGTTCTGACCGAGCAGTCCGAGCGCGATTACATCCGCGAACTCATGGCCGCGATCCGCGCCGAAGTGCTCGGCGGGCATTCGTTCGCCAATGCGCTGGCGCAGCATCCGAAAGACTTCCCCGAGATCTATCGCGCGCTCGTCGCGGCGGGCGAGCATACCGGCAAGCTGGGTCTCGTGCTCTCCCGTCTCGCGGACTACATCGAGCAACGCAACGCGCTGAAACAGAAGATCATTCTGGCGTTTACGTATCCGGGTATCGTGACGATCATCGCGCTTGGCATCGTCACGTTTCTTTTGAGTTATGTCGTGCCGCAGGTCGTGAACGTGTTCGCCAGCACCAAGCAGGCGCTGCCCGTTCTCACCGTGATGATGATGGCGCTCTCCGCGTTCGTGCGGAATTACTGGTGGGCCATGCTGGTCGGCGTCGCGCTTTTCGCGTGGATCGTCAAGAGCATTCTCGCGCGGCCCGGGCCGCGCATGGCGTTCGACCGCTGGCTGCTCACCGCGCCGCTCATCGGCAAATTGGTGCGCGGCTATAACACCGTGCGCTTTGCCAGCACGCTCGCCATTCTGACGGCCGCCGGCGTGCCGATCCTGCGCGCGCTGCAGGCCGCGGGCGAAACCCTGAGCAACCGGGCAATGAGCAATAACGTCGACGACGCCATCGTGCGCGTGCGCGAAGGTTCGTCGCTGTCGCGCGCGCTCGGCAACACGAAGACGTTTCCGCCCGTGCTGGTGCATCTGATCCGCTCCGGCGAAGCCACCGGCGACGTCACCACCATGCTCGACCGCGCCTCCGAAGGCGAAGCGCGCGAACTCGAACGTCGCACGATGTTCCTGACGAGTCTGCTCGAACCGCTGCTCATTCTGGCGATGGGCGGCGTCGTGCTGGTGATCGTGCTTGCGGTGATGCTGCCGATCATCGAACTGAACAATCTGGTGCAGTAATGAACAGCCTGCAAATTCGCCTGATATCGCTCGCCGCCCTCGCGCTCTTTTGCGTGACCGTGACGTACTGGGTCGTCACGCTGACCTCGCGGCAGACCGCGCCCTTGCCCGCTGCCGCCGCCACGCGCACGCCGTCGGTGGAACAGGCCGCGACTATTTTCGGCGGACAACTGGAACGGCAAGCGAATCAGGATGTGCATCTGTTCGGCATCCTGGCCCTGCAGCACGGCGCGGCGGCTATCGTCAGTTATGGCGGCGAGCCGGCCCGCGCGATCTCGCTCGGCGGTCCGCTCACGCAAGGCGTGAAGCTTTCGGAAGTGCGCGCGCGTTCGATCATCATCGATCGTAACGGCTCGAAGTCGGAGATCTTCCTGCCGCAGATGCCTCCTGGACCGACGATCTACGTGCGCTAAAGCGCCGCGCGGCGGGTTCGTTCGCGTGTTCATGCGAACGCGCTCGCTAGAATGCTCGGCGGGAATTTTCAATAACAGCGGGCGCAAGCCCCGGATTCATATCAAGAGGTAGTAGTCATGCAATTGTGGACACAACGCCGCATGAACGTTGCAAAGGCGCGCCGTCAGGGCGGTTTCACGCTGATCGAAATCATGGTGGTGATCGCCATTCTCGGTATTCTCGCCGCGCTCATCGTGCCGAAGATCATGAGTCGTCCGGACGAGGCGCGCCGCGTCGCCGCGAAACAGGACATCGGCACCATCATGCAGGCGATGAAGCTGTATCGCCTGGACAACGGCCGTTATCCGACGCAAGAGCAGGGTTTGCGCGCGCTGATCGAGAAGCCGACCACGGAACCGGCGCCGAACAACTGGAAGGACGGCGGCTATCTGGAACGTCTGCCGGCCGACCCGTGGGGCGCGCAGTATCAATATCTGAATCCGGGCGTACACGGCGAAATCGACGTGTTCAGCTACGGCGCGGACAACAAGGCGGGCGGCGACGGCAACGACGCCGACGTCGGTTCATGGCAGTAATCTCATCGAAGGAATGATCGTGGGCAGGCGCGATATGCATAGAGGCCGTGAAGCAGGCTTCACGCTGCTGGAAATGCTCGTCGTGCTGGTGATCGCGGGTCTGCTCGTGTCGCTGGCTTCGTTGCAGCTCACGCGCAATCCGCGCACCGACCTCAACGAGGAAGCGCAGCGTCTCGCGCTCCTGTTCGAATCCGCGGGCGACGAAGCGCAAGTGCGCGCGCGGCCCATCGCGTGGCAGCCTTATGACGGCGGTTTTCGCTTCGATATCCGCACCGAGGACGGCTGGCGTCCGCTGCGCGACGATCTGCTGCGGCCGCGTCCGTGGGAAGGCGGCGTGACGAGCGCGACGATCCAGTTTCTCGATTCCGACAAGTCGGCGAGCCGCCTCGTCTTCGGCACCGAAGCCATCGACACGCCCATGGAAGTCACGCTCGTTTCGCCGGCAGGGCGCGCGACCATCGTCGGCAGCGGCAATGGCCGCTTTCAGGTGCGGTGATGTGCACCCGGCGGAAGGAACGCGGGTTCACGATGATCGAAGTGCTGGTTGCGCTGGCGATCATCGCGGTGGCGCTTGCCGCGTCGCTGAGGGCGGTCGGCGCGATTGCCAACGGCGAGGCGGATTTGCATCGGCGTCTGCTTGCCGGCTGGAGCGCGGACAACGAGCTCGCGCAGATTCGGCTGGCGCACACATTCCCGGAGATCGGCTCACGCACCTTCGAATGTTCGCAGGGCAACCTGAAGCTGGTCTGCACGCAGCGCGTCACCGCGACGCCCAACCCGATTTTCCGGCGCGTCGAGATGTTCGTCACGACGCCGGGCCGTTCGGGCTATCTCGCGCAAATGGTCACGGTGGTGGCGAATGAAACGAATCGCTCCCTCTGACGCCGCGAGGCAGCGCGGCTTTACGCTGCTGGAAATGCTGATCGCCATCGCCATTCTGGCGGTGATCGCGGTGCTGTCGTGGCGCGGGCTCGACTCCATCATCCGCGCCCGTGCGACCATCACCAATTCGATGGAAGACGAGCGCGTGGTCGCGCAGTTGTTCGACCAGATGCGTATCGACGCGCGTCAGGCCGCCACCGACGACGAAGCGGGTCAGCCCGCGGTGTCGATCGACAACGGCTCGCTGCAGATTGTGCGCGGCATGTTCGCGGTCGGTGCGCCGCCGCGCTTGCAGGTCGTGCGTTACCGTTTGTCGGACGGGCGCATCGTGCGCTTCGCGTCGCCGCCGCTCGCAAATGTGGGCGAAGTGCGGCGCGCGTTGTCATCGAGCGATACGGCGGACGGATGGAACGCGGTGCAGTTGATGGGCGGCGTGGCTTCGCTCGCCTCGCGCGTCTATATTCCGCAGAAAGGCTGGACCACGAGGATGAACGACGTGTTCTCGCAGATCAACGAGAACGACAACAACCTGAAGGTGCCGCAGCTCGGCAACGCGCCGCTGCCGCGCGCGGTTTCGGGAATTCAGGTGGCGGTCGGCGCGCGCAATCTCGCCGTGCCGATCACGCGTGTATTCATGGTCGGAGAATGACGATGCGCGCCAGAAGCCGGAAAGAACGCGGAGTCGCGATCATCAGCGCGTTGCTGGTGGTCGCGCTGTCGGCCATTCTGGTGTCGGGCATGTTGTGGCGTCAGCAGGTGCAGGTGCGGCGTATCGAAAATCAGCGGCTGCTCGCGCAGGCGCAGTGGATTTCGCGTAGCGCGCTCGACTGGACGCGCCTCATTTTGCGCTCGGAAGCCGATACCTCGCCGACCGTCACGTATCTCGGCGGCGTGTGGGGTGTGCCCATCGCGAAGACGAAGCTGTCGGACTTTCTCGGGCAGATTGGTGAAGTGCGTTCGCAGGAAGGCGCGCAGACGTTTCTGTCCGGATCGATTGAAGACGCGCAGGCGAAGTTCAATCTGCGCAACCTCGTGTCGACGCCAACGCCGGGCGTACTGACCATCAACGTCGAACAGATTCAGGCGTTCCAGCGGCTGCTTACGCTTCTCGGCATCAACGGGTCGCTCGCGAAAACGGTGGCGCTGCAGATACGCGCGGGTCTCGCGCGGTCCGCGACGCGTTTTCAGACGCAAACGGGCAACAGCACCACGACGAGCACGACCACGCCGGAAGCGACCATCGCGGCGATTGCGCAGGGCGGTGGCACGGGCGGCGGCAATTTCACCGACGATCCCGGCCTGAAGGACGCGGATACCGACGCGCCCGTCGCGCCCTTGCAGATGATCAGCGTGGACTCGCTGCTCGACGTGCAGGGTTTCTCGCCGGAAGCCGTCGCGAAGCTCAGGCCGTTCGTCACCGTTTTGCCGACGACGACCGCCGTGAACATGAACACCGCGCCCGCCGAAGTGGTCGCGGCCGTGGTGCCGGGAATGAATCTATCGCAGGCGCAGGCGTTCGTCGCGCGCCGCGAGACGGTGTTCTTTCACGATACCGGCAACGTGCAGCTCGCGCTCACCGGCGCGGGCGTGAAGACCGCGACATCGATCGATCCCAGCGAGCTCGATGTCACCACACGCTATTTCGTGATCCGTGGGCGCGTCGAACATGAGCGCGCGCAGCTGGAGCGCTCGACGCTCGTGTACCGCGATCCGACCACGCATACGACGCGCATCGTCTATACGCGCGACGCGCTTTAAATGAGAGGAAGTGGCCTTTGAGCACACTGATCGTTCTACTACCGCCGCGCGATCCGGCGGTGCGCTCGGAAGAGTGGCATCTGCCCGACCTGCCGTTCGTGCTGCTCGACAAGCGCGGCGAAACTCAGCGCGCTGGCCGCGCATCGCTCGGCTTGCTGCCGCGTGCGAACGCGACCGTGCTGATCGTCGCCGCGCGCGACACGCTGCTGCTCGCCGCGCAAGTGCCGCCGCTGAAGGGGCCGCGCTTGCGTCAGGCGCTGCCGAACGTGATCGAGGATCAGGTGATCCAGGACGCGCAGACTTGCCATATCGCCGTCGATCCCGTCGCGCTCGCCGATGGCCGGCGCGTGCTCGCGGTCATCGATCGCGGCTGGTTCCGCTTCGTGCGCGAGGCATTCTCTGGCGCGGGGCATCGCAATGTGAAGGCGGTGCCCGCCATGCGTTGCCTGCCGATTCCGTCCCGCGAAGCCGATGAAGCACTTGCCGCGCCGCCGTTCGTCGCCGGACTGCTCGGGCATGTGGTTTCGACCGCGCCCGCGCTGATCGGCGAAGTGGCCGCGCCGGCCGCGCTTGTCACGCCGCGCATGGAAGTGGCGATTGCGCGCGGCGAGCACGCGGCGCTCGGCGAGGGACTCGCCTTGCCGTCCGATTCCATAGCCGCGACGCTAGACGCTCTCGCGGGCGATCAGCCGGTCACCGTGTATTCGCTTCTCGATCTTCCGGGCGACGAGCCGCGTCTCGCGTCGTCGCGGGCGGCGGCGAGCATCGTCGGCGCAGAGCCGCTCGCGTTCGAGTCGCTCGCACGCAATGCGCTCGCGAGCCGCTTCGATCTGTGCCAGTTCGAGTTCGCCGCGCAGCCGTGGCGGCTAGACCGCACGACGATGCGCCGTCTGCGCGTGCCGATCGCGCTCGTGGTGGCGTCGATCGTCGTGTCGATCATCGGGATCAACGTGCAGTGGATTCAGCTTGCGCGTCAGCGCGACGCGATCAGCGCGCAGATGACGGAGCTGCTGCTCAACGCCTTCCCGAAAACCACCGTCGTGCTCGACGCGCCCGATCAGATGACGCGCAATCTCGATCGTCTGCGCGTGGCGTCGGGCGAGCTGTCGCCATCGGATTTTCTGACACTCGCCGATGGCCTCGCGCGTTCGCTCGGGCCGGTGCCGGTGAACGGCATCGCGGGGCTGGATTATCGCGATCGGCATCTCGAAGTGACGTTCAAACCGGAGACGAAGGTCGATGGCGATCTTTCCCGGCGTCTCTCGGCGAACGGGCTGAACGGTGCAATCGACAGCAACACGGGTAAGTGGACGATCAGGAGCGGTCAATGAAAGCGGAACTCGGACGTTCGCTCGGAGAGTTTTGGGAGGCGCGCACGGCACGCGAAAAGGCGCTGCTGTTCTGGGGCGGACTGGTTCTCGGCCTCGCGCTCGTGTATCTGGTGCTGTGGGCGCCTGCCTTCGAAGGGCGCGGCCGCTTGCGCGACACGCTGCCCGCCATGCAACGCCAGCTCGCGACGATGACCGCGCAAGCCAACGAGGCGCGCTCGCTCGCGGGCAATTCGGATAGCGTGACGCCGACGGGCGGCGCCTTGCGCGATGCGCTCACCAAGTCGCTGGCGGACAGCGGCATGCAGGCGACGCAGGTGCAGGTGATCGGCGCGGCGGTGCAGATTCAGTTGAAGAACACGTCGTTTCCGAACTGGACGCTGTGGCTCGACGACGCCCGCAAGCAGTTCAAGGTGCAAGTGTCGGAGGCGCATGTCACGGCGCTTCAGCCGGATGGCCAGGTGGATCTGACGGCATCGCTGCAACCGGCGAGCGTGAAGTGACATGAGCTATTGGACTCGCCGAATCCGGTACGCGCTGCCGGCTTTTTTCGTGATGATCTTGTCGGTCGCCGGCACGCTGCTCGTAATGCTGCCCGCCGCCTGGATCACGCCGCAATTCGCGCGCGTGACGGGCGGCCGCGTGAATCTCGTCGATCCGGCGGGTTCGCTCTGGCGCGGTTCAGCCACGCTCATGCTCGCGACGGGCGGCGACGTATCCGGCGCGACGCTGCTGCCGGGGCGTATCGAGTGGACGACGGCGTTTTGGCCGCTTTTCACGGGCCGCGTTCACATGAGCATGCGCCAGAGCGAAGCGATGCCCGACGCCGTGATCGTCGATGCCACGCCGCGCGGCGCGTTTCTTTCGGCTGGCGGGATCGCCGTGCCGGCCACGTTGCTTTCCGGACTCGGCGCGCCGTTCAACACGCTGAACTTCGATGGTTCGGTGCGGCTCACATGGACCGAGTTCCGCGTGCTTGGCAGGAATGCGTATGGTCAGGTGGTCGTCACGCTGGACGACATGTCGTCGAGAGTATCGCGGGTGAAGCCGCTCGGGTCGTATCGGGTGGCGTTGCAGGCGCAGGGTGAATCGGCGGAAATCGATCTCACGACTACGCGTGGCCCGCTCTTGCTGAAGGGAAACGGCACGGTGTCGCAGGGATCGACGGCGTTCAACGGCACCGCGACGGCGGCGCCCGAGCAGCGCGAGAATCTGGCGGGACTGTTGAATCTGCTAGGCCGGCATACGGATCAGGATACGGTGGCGCTGACCTTGGTGCGGTGAGGCGGTGCTGGCTTTCGGATGTCTTTAGTGCCGGTGCGGTTGTGCAAGTTGTCTTTCCAACGGCGCTTCGGATTGAGCGGTTCGTGCGCGCACGTTGAACAACGAAGGCGCACTGAGCGCACCGCTTGAGCTCGCGAGATTCTTACTCAGCTGGCTTGTGCTTGCTTGCCCGCAACGCGGCGCACCAGGCAACACGCATGCGTTCGAGCTTGCACGGGCGTTTTAGTCGGCTGACGCGCGCTTGTCGCTAGCCGATAGCGTCTGACTGACGATATCGGAAGCCGAAGCCGAAGCCGAAGCCGAAGCCGAAGCCGAAGCCGAAGCTGGCGCCTGCGCCGCCCCCGTTTCCTGATCCATCTGCGCGACATCCCACCCGCCGCCTAGCGCCTTCACCAATCCCACCGACGAGACCATCCGCTGTCCCGCGATATTCGCCAGCTTCTGCTGCGCCGTGAACGCCGTGGTTTGCGCGGTCAGCACGTTGATGAACGCGACCGTCCCCGCCTTGTACTGATTGTTGATGATCGCGAGCGCCTGCTGCGCCGACTCCACCGCCTGCTGCTGCACGACGACTTCCTTCTCGAGAATGCGCAGCGAAGCGAGATTGTCTTCGACATCCTGAAACGCCGTCAGCACCGTCTGCCGATACGTCGCGACATTCTGGTCGTAAGCGGCACGCGCGGCGTCCGTGCGGGCGGCGCGCAAACCGCCATCGAAAATGGTTGCGGCGATGTCCGGGCCGAGCGTCCAGAAACGCGACGGCGCGCGCAGCAATTGCGACAACACCGAGCTTTCGAAGCCGCCCTGCGCGGAGAGCGTGAGCGTGGGAAAGTACGCCGCGATTTCCACGCCGATCTGTTCGTTCGCCGCCGCAGCCTTCCGTTCGGCCGATGCGATATCCGGCCGCCGTTCGAGAATCGCGGATGGCATCTGCGCGGGCACGGTCGGCGGCGTGGCATCGAGCGGCATCTGCGCCAGCGAGAAGGTCGAAGCCGCCTCGCCGATAAGCACGGCGATGGCATGCTCGTACTGCGCGCGCGCGACGCCGTTATCGATTGCCGATGCCTGCGCCGACTGCAACTGCGTCTGCGCCTGAATCACGTCCGAGCGCGCGACGATTCCCTGCCCATACTGATTCTGCGTGAGCTTCAGCGACTGCTGATAAGCGGCGACGGTATCGTCCAGAAGCCGTTGTTGCGCGTCGAGCGAGCGCAACTGGAAGTAGGTCTGCGCGAGCGTGCCTTGCGCGGACAGACGCGCGTTCGCGAGATCGGCTGCCGCGCCCTGCTGGCCGGCCTTCTGCGCCGATACCGTGCGGCTCACGCTGCCCCAGAGATCAGGCTCCCAAGTGGCATCGAGCGATGCGCTGAAGCTGTTGCCGACGGTGCTGGAACTGTTGCCGAACGTCGAAGTGCTCGTGGAACGCGTGCCGGCACCTTGCCCAGAGCGCGACCCCGAAGCCGACGCACCGATGGTCGGGAAATATGCCGCGCGCGCCTCGCCGACGAGCGCCCGCGCCTGCCGATAAGCCGCCGCATATTGCGCAACCGTCTGGTTCGACTGATTCAGCCGCGCTTCGAGGTCGTTGAGCGTTGCGTCGTCGTAAATGGTCCACCACGTTCCGCGATCGGTTTGATCGGCGGGCTGCGCGACTTTCCAGCCTTCGGGCGCTTCCTTATAGGACGCGGGCATTGCCGTGGACGGGCGCTGATAGTCGGGACCGACCGCGCAACCGGCGAAGGACAACGCCAGCGTGGCCGCAAGCGCAGTGGCGGAAAGGCGCAGCGAGGATGAAACAGCGAGGCGAGACGGCATCTGCTTTCGAAATTCCTGTCGGCGGCGCTTCGTCCGATATGACGAATGCGACTGCCGAGATGGTAACGGAACGCTCGCGAAGCAGGTCGTGGGACTTGCGCGCGAGCGTCAGGCAGACGTTAGGGTAACGGCTTCGGCGTAAGGTGGGTGTTACGCGGCAGCGGGAATCGGTTACGACGCGTTACGCGCTTCAGGCGCCGCCTGCTCCGCCGCTACTGGAGCAAGCGCACGGCGCGGGAAGCAAGGTGCGGCTTGATGCACGCGCGGGCTTTTCAGTCTTGCGCCGCTGCCGATTCTCGAACCATCCCATGGCCAGCACGATGAACGAACCGCCCGGCATCAGGAACACGATCAGATACAACGCGAATTTCCACGAGTTCAGATTCGGCGGAACGAACTGACGGGATGCGTTGGCGATCGAGCTGCTGACTTGGCCGAAACGTCGGCCGGCGGTGCGGGCAAAGCGGGTCATCGAAGGGTCCTTGGGGCGTCGCGAACGGCGCATCGGGCGATCAGAACATGGTCTCGGGTGGCGCATGTCGCGCGTAACTCGGTGCCTTAAATAATATTGACTATGCAAGTAGTTTTCAAGATACTACCGATTGCTTTTTTCGGAATGTTGCTTTTCCGGGACGTTGCATAGCTTTGCGCGTCGTCCCACGGACTGTCGAATGACCAGCGAACCGCTTTACGATCCCGCCACGATTCAACTCGACACCAGCCTTGGCTACTACCTTGCGAAGGCTCGCAACGTGTTGATCGCGCGAACTGACGAAGCGCTGCGGCCGCTCGATCTGACGTCGCAGCAAATCGGCGTGCTGCTTTTCCTGGCAGCGGGTCGAGCGCGCACGCCGCTGGAACTGTCGCGCGAGATGTCTTACGACAGCGGTTCCATGACGCGCATGCTGGACCGGTTGGAGAAGAAGGGTTTCATCGGCCGCACGCGCAGCGACGCGGACCGGCGCATCGTCGAACTGAATCTGACGGACCGTGGCCGCGCCGCCGCCGCGCAACTGCCCGCGCTCGGCGCTGCGGTACTGAACAAGCAGTTGGAAGGCTTCAGCCGGGCCGAACTCGATCTTCTGACGTCGATGCTAGCGCGCATCATCAGCAATTCGCCTGGTGCTGGCCGCGCAGGTTGCGTCGGATGTGTGGAAGACGCCGGGGAGTAACAAAGCAGCGGCAACGTAGCCGCCAAAAGCCGCGCATTTTGCTGTCTGGGCAGAGAATGCCGTGGCACGGACTTTCGAACGCATAAGAGAAAAGATATGTCGACGACCGCGACTGCCGAACCCGCCACGCCCGCGCCGCGTCCGCTCACGGGCGGCATCCTCGCCTTGCTGACAATGGGCTTGGCGCTCGGCACCTTCATGGAAGTGCTCGACACATCCATCGCCAATGTCGCCGTGCCGACCATTTCAGGAAGTCTGGGCGTCGCGACGAGCGAAGGCACGTGGGTAATTTCCTCGTACTCGGTTGCATCCGCGATCGCCGTGCCGCTCACCGGCTGGCTCGCGCGCCGCGTCGGCGAAGTGAAACTGTTCACTATCTCCGTGCTGTTGTTTTCCGTGGCGTCGGCGCTTTGCGGCTTCGCGCATAACTTCGAATCGCTCATCGGCTTCCGGCTGCTGCAAGGCCTCGTATCCGGCCCCATGGTGCCGCTGTCGCAAACCATCCTCATGCGCAGCTATCCGCCGGAAAAACGCGGACTCGCGCTCGGTTTGTGGGCAATGACTGTCATCGTCGCGCCAATTTTCGGTCCCGTGATGGGCGGCTACATCACCGACAACTACACGTGGCCGTGGATCTTCTATATCAATGTGCCGATCGGCATCTTTTCGGCGGCGATTGCGTACTTTCTCCTGCGCGGACATGAGACCAAGACGACGCGACAGCGCATCGACGCCGTCGGGCTCAGTTTGCTCGTGATCGGCGTCGCGAGCCTGCAGATGATGCTCGATCTCGGCAAGGACCGCGACTGGTTCAACTCGACGTTCATCGTCACGCTGGCGATCGTCGCGGCGGTATCGCTCGCGTTCATGTTCGCGTGGGAAGTGACGGAAAAAGAACCGGTGATCGACCTGTCGCTGTTCCGCGACCGCAATTTCGCAATGGGCGTGATGATCACTTCGCTGGGCTTTCTCGCGTTCTTCGGCTCGGTCGTGGTATTGCCGCTGTGGCTGCAAACCGTGCTCGGCTATACGCCGTGGCTCGCGGGTCTTGCAACCGCGCCGGTCGGCATACTCGCGCTCGTGCTCTCGCCGATGATCGGGCAAAACATGCATCGCATGAATCTGCGCGTGGTCGCGAGCTTCGCGTTTATCGTGTTTGCGTTCGTGTCGTACTGGAACTCGACTTTCACGCTCGATACGCCCTTTAGCCACATCATCTTTCCTCGTCTGATTCAGGGCATTGGCGTCGCGTGCTTCTTCGTGCCGATGACGACCATCACGCTATCGAGCGTCTCCGACGAACGGCTTGCGGGCGCGGCGGGGCTCTCGAATTTTCTGCGGACCTTGTCGGGCGCGATAGGCACGGCGGTCAGCACGACCTTCTGGGAGAACGACATGATCCGCCATCATTCGGTGCTCACGGAGTCGGTGAGCGCCTATTCGCAAGGCACGACCGCTTATTCGGACCTTCTCTCGGGACTGGGGCTTTCAGGGCAGGCACTGACGGCGCAACTGGACCGCGTGGTGTCGGCGCAGGCGTACATGATGTCGACCAACGACTTCTTCCGCATTTCCTTCTATGCGTTTCTCGTGCTCGCCGCGATGGTCTGGCTGACGCGCCCGAGGAAAGGCGCGTCGGCGACGACGGGACACTGACGCCTATTGCGGCGTGAGCGGTTCGCCCGACTGGCCCGGCTGGCTGTCGAGATTGAGCGGTACAGGCTGCGGATTCGTCTGCACGGCTTGCGGCGTTGCGCTCACGGGGCGCGTCGCGCCATTGCGCACGAACTGCTTGAAGTCCGCGCCCGCCTGCCACGGACCTGGCTGGCAGCCGAGCGGACTGTCGCAATGCGCGGCGAAACCGATCGTGGCCGTGCCTTCGTTGCTCGGCGTCTTGGTGATCTGATAAGCAAGCGCACGCTTGCCGCTCGACGGTCCTGCCGTCTGGATGATCGAATCCGTGATTGCCTGAAGCTTGTACTCCGAATGATTCGTCACCCAGACTTGCGCGCGCGCCCACCAGGCGTCGCATTCCAGCTTGCTCATGCAGGTGAGCGGCGCGGTGGCCTGCTCCATCGTCTGACTGCTGACCTGGCCTTCGCTCGTGCAGCTCGCGAGCAGAACCAGCGCTGCCGTCGCCGATGCGGCCTTCAGTAATTTGGTGCTCATTGCGTCCCCGCTAGTCGATAAGTCCTTGATCATTTTGACTGATCCCGCCGGGCGGCGTTTCTGCGCGTTTCGGGTTGTTTCAAACACGCGTAACGCTTGCCGCGCGCACGAGGCGCGAGCAAGGTAAAACTACGCGCCGGTTCAGCGCGCGGCCGCCTTGTAGTCGCGATACGCGGTGACGAATTCGTCGAACGTTTCGGTTTGATTGCGTTCGATCTCGGCTTGCTCTTCCAGCGACTTCGCGGCAAGCGCGGCCATCTCGCCTGCTTCTTCGGGCGAAAGCGGACGCTCGCGGAAGAACTCCGCATGTTGGCGGCTCAAGTCGAGCGCGAACGCATCGAACGATTGCTGCTTGTCGCGCATCGTCTGAAGCACGCGTGCCGAAGGCGTCAGCGATGCATCGCGAATGCGCGGCCGCAGTGCTTCGAGCACGCGCGTGGTGTCGTTCGTGCCGTCGAGTTGATCGAGGATCTTCGCAACCGGCGCAATGGCGTCGAACAATTCCTCGGCCCATTGCTGCATCGACACGGACGCGCCGTCGCGCGTGAGCGTCAGTCCTGGCTTGCGCCCTTCCTTCGATACCTTGGTGAAGTTGCCGTTCGCTTCGAGATTCGCTTCGCGCGAGAGCAACGGGCTGTCTTCGAGCGCGCAGTAAAGCAGATAGGCGTCGAGAAAGCGCGAAGTGACGAGGGAAATGCCGGTCGGCTCGAACGGATCGATATCCAGACAACGCACTTCGATGTACTGCACGCCGCGATCGGCCAGCGCATGCAGCGGACGCTCGCCCGAACGCGTGACGCGCTTAGGCCGAATGGTCGAGTAGAACTCGTTTTCGATCTGCAACACGTTGGTGTTGATCTGCACCCACTCGCCGTTACGCTGCGTGCCGATGGCCTGATAAAGCGCATATGGCTGGCTCACGGCGTTCGCGAGCACGTCGACATACGCGGCGAGATTGTCGTAACTCGGCAGCAAATCCGCCTGCGCGGGATTGTTCGTGTAGCCGAGATCGCTCATGCGCAGACTGGTGGCGTGCGGCAGATAGAACGTGTCCGCGTCGAGCGCTTCCAGGCTATGTGCCTTGCCTTCGATAAAGCGCCGGTTCAGCACGGGCGATGCGCCGAACAAATACATCAGCAGCCAGTTCGTGCGCCTGAAATTGCGGATGAGCGCGAAATAACGCTCCGACTGGAAGTCTTTCGCCGAGAGCGTGCTCGACGGATCGAGCGCTTGCCACGCGCGCCAGACGTTTTCGTCGAGCGAATAGTTGTAGTGGATGCCCGCGATACATTGCATCGTGCGGCCGTAGCGCAGCGCCAGCCCGCGCCGGTACACGTGCTTGAGCGTACCGATGTTCGACGTGCCGTAAAACCCGAGCGGAATGTCGTCTTCCGGCGGCAGCGAACAGGGCATCGAATCGTTCCACAGTAACTCGTCGCCGAGATGCGCGTAGGCGAAACGATGCAGCAGATCGAGACGATCGAGCGTCAGCGTGATATCCGTTTCCGCTGGCGTGATGAGTTCGACGAGCGCTTCCGAATAGTCGGTCGTGATGAGCGGATGCGTCAGCGCCGAGCCGAACGAACGCGGATGCGGCGTCGTCGCGAGCTTGCCTTCGGGCGTCACGCGCAGGCTTTCTTTCTCGATGCCGCGCAAGCCTTGACGCAACGCGTTGGCGTGCGGTCCGGACGCGAGCGCGGCGAGCCGGCGCTGATAGGCGCCGGCCTTGGGGTGAGCGGATTGCTGGTTTGCCATTGAAGCCGTTGAGCGAGGAGCGCAGGTGTTTCGCGCCCGGTCTTATTTTCGGGTAGCGGGCACTTTAACATCTCGGTGTTCGATGTGCTTGGGCCCAATGGCGACGGGCATTTGCGGGGATTTCCGGGGTTTGCGGTGCGGCCGCGCTCAGGACTTCGCGTCCCTTTGCGCGCGTTCGGTATCGAGCAGGGCCTCCTTGCGCGTCACGCCCCAGCGATACCCCGTGATCGCGCCGTCCTTGCCAATCACGCGATGGCAGGGAATCGCGAGCGCCACCGGATTCGACGCGCACGCGTTCGCCACCGCCCGCACCGCGCGCGGCGCGCCGAGCGCTTCGGCGATCTCGGAATAGGTGCGCGTCTGCCCGTAGGGAATGTTGCGCAACGCTTCCCAGACGCGCCCTTGAAACGCCGTGGCGCCGATGTCGAGCGGCAAATCGAAACGTTCGCGCGTGCCCTGCACGTAGGCCAGAACTTGCGCGACGAACGGCTCCAGTCGCGTGGCATCCTCGATTCGCTCGGCCATGGCGAATTCCACCGCCAATTGATCGATGAGTGCGCGGCCATCGTCGCCGAAAGCGATCTTGCAGATGCCCTTGTCGGTTGCCGCGACCAATACGACGCCGAGCGGCGTGTCGGCCGTCGTATAGCGCACGGTCGAGCCCGCGCCACGGCGCTTGTAGGCCGATGGCGTCATGCCGAGTTCGGCGGGAACGGCGTCGTACAGACGCGAAGGCGAGCCGAAACCGGCGTCGTTGGTCGCGCGGGTGACGTCCCGGCCGTGCTGCAAGGCTTCACGCAGCACGCCTGCGCGCCTCGCCGCCTGATACTGCCGCGGCGATACGCCGACGATGCGCGAAAACAAGCGCTGCAAATGAAACGGGCTGACGTGCACGGCGTCGCTCAGTTGCGCGAGCGTCAGGCGCCGCTGCGGATCGGCGTCGAGTACCTTGCACGCGCGCTCGACAATCGCGAGTTCGCGCGGCAGGCCGGTCGGCTGGCAACGCTTGCATGGCCGATAACCCGCCTCGGCGGCGGCATCCGTCGTCTGGAAGAACTCGACGTTCTCCCGTCGCGGCGCCCGCGACGCGCACGACGGACGGCAGAATACGCCCGTGGTGCGCACCGCGAAGAAAAATGCGCCGTCGGCGCGCGCGTCGCGATCGACCACGGCTTGCCAGCGGCCGGCGTCGGTATCGAAATCAGGGACGATATGAAAGGTTTCCGCGATGTTCATGGCTGCTCCAGTGGAAGGGCGTGAATCCACTGTAAGGCCCTGTGAGAAAGGTTACGCGCCGTTTCTTGCGCTGTCATCGCGCGCCGCGTCCAGCAATTTCAGAATTGTGACGCACAGATGCCACACTTCGGCGCCATAGGGGTTTTTACTAAAAAAACTATTGCGTCGCATCAAGTGGCTGTGTAGTATTGGAACTGTCTCCTCCATGTCTCCTCCTGATATGGATTCAGCCCGCCAACTAGGCGGGCTTTTTTTCGTCTGTCGTTTTTGGCGATGCCGCGCGCCGCGTGGCTTTCGGGCGTAAAAAAACCGGGCGTCTGAAGCTCGCCCGGTTCGTTTTCACCGAGTTACATCACAGCACGTAGCGAGAAAGATCCTCATCCTGCGCCACGTCGTTCAGTGCGCGATCCACATACGCCGCGTCGATTCGCACCGGCGTGCCCGCGTGGTTCCCCGCCGCGAACGACACTTCCTCCAGCAACTTTTCGATCACCGTGTAAAGCCGCCGCGCGCCGATGTTCTCCGTCTTTTCGTTCACCGAGAACGCGACTTCGGCGAGACGCCGGATGCCGTCATCGGCGAAATCGAGTTCCACGCCTTCGGTCGCGAGCAGCGCCTTGTATTGCTTGACGAGACTTGCATCGGTGGAATTCAGGATCGACTCGAAGTCCTGCACGGACAACGAATCCAGCTCGACGCGAATGGGAAAACGCCCTTGCAGTTCGGGAATCAGATCGCTCGGCTTGGCCAAATGAAACGCGCCACTCGCGATGAACAGAATGTGATCTGTCTTGATCATCCCGTATTTCGTGTTGATGGTCGTGCCTTCGACGAGCGGCAGCAGATCGCGCTGCACGCCTGCGCGCGACACTTCCGCGCCGCCGGTTTCGCTGCGCGACGCGATCTTGTCGATCTCGTCCAGAAACACGATGCCGTTTTGCTCGACGTTCTGCACCGCGCGGCTCTTGACCTCTTCGTCGTTGAGCATCTTGCCGGCTTCCTCGTCGGTGAGCAGCTTGAGCGCTTCCTTCACCTTCACCTTGCGGCGCGTCTTCTTGCCGCCGCCGATGTTCGCGAACATCGAACGAATCTGCTCGGTCATGTCTTCCATGCCCGGCGGACCCATGATGTCCATGCCGACTTGCGGCTGTTCGACATCGAGTTCGATTTCCTTGTCGTCGAGCGCGCCTTCGCGCAGCCGTTTGCGGAAGGTCTGACGCGTGACGTTGTTGCTGTCCTCGGCCGATTCCGCCGCGCTCGACGCGCCGAAGCCAACCGGCCGCGCGCTCGGCAGCAGAATATCGAGGATGCGGTCTTCGGCGCGATCCTCGGCCTTCGTGCGGACTTTCTTCATCTCGGATTCGCGCGTCTGCTTCACCGAAATCTCGATCAGATCGCGCACGATGCTGTCCACGTCGCGGCCGACGTAGCCCACTTCGGTGAACTTGGTCGCTTCGATCTTGATGAACGGCGCGTCCGCGAGCTTCGCGAGACGTCGCGCGATCTCGGTCTTGCCGACGCCCGTCGGCCCGATCATCAAAATGTTCTTCGGCGTGATTTCCTGACGCAGCGGCTCGGCGACTTGCTGACGGCGCCAGCGATTGCGCAGCGCGACCGCGACCGCTTTCTTCGCGCGGCCCTGGCCGATAATGTGTTTGTCGAGTTCCGAGACGATTTCGGCGGGAGTCATGGTGGTCATCGTTGGTCCTTTGCGCGCGTGCGCTTACTCGATCGTCTCGATGACGCGATTGTGATTGGTGTAGATGCACATGTCGCCGGCGATGGTCAGCGCCTTCTCGACGATTTCGCGCGGAGAGAGTTCGGTGTTTTCGGCGAGTGCCTGTGCCGCGGCTTGCGCGTACGCGCCGCCCGAGCCGATGGCGCAGATGCCGTTTTCGGGATCGAGCACGTCGCCGTTGCCGGTGATGACGAGCGTGGCTTGCGCGTCGGCGGCAATCAGCATGGCTTCGAGACGTCGCAGCATGCGGTCGGTGCGCCAGTCCTTGGCGAGTTCGACGGCTGCGCGCGTGAGATTGCCCTGATGCTTTTCCAGCTTGGCTTCGAAGCGGTCGAGCAGTGAGAACGCGTCGGCCGTGCCGCCGGCGAAGCCGACCAGCACCTTGCCGCCATAGATACGGCGCACTTTCTTCGCGCCGCCTTTCATGACGATATTGCCGAGCGTCACCTGACCATCGCCGCCCAACGCGACTTTGCCGCCGCTTCGCACGGAGACGATGGTCGTGCCGTGAAATTGTTCCATGTGCGTTCCTTGAGAAAACGAAGGACGCGGGCGGCTCGATCTAAAGAACCGCCACGCAGTCGAGAATTCGATGGAGTGCACGGCGCGGGGTTCCGCCCGACTCGAAAAGACGAGCGTCCGGCGCCGCGCACGCGCCGTCGTCGTGAACGGGCGCGTCGGATTCATTTTAGGGCGATGGGGAATTTATCAAGACACGCGATGCGCAGGACGCGCCGCGCAAACAAAAAGGCACACGCGGATGCGTGTGCCTTGCGTGTACCGGAGCGTTCGAACACGCGAATTTCGCGGCGGCGTCTTCCCCGTGGCGGGCGGCCCCGCGACGTTCGCCGAGAGAGACGCGCTTCAGTCGCCGAACAGCTTCTGACGCAGTTCGCGGCGTTCCTGTGCCTCGAGCGAGAGCGTGGCGGTCGGGCGCGCGATGAGACGCGGAATGCCGATCGGCTCGCCGGTTTCCTCGCACCAGCCGTAATCGCCGGACTCGATGCGCGCGAGCGACTGCTGCACTTTCTTCAGGAGCTTGCGTTCGCGGTCACGCGTGCGCAGTTCCAGTGCATGCTCTTCCTCGATGGTCGCGCGATCCGCCGGGTCCGGCACGATCACCGTTTCCCGCAGGTTCTCGGTCGTCTGTCCGGCATTCTTGAGAATGTCGGCTTGCAACTGTTCGAGCCGGTTCTTGAAGAAGGCGAGCTGTTCCTCGTTCATGTAGTCCTTCTCGCTCATCTTCAGGATTTCGGCTTCGGTCAAGAGTTTCGTTGTCATCTGCTTGCTTCTTCAATGTAAGGCGAAGTCTTCCGCAACGCCCCGACTACATTACCCGCATGCAGCGTCATGGCATCACGCGACACGTCGATGCGGGGCCGAACTCCTCTGGAAACCGATTACGGATGTGTCCGGTACACGGGGCATTTTTTCGCATGTCCGCGTTCCGGGCCTTCCTGCGTTGTTTCGATTCGCCTTCCCCCGCTAAATCGAGATAACGCAAAACAGGCCATCCCTTCTCCTGACATCCGACAGCGTAAGGCTCAGATGTGACTTCAAGCCATGCGCCAAACGGATTTGCCCTTCTCCAGTGGGGCTGTATTGTAACTGAACCGCAATTTCCGACGACAACGAGAAAACCCTGTCAATTTATGTCGGAATTTCAAAAATATAACGCGTGGACGTACAAAAAGCGATGCTGCTTCGTGGTCGCGACTACACACGCCGCACGAAAGTCACGCTACGAAAAACGCCGCGCGCGATAGGCCGCGGCGGCGTTTCCAGCTTTTCGCGCACGCTTCCTGAAGACGGGAACCGCGGCTATCAAGCGATATGCATGCCAATCTATTTGACGAGGCAGGCGTCGAGGCCGTCGAAAATCAGATCCTTCGGCAACTCGATACCGATGAACACCATCTTGCTGTTCTTCTTCTCGATCGGCATCCACTTGCTGGCGAGGTCGCTGCCCATCATCTGATGCACGCCCTGGAACACGACCTTGCGATCCACGCCCTTCATATAGAGCACGCCCTTGTAGCGCAACAGACGCTCGCCGTAGATCTGCAGGATGCCGCCCAGGAAGTCTTCAAGGCGGTTCGGATCGAACGGCTTGTCGCTGCGATACACGAACGACTTGATCTTGTCGTCGTGATGCGCGTGATGGTGATGATGATGCTCATGGTCGTGGCTATGATCGTGACCGCAAGTGGCGTGATCGTGGTCGTCGCCGTGATCGTGCGCGTGGTCATGGCCGTGGTCGTGGTCGTCTTCCGCGAGGAAATCCGGGTCGATCTCGAGCTTCGAATTCAGATTGAAGCCGCGCAGGTCGAAGATTTCCTTGATGTCCGCATCGCCGAAATTGACGACGCGAATGGCCGCGCGCGGGTTCATGTGCAGCAGGCGATGCTTGAGCGCTTCGAGCGCGGCGGCATCGACGAGATCGGACTTGGTGATGAACAGGCGGTCCGCGAAACCGACCTGACGCTGCACCACTTCGTGCTGGTCGAGCTGCGCGTTCGCGTGCTTTGCATCGACGAGGGTGATGATCGCGTCGAGCAGGAATTCGTCGGCGACGGTGTTGTCCATGAAGAACGTCTGCGCCACGGGGCCCGGATTCGCGAGACCCGTCGTTTCGATCACCACGCGGTCGAAATCGAGCGTCCCCGCCTTCTTGCGGTTAGCGAGGTCTTCCAGCGCACGCGCCAGATCGCCGCGAATCGTGCAGCAGATGCAGCCGTTGCTCATCTGGATGATCTGCTCGTTCGTTTCCTGCACGAGGATTTCGTTGTCGATGTTCTCTTCGCCGAACTCGTTCTCGATCACGGCGATCTTCATGCCGTGCTGCTCGTTCAAAATGCGCTTGAGCAGCGTGGTTTTGCCGCTACCCAGAAAGCCGGTCAGGATGGTTACGGGAATCATGGTGTCGCCTGTGTCCTTGTCTGTGTTCGGGGATTGCGCGGGCCGCGGCAGGCGCAATGAGTCGAATATTGAAACATATTTGCCGAACCGGTGCTCCGTGCGACCCGGTTACGTGGCCGCTAGATAAGGGCGCTCACGCAATTTGCAACAGCAGCCCTTTCAGGTATTCGCCTTCGGGAAAAGCCGTCAGCAACGGGTGATCGACGCCCGCGCCGAGCCGCTTGAGGATGCGCGCATCGACACGCGCGTCCGACGCCGCGCCCGCGACGATCTTCTGGAAGAGGTCCGAATCGATCGCGCCGGAACACGAATACGTGAAGAGCAGCCCGCCCGGACGCAGCAGCTTGAAACCGCTGAGGTTGATGTCCTTGTAAGCGCGCGCGGCGCGCTCGACGCTTTCCTTCGACGGCGCGAACTTCGGCGGATCGAGCACGATCAGGTCGAAGCGCCGGCCTTCGTCGTAAAGACGGCGCAAGGTCTTGAACGCGTCGGCGTCGAGCCATTCGGCGCGTTCGGCGTCGAAGCCGTTTGCCGTGACGTTGGCGCGCGCCAGGGCGAGCGCGTCGCCGGACGAATCGACGGACACCACGCGCGTGGCGCCGCCCTTGAGCGCCGCGAGCGAAAAGCCGCCCGTGTAGCAAAAGCAGTTCAGCACTTCGCGGCCTTCCGCGTTTTGCTGAACCAGTACGCGGTTGTCGCGCTGATCGACATAGAAGCCTGTCTTGTGGCCGTGCATGACATCGACGTGATAGCGCACGCCGCATTCGTTCGTGATGAGCGTCTCGGGCGGCGCGTCGCCGGCGAGCACGCCGGTGGTTTGCTCGAGCCCTTCCTTCTGGCGAATCGACACATCCGAGCGTTCGTAGACATTTGGACAGCCGGTGGCGTCGATGAGCGCCTGCACGATCGCCTCTTTCCAAGCTTCGACGCCCGTCGCCATGAACTGGCAAACGAGTTGCGCGCGCGCGCCTTCGTCGGCGACGTAGTAATCGACGATCAAGCCGGGCAAGCCGTCCGCTTCACCGAAAATGAGGCGCGTGGCGCCGGTATCGCGCACCATCGTCTGCCGATGCGCGACCGCGCGCTGCACGCGACGCTTGAAGAACGCGTGATCGACCGGTTCGGCTTCGTCGAAAGACCAGACGCGCGCGCGAATCTGCGAATGCGGGCTATACGACGCGCGCGCCAGAAAGCGGCCGTCGGCCGCGCGCACGGCGACGGTCGCGCCAGGCGCGGGATTGCCGTCGATCCGCGCGATGGCGTTGGCGTAAATCCACGGATGGCGGCGAACGAGCGACCTGTCCTTCGCCGGTTTGAGCGTGATGGTATGCATGAGAATGTCAGGCGCGGGCGCTCATGCAAGCGCCCGCAGGTTAATCGCGCTTCTTCGCGCGCGGGTGCGCTGAATCGTAGACGCGAGCGAGATGCTGAAAATCCAGCGATGTATAGACCTGCGTGGCCGTGATGCTCGCGTGACCGAGCAACTCCTGCACGGCGCGCAGGTCGCCGCTCGATTGCAGAACATGCGTGGCGAACGAATGCCGCAACACGTGCGGATGTACGTTCGACGGAATGCCCGCGAGCAGCGCCATGCGCTTCACGCGCTCGCGCACCACGCCGGGCGCCATGCGGTTGCCGCGCACCGAAATGAAGAGCGCGTGCGGGTCGTGCTTGACGAATTCGCCGCGTACCGCGATCCACGCGCGCAAGGCATCGACTGCCTTGCGTCCGACCGGAACCGAACGCCGCCGGTTGCCCTTGCCGAGCACCGTCACTTCCTCGTGCGCGAGATTGAGCCAGCCTTGCGAGCGGTATTCGGCGGTCTCGACGAAATGCACGTCCAGCCCGACCAGTTCGGCGAGCCGCAAGCCGGACGAGTAGAAGAGTTCGAGGATCGCGTGATCGCGCGCGGCTTCGGTTGTGCTGGCCTGGGGCGCGTCCATGAGCGCCATGGCGTCATCGACGGAAAGCGCCTTCGGCAAGCTCTTCTCGCGCTTGGGCGCGCGAATGGTCGCCACCGGATTCGCGGGCATGTCGACTTGCTGCGCGAACCATCGATAAAACGCCCGCCACGCCGACAGCCGATGCGCGATGGAGCGCGACGACAGCCCCGCCGAATGCGCCCTGACCACCGCGCCGCGCATATCGAGCGCGGTCAGTGATTCGAGCGGACGGTCTTTGGCGAGCGCGCGCAGTTCGCTCAGTTCGTACGTGTAGCCACGCAAAGTGTGTTCGGACAGACGCCGCTCGTGTTCGAGCATCGAAAGATACGTGGCGATGGCTTCGGCGGCGTCCATGGCGATCTCAGTAAGGCATCAGACGGCTCAAAGCCGCGCTGGCCAATGCGCCGATCTGCGTGAGGAAATCGGTCGCCATGCCGTCGTGAAAGCGGCGCGGATCGGGCGAGCCCATGACGAGCAGGCCGAAGGTGGGCGCATCCGGACCGGCTTGCGGATCGCGCAGGGCGATCAGCGAGATCGATTCGATCTTGCGCTGCGCGGCGCCTTCTCCGGCAACGGTCGTAGCCGACGCCGAGTTCGGCGCGCCAAGCCACTGCGCCGCCGCGAAGCCGCTGTTCGCGCCGCAATACGGCACTTCCAGATTGTTCGCGAAGATGCGCACTTCCTCGCCGACCTGACGCGCGAAGTCGGCCTGGCGATACCCTTCGTCGACATCCCAGACGCGCAGCGCGGCGTGCGGAACGTCGAAGACTTCGCACAGGCCGCGACTGATGGTCGAGGGCAACGCGTATGGATCGCGCTGCGCGATCACGCGCACGGTCCAGCGGTTGAACTTCGTCGAGATGCTGTCGTTTTCGTGGCCGTAGCGCAGCAGTTCGGCGAGGCGCCGTTCGAGTTGCTTGTTCTTGTCGCGCAGCATTTCCATCTGGCGTTCCTGCAGCGACACGGCGGATTTGCCATGCGGATTGGACAACCGGATCGTGCCGAGCAGTTCAGCGTGCTCGGTGAAGAAATCGGGGTTGTCGAGCAGATAATCGGCGACTTCGCGTGGATTCATGGTCGATGGTCGTAATGATGCGATGCGTATGCAAACTCAGCCGGCGATGCGGTCGAGGTCGATCTCGCCTTCGAAAACCGTCGCGGCGGGTCCGGCCATGAAAAGCGGCGCGGATTCGTCGCGTGCGCCGTCCCAGCCGATGGTGAGCGTGCCGCCGTGCGTCTCGACGCGCACCGGCGTGTCGAGCACGCCGCGCCGGATGCCTGCCGCCACCGCCGCGCACGCGCCCGTGCCGCACGCGAGCGTTTCGCCCGCGCCGCGTTCGTAGACGCGCAGCTTGACCGAATGACGATCGACGATCTGCATGAAGCCCGCGTTGACGCGCTTCGGAAAGCGCGCGTGACGCTCGATCAGCGGACCTTCGACGAGCACGGGATACGCTTCCACGTCATCCACGATCTGCACGGCGTGCGGATTGCCCATCGAGACGACGGAAATCCAGCGCGGTTCATTCGCGCAACCGTTCAGATCGAGCGGCCAGAGCGTGTCGTTGCCTTCGTTGCGGCCTTCGAGACCGTGCGCGTCGAAAGGCACTTCGGGCGCATGAAACACCGGCGTACTCATGTCGACCGTCACTTCGCCATTGGCTTGCATGGTCAGCGTGATGACGCCGTTTTGCACCTGCACGCGCACGGTGGCGGCGTCGGTCAGCTTGCGGTCGCGCACGAACTTCACGAAGCAGCGCGCGCCGTTGCCGCAATGTTCGACCTCGCCGCCGTCGCAATTGAAGATGCGGTATTTGAAATCGACGCCCTCGATGGTCGGCTTTTCCACCAGCAGCAACTGGTCCGCGCCCACGCCGAAATGACGGTCGGCGAGCGCACGCACTTGCTGCGCGCTCAGATCGAGCGCCTGCGTGTAGCCGTCGAGCACGACGAAGTCGTTGCCCGCGCCTTGCATCTTGGTGAATTTGAGTTTCATGGCGCTATTGTATGTGAGCCTCACCGTCACGTTTCATGACGTTTCGCGACGATCTGCGCCACCACGGCGCCATGCGCGCTCAATAGAAGCCCGGCTCGCCCGGCGGACGCGTTTTGAAACGCTTGTGCACCCAGTAATACTGCTCCGGTATGTGCGGAATCTGCTCTTCGAGGAACTCGTTCATGCGGCGCGCGTCGGCTTCGTCGTCGCCAGTGGGGTAGTTCTGCCACGGCTCGAAAATCTTCAGCCGATATCCCTTGTAGTTCGGCAGCACCTCGCCGATGAACGGCACCACTTGCGCCTTGCCCGCTTTCGCCAGCCGGCCGACGGCCGTCAACGTACACGCCTGAATGCCGAAGAACGGCACGAAGGTGGAATTGCGCATGCCGTAGTCCATGTCCGCGCCGAGCATCACCGGTTTGCGGTCGCGCAGCCAGCGCAGCACGATACGCGCGCTGTCCGCACGGCTCGCCATGTCCGCGCCGAAGCGGGCGCGCTGCGCTTTCGCGATTTCCTCGACCTGCGGATTCGAGAACGGTTGATACAGCGACCCGCATTGCCGATGCAGCGAGTAGTTCAGAAAGATCGATCCCGCCTCGATGCCGACGAAATGCAGGCCGAGAAAGAGCGTGGGCGGCAGGTTCGGGTCGGAGAGATCGACGGCGCTGTCCACCTCGATCAGTTTTTCGAGTTTCTTGGCCGAGCCGAACCACTGCACGCTGCGCTCCACATAGCTGCGGATGGCGTGGCGGAAATGCTGCTGCGCGACTTCCTCGCGGCGCTCGGGCGACCAGTCCGGAAAGCAGAGCGCGAGGTTCGTATGTACGATGCGCTTGCGTCTGCTCGGGATCTGGTAGAGCAGCCAGCCGAGTCCGTCGCCGAAACGTGCCGTGATGCCGTAAGGGATGAGCGCCAGAAACTTGAGGAAGCCGAAGGCGAGCGCCACGCCAATGCGCCCTAACATGAGGTGCTCCAGCGAACAGACGGAGGTGAACTATGGACAGAAGATTGTTTCGGGACGAATGGGGACAAGCGTTCGGCTCAGTAAAAACACGGGAAACCGGTATAATAAGACCTTCGCCGAGTTAATGGACAACTTGCGGGGCGAAGCCGGCCGGCCTTCATGCAATCTGTGGAGAAGGGCTGGAGTTTAATGACATCCGCTAAAGCGTCGCCGCTTCAGACTCCGAACGAAGTCGGCTACGTGAGCAAACCACAACGTACTTTAATTGGAGTCTGAAGCGTGTCGAACGACTATCTGTTTACATCCGAATCCGTTTCCGAAGGCCACCCGGACAAGGTCGCCGATCAAATCTCCGACGCCATCCTCGACGCAATCCTGAGTCAGGACAAATACTCGCGCGTCGCAGCGGAAACGCTCTGTAACACCGGCCTCGTCGTCCTCGCGGGCGAAATCACCACGACGGCCAATGTCGACTACATCCAGGTTGCGCGCGACACCATCAAACGCATTGGCTACGACAACACCGACTACGGTATCGACTATCGCGGCTGCGCGGTGCTCGTCGCTTACGACAAGCAGTCGCCGGATATCGCGCAAGGCGTGAACAAGGCGCACGACAACAACCTCGATCAAGGCGCGGGCGACCAGGGCCTGATGTTCGGCTACGCATGCGACGAAACGCCCGAACTCATGCCGCTGCCTATCCACCTTTCGCATCGTCTGGTCGAGCGTCAGGCGAACCTGCGTCGCGACGGCCGTCTGCCGTGGCTACGTCCGGACGCGAAGTCGCAAGTCACCGTGCGTTATGTCGATGGCCGTCCGCATTCCATCGACACCGTCGTGCTTTCCACGCAGCACGCACCGGACATCGATCTCTCGGACCTGCGCGAAGCCGTGATCGAGGAAGTCATCAAGCCGACGTTGCCGGCGGATCTCATCAAGGGCGACATCAAGTTCCTGGTGAATCCCACGGGCCGCTTCGTCATCGGCGGTCCGCAAGGCGACTGCGGTCTGACGGGCCGCAAGATTATCGTGGATACCTACGGCGGCGCGGCCCCTCACGGCGGCGGCGCGTTTTCGGGTAAGGACCCGTCCAAGGTCGACCGCTCGGCTGCCTACGCCGGCCGCTATGTCGCGAAGAACATCGTGGCAGCGGGCCTGGCCTCGCGTTGCCTGATTCAGGTGTCGTACGCTATTGGCGTGGCGCGCCCGACTTCGGTCATGGTCAATACGTTCGGCACGGGCCGCGTGTCGGATGCCGAGATCACGAAGCTCGTGCTCGAACACTTCGACCTGCGTCCGAAGGGCATCATTCAGATGCTGGATCTGCTGCGTCCGATCTACGAGAAGTCGGCAGCTTATGGCCACTTCGGCCGCGAAGAGCCGGAATTCACGTGGGAAGCCACCGACAAGGCTCTCACGCTCGCGGAAGCCGCGGGCACGGAACCGGTCGCGAGCGTCGCATAAAGCGTCGTATTGGTTCGGCAGGCAAAACGAAAACCGGCAAGCATCGCGCTTGCCGGTTTTTTTGTGCGTCGCTTTTATCGAAGGCCGCCGTGCGGGCCTTCAGCGTGCCGCGAATGCATACCAACCCGCGCTGCTAGCGGAAATGCGTCGCGGACGGCGGCTCGTATGCGCCGCCGCCTGAGGCTTCGGCAGTGCAGGCGCGCGGGCTTGCATCGGACGGCGCAGCAGCGCTCTCAACGACACCTTGCGCGATGCCGTGCGCGCCCGAAGATTGAAGAAGAAGCCGCGAAACCACGAGCGAATGCCAACGACCGGATGCACGTGCATGAGCTGTTCCGCGAGCGCCTGAGTGCGCGCGGAATGGTGCCGCAGTGCGCGAACCACGCCGCGTCGAGCCGGGCGCGCGGCGTGTGAAGCAACTCGGGTCAGGCCGGAAGCGATTCGGTGGTTCATATCGGGAAGAGTCGGTTGCATGGAAGCAACTCGACGATAGTCGTCTCAAAAATAGCGATCAACGGATTCGATCCAACGAGCCTGCGGAAGTTGCACCGAATTGATGCAGGCAATGTACAGGACCATTATTACTCCGGTAAGTCCGCGTTTTCCCTGCTGAATGCCGGACGAAACGCCGGTCGCGCCGTTAAAGCGCAGGCCGAACGGGCTTTAGCCGCGCGTGAGATTTACAATCGTGCTATTCGCCCGGATGCCGGGTATTGCGATGGTTGAATGAAGTCACGTGAAGCCGTCGAGGTAAGAACTGAAATGTCCGAACACAATCCGCTTCAATCGAAATCAGAACAAGTGCGCGAATTGCGCAAGACGGGCTTCGTCGTCGTCAAGGGGCTGGTGCCTGAAGCGCGCTGCCAAGCGTTACGCGAAGTTGCGCGCCGCCAGTTGGCGGAGGCGGCGACGCCGCTCGAATTCGAAGCCGATCTGAAATACCCCGGCGCGCCCGATTCCCGGGACGCGCCCGGCGGACACACCGTGCGCCGTCTGCTTGACGCCTACGTGCGTGATCCGCTCTTCGCCGAGTTTGCGACATCGCCCGAGATTCGCGGCTGGATGGAGTTGTACTTCGGCGAAACGCCGTACCTTTCGCGTGCGCATCACAACTGCGTAATGACGAAGCATCCCGCTTACGGCAGCCTCACCGGCTGGCATCGCGACGTGCGTTACTGGGGCTTCGAGCGCGACGATCTGGTTTCGACATGGCTCGCAATCGGCGATGAAACCGTCGACAACGGCGCGCTCTGGTTCGTGCCGGGCTCGCACAAGCTGCCGTTCACGTCCGACCGCTTCGATGAAGCGAAATTCTTCCGCTCCGACCTGCCCGAAAACGCCGCGCTGATCCGCACGGCGGTTTCGCCCGCGCTCGAACCCGGCGATGTCGTGTTCTTCCACTGTAATACGCTGCACTCGGCGGGCAAAAACCTCAGCGATAAGGTGAAATTCTCGCTCGTCTACACGTATCACGGTGCGAGCAACGTGCCGTTGCCAGGCACGCGGTCGGCCGCGAAACCGGAAGTGCCGCTCGTCTGAGCGCGTTTTGCGTCTTATCGGCGGGATGACGGCAGCGCAAGGCCGATCATTCCCGCGAGCGTGGCCACGACGCCGCCCGCGAGCAGCCAGATAGTCTTGTTCGTGGGCGAACCGGTGAAAAAGCGCGATACGTCGTTACTCAACGAATGAAACGACTGGCCGCCGAAATAAAGCAGCACGATGCCGCCGACAATCAACGCAACGGAAATCGCTCGGGTCATGGGCCAGTCTCGCGGAAGGTAAGGCGCGACAGGTTATTCAATCTTCCCGCTCGCGTCCAGTCGTCCCGGTTTCAGGTGATCTGCTCGCGCGTCAGCGGCTGAATCTTGCGCAGCAATTCGGCCTGCACGCTCGCGTGATCGCTTGCCCGCGTCCATGCGCCCACGTTGAACTTGACGCCGGTGTCGGTGTAATCCGTTACCGCGATCCACGGCGCGGACGGCGCTTCCTGCACGATACGCGGATCTTCGCTCACGAGCCGGCGCAATTCCTCGAGCACATGTTCGACCTTCTGACCGTGCGCCACCTGAAAGTTGAGCACCACGCGGCGGCGTTCGTTCGCGCTGTAATTGGTGATGGGATTCGCCCAGATCGTGCTGTTCGGCACGAACATGACGATGCCGTCGGCCTTGGTGAGGCGCGTGGTGAAGAGACCGATCTCGTTCACGGTTCCCGCCGTGGTGCCGACGCCCTCGATGTAATCGCCCACGCGGAACGGGCGCAGCAACAACAGCATCAGTCCCGCCGCGATGTTCTGCAGCGTGCCCTGCAACGCCAGGCCAATAGCCAGTCCGGCCGCGCCGAGCACGGTCAGGATACTCGCCGCCGCGATGCCGAACTTGCCGAGCGCGGCCACGATGGCGACTACGCGAATGGCCCACATCGCCACGCTGGCGAGCACCGGCGTGAGCGTGGCGTCGATATGCGTGCGCCCAAGCGTGCGCCGCAGCGCGTTGGCGACGAAGTTCGAAATCCACCATCCGACGGCAAGGATCAGGATCGCCATGAGGAAGTCGATGCCATACGTCACGGCAAGGGCTAACAGGGAATCGTAGGCAGGGCGCAGCTTATCGATAGAGTTCATCGGTCAGATTCCTTCATTTGGGATTTGCATTGGTCTGGCGTCGGACCAGAACGTTCCCGCGTAGGCCGTCCGGACGAGGGTCGTACGGCTTGCGGCGGATTGGCTTAACATTGTCGGCCTCGACCGGCGGAGCGGCGAGCACGTGCCGCACAACGCCCGAACGCAGTCCCCGAAACCGATTCAGTCAACCAGCACGCAAAGGGAATTCGATATGGCATACGAAGCAGCTTCCGAGCGTTATACGCAGATGCAATACCGCACGTGCGGCAAGAGCGGATTGAAACTTCCTGCGTTGTCTCTTGGTCTGTGGCACAACTTCGGCGATACCACGCCCATCTCGACGCAACGCGAAATTCTGCGCACGGCATTCGATCTCGGCGTCACGCACTTCGATCTCGCCAACAACTACGGCCCGCCGTATGGCAGCGCGGAAACGAACTTCGGCCGGATCTTCAAGGACGACTTCCGGCCGTATCGCGATGAGCTGCTGATTTCGTCGAAGGCTGGCTGGGACATGTGGCCGGGACCTTACGGCAACGGCGGCGGTTCGCGCAAGTATGTGCTCGCGAGTCTGGATCAAAGCCTGAAGCGCATGGGCCTCGATTACGTCGATATTTTCTACTCGCATCGTTTCGATGCGGACACGCCGCTCGAAGAAACCGCTGGGGCGCTCGCCACCGCCGTTCATTCGGGCAAGGCGCTGTATGTCGGCATTTCGTCGTATTCGGCGTCGAAGACGCGCGAAATGGCGCACTTGCTGGCCGAGCACAAGGTGCCGCTCTTGATCCATCAGCCGTCGTACAACATGCTGAATCGCTGGATCGAACACGAACTGCTCGATACGCTCGACGATCTCGGCACCGGCAGCATCGCGTTCACGCCGCTCGCGCAGGGCTTGCTTACGAGCAAGTATTTGAACGGCGTGCCGCAGGATGCGCGCGTGAACAAGGCGGGCGGCGGATCGCTCAAGCAGGAGCATTTGAGCGACGAGAATCTGGCGCATGTGCGCAAGCTCAACGAACTCGCGGAACGTCGCGGTCAGAGCCTCGCGCAGATGGCGCTCGCATGGGCGTTGCGCGGTGGCCGTGTGACTTCGGTGCTGATCGGCGCGAGCCGCGCGGAACAGGTCGTCGAGAACGTCGCCGCGCTGAAGAATCTGGAGTTCAGCGCAGAGGAACTCGCCGAGATCGACAAGCATGCGCAGGAAGGCGGCGTGAATCTGTGGGAGAAGCCGTCGACGGATCAACGCATCTGATCGCGTCGTCCCGCCGTTGTCCCGGCCCGACCGTCAGAAGGGTATTTTGGGATAATTGCGGAATCCGTTGCTATCATGCGGGCTCGGCGGCTTTTTGGCTGTGATTTGCGGCGTGTTCGACGCGCGTTTGCCGCTCTTCGCAATCATTCGCCAGGCCGAGCAGCCAGGTGCGCGCCGTCCCGCAAAGTCCCACGCGCGTCCAGCCAGTCTCAATGCCGCACGGCCGCGACACGACGGCAAATGTCGATCGGGTTAAAATGCTCGATTGCGCCGGGTTGTCCGGCTGGGTTGTCTGTTTGCGCACGTGCTTCGGCTCAAGTCTTGAGCAGGCCGCGTGATACCGAAGCGCCGACATCAGCCCATACGATCGTCCTTTTGCGTAGTTAAGCGCGGCAAAGTCTTTTCGATGCCCGTTCCCGCCAGAGCATTCGGCTAGCGGCGAGCGGCACCGCGTCATCGCATCATCGTTCTCGCACAGTCCAAGAAGCCATGAGCAACCTTAATTCTCAAACCGTTCTGAGCGTCCACCACTGGACCGACACGCTCTTCAGTTTCACCTGCACTCGCGATTCGTCGTTCCGCTTCGAGAACGGTCAGTTCACGATGGTGGGCCTCGAAGTCGAAGGCAAGCCGCTCTTGCGCGCCTATAGCCTCGCGAGCGCGAACTACGAAGAGCATCTCGAATTCTTGAGCATCAAGGTGCCGGACGGCCCCCTGACGTCGCGCCTTCAGCATTTGAAAGTGGGCGATCCCGTGTTGATCGGCAAGAAGCCGACGGGCACGCTCGTCGCCGACAACTTGTTGCCGGGCAAAACGCTGTGGCTGCTTTCGACGGGCACGGGCCTCGCGCCTTTCATGTCGATCATCAAGGACCCGGACGTCTACGACCGCTTCGACAAGATCGTGCTGACGCACACGTGCCGTTTCGTCGATGAACTCGCGTACAAGGACTTCATCACCGAGCACTTGCCGGCGCACGAGCATATCGGCGAGATCGTGTCGGAGAAGCTCGTGTACTACCCGACCGTCACGCGTGAAGAGTTCGCGAATCGCGGCCGGATCACCGACCTCATCGAAACGAAGAAGCTGTTCGCGGATTTGTCGGTCGATCCGTTCTCGGTTGAAAACGACCGCGTGATGCTTTGCGGCAGCCCGCACATGCTGCGCGACACGCGCGAGTTGCTCGACAGCCTTGGCTTCAAGGAAGGCAGCAACAATCATCCGGGACATTACGTGGTGGAAAAGGCTTTCGTCGGCTGATTCGACTGCTGTTTGTCCTGTCGGGAAAACCGGTGCTTTCGTGCGCCGGTTTTTTTTCGCCCCGATTCGCCAGGGCATTGTTACAAGTTGGCGGCCTGTGGCATGACACCGGGTCGTCAGCGAATAGTGGCAATGGTTGCCAAACGGCATGAGGTTCACGTCTGAAAGCCTTGTCCGATATGGCTTTATGATAATTTTGAGATATGATTCCGCAACGCTCAGACGGATGACGCAACGATATCGTCCGTCGCCGATGTTACGGAGTGCAAATTTAGTTACGCCGCATGCGTCTTCTGGCGACGTAACTCTAGTTGCGCTCACTTGGGAGACATTGAATGAACTCGTCGGCCAGAATTCCGCCTGAAACACGCAAGGCGCCGCGCGCGTCCGCTTCGCTAGTCTCCGTGCCGATCGACGCACGCTTCAAGAGCGATCGCCAAGTGCGCAGTCTCGCGGCGCGCATCGACGAACTCACCACGCAACTGGCCGCCATCGAAGCGCACACGCGCGGCACGCTCGCGCAGGACCTGCACGACGAGATGGGCGCCGTGCTGACCGCCGCCAACCTGGCGATATCCCGCGCGCAATACTGGCTTCCCGCCAATGCCCCCGCCGCTTGCGCCGATGCGCTTCGCCAGGCGCGCGACTGTATCGCGGAAGCAGGCGAAGCGAGTCATCGAATCGTCGAGGATTTGCAAGCGCCGCCCTTCGACACCGGTTTCACCACCGGACTTGCCGACTGGATCGCCACCTTCGGCGCGCGTGCCGCCATTCATGTCGATTTCGTCTGCCCCGACGATTCCCGCTTCGACGATCTCCCGCCCGGTCTTGCCGTCGCGCTTTTACGTGTGATGCAGGAAGCGTTGACCAATGTCGCGCGCCACGCCCGGGCGACGCGCGCGCGGGTTAGCGTCGAGCGTGACGCGCAAGGCGTGACGCTCGTCATCGACGATGACGGAATCGGCATGACGCCCGCCGCGCGCCGCAAGACCGGCCGTTTCGGCCTGCCCGGCATGCGTGCGCGATGCGAGGCGTTCGGCGGCAGCACGCGCGTCGCTGCATCGGAGATGGGCGGCGTCGCGGTGCACGCGCGCATTCCGCTGGTATGCCCGCCGCGTCCGGTTCGGCGCGCGGCCAACGCCTGAGGCCGCGCATGGCCCTGCGCATCCTGCTCGCCGACGACCACGCCATCGTGCGCCGTGGCGTCGCGCAATTGCTGATCGAGCGCGAGCTGGCCTCGGAGGTGATCGAAGCCGGAACCGGCGTGCAGGCGCTCGCACTCGCCGCGCGCCACGCGCCCGACGTGGCGATGCTCGACATTTCGCTTCCCGATGTAAACGGTCTCGACGTGCTCAAGCGCCTGAAGCGCGACATGCCGCGTCTGCCCGTGCTGATGTTTTCGATGCATCGCGAAGATCAATATGCCGTGCGCGCGCTCAAGGCCGGCGCGGCGGGTTATCTCTCGAAGACGGCGGACCCGGCGCTCATGATCGGCGCGATCCAGCAAGTCGCGGCGGGCCGCAAATACGTGAGCCCGGAAATGGCGGAAGCGCTTGCGAACTACGTTTCGCTTGGTTCGGAGCGCATGCCGCACGAGCAACTCTCTGACCGCGAATTCCAGACACTGTGCATGCTGGCTTCGGGCAAGCGGCTCACGGACATCGCACACGCGCTTTCGCTGTCGGTGAAAACAGTGAGCGTTTATCGGGCGCGCTTACTCGACAAGATGCAGCTTGCGAACAACGCCGAACTGACCTTCTATGTGATGAGCCATCGCCTCATCGACATGAACCCGGCAATAGCGGGCTGAATGGTCCCGGAATTTATCTTAAACAAGATAAAAAACGAACGATCTGTAAAAAATGCGCAAGGAAAGGGCGTCCAATGCTCGTTCTTTGGGCATGCTTCCAGTCTCCGCTAAACTATCGGGTTTTCCGAGGTACGGTGCCTTTGAGCGCCTTTAGGAGACTCACCGCAATGTCGTTGTTCCGCAAGAAAAACATCGAGCACATGCTGGCTGCCACCCACAGCACGTCGCTCAAGAAGACTCTGGGCGCGCTCGATCTCACCTTCCTTGGTATTGGCGCCATCATCGGCACCGGCATTTTCGTGCTGACGGGAACCGGCGCCGTGCAAGCCGGCCCGGCACTCATGGTTTCGTTCATCGTCGCGGCAATTGCGTGCTGTTTCGCGGCGCTTGCCTACGCCGAGTTCTCATCGACCATTCCGGTTGCCGGTTCCATCTATACCTATTCGTACGCCACGCTTGGCGAACTGGCTGCGTGGATCATCGGCTGGGATCTGATGCTCGAATACGGGCTTGCCACTTCCGCCGTGTCGGTCGGATGGTCGGGTTATCTGCAATCGCTACTGTCGGGCTTCGGCATCTCGCTGCCGACTGTACTGACCGCCGCGCCCGGCGCGTTGCCCGACCACGTCACCTATTTCAACCTGCCTGCATTTCTGGTGATGATGGCGATCACCGCGCTCTTGTCGGTCGGCGTGAAGGAATCCACGCGCGTGAACAACATCATGGTCGCGATCAAGGTGACCGTCGTGTTGCTGGTGATCGCCGTCGGCGTGTTTCATGTGACGCCTGCCAATTGGCATCCGTTCATGCCGAATGGCTGGTCGGGCGTATTCGGCGCGGCGGCGGTGATGTTCTTCGCGTTCATCGGTTTCGATTCGGTGTCGTCCGCCGCCGAGGAGGTGAAGAACCCGAAGCGCGATCTGCCGATCGGCATCATTTCGTCGCTGGCCGTGTGCGCGGTGTTGTATGTCGCCGTCGCGGCGGTCGTGACGGGCATCGTGCCGTCGGCGCAGTTCGCGGGCGTTTCGCATCCGGTTTCGTATGCGCTACAAGTGGTCGGACAGAACTGGGTCGCGGGTTTCATCGACTTAGGCGCGGTGCTCGGCATGCTCACCGTGATCCTCGTCATGAGCTACGGCCAGACGCGCATCATCTACGCGATGTCGCGTGACGGGCTCTTGCCCGCGCGGCTCTCGAAAGTTCATCCGCGTTATTCGACGCCTTTCTTTACCACTTGGCTCGTCGGCATTTTCTTCGGGCTGATCGGCGCGCTCGTGCCGCTCAACGTGCTGGCGGAGCTCATCAACATCGGCACGCTCGCGGCGTTCTCGATGGTGTCCATCGCCGTGCTGATCCTGCGCCGCACGCATCCCGACCTGCCGCGCGCGTTCCGCTGTCCTGGCGTGCCGGTGGTGCCCATTCTCGCGGTGGCGTCGTGCCTGTTTCTCATGCTCAATCTCAAGGCGATGACGTGGGTCGCGTTCGTCGTTTGGCTCGTGATCGGCCTCGCGATTTATTTCGTCTACTCGCGCCGGCATTCGGTGCTCGGTCGCGCGCAGGCTTCGAAAAACGTGCTGTAAGGCGTCTTGCGCGCCGGTTGCATGAACGCCGCCTTCGGGCGGCGTTTTTATTTTCAGAGCCGCAAGCGAAGACGAGCGCAGACAGGCAAACGCATCCACCGGCAAGTAAGCCCAATAGCTACGCTCGCCGATTTGTGCTTTACTCGGCTCTGCAAACATGAACGCGCATCACACGATTTCCCAGCCAAACGCTCACAGCAGCAGGTCGGCAGGTTCAGGACGTGGTTGACGTGAGTGGCGAAGCAAGCGAGTGGCGTAAGGCTGGTCCATCCCCACAGCAGTCGGTCTGCCGTGACCGGAATAGAAGCGGATAGCTTCGCTTCGAGTCGTCGCAGAGAAACTGCACGAGGCCCGCGTATGGAGCAAAAAAGCTCCGGCCGGGTCGCAAAGGAGACAGTAATGACGCTCAGCATCAGCCTGACGGTCAACGGCAAACCCGTGACCGCCAACGTCGAACCGCATCTTCTGCTCGTCCAGTTTCTACGCGAACAACTCAGGCTCACCGGCACGCACATTGGCTGCGATACCGCGCAGTGCGGCGCGTGCACCGTGCATCTCGAAGGGCGCGCGATCAAGTCGTGCAACATCCTCGCCGCGCAGGCCGACGGCATGGCGGTGACGACTATCGAAGGCATGGCGAAAGACGGCGAGCTTCATCCCATGCAGGCGGCCTTCAAGGAATGCCACGGTCTGCAATGCGGTTTCTGTACGCCGGGCATGGTGATGAGCGCGAGCGCACTCGCCGCGCAGTCTCCGGATCTCTCCGAAGAGGAAGTGCGCGAGCAGCTCGACGGCAATCTGTGCCGCTGTACGGGCTATCACAACATCGTCAAGGCGGTCCTGCAGGGCGCGCAATCCATGAGGTCGGGCGGCTAGAAACACTAGCTGCACTCTGTCGATCGATCCGGATTTCGCGCCTATCAAGGAGACCGCGATGAATGCCCCTGAGCAACAGAAACTGATTGGCGCTGGCATCAAGCGCAAGGAAGACTATCGCTTCCTGACGGGTGCCGGCCAGTACACCGACGATGTCGTCCTTCCACAGCAAAGCTACGCCGCGTTCCTGCGCTCGCCTCACGCGCACGCGAAGATTCGCGGTATCGACATGGAAGCGGCCAAGGCTTCGCCGGGCGTGATCGCCATTTTCACGGGCAAGGATCTTGCCGGCGAAAATGTCGGTGGCTTGCCGTGCGGCTGGCTGATCCACAGCACCGATGGCTCGCCGATGAAAGAGCCGCCGCATCCCGTCATCGCGAACGAAAAGGTGCTGCACGTGGGCGATCAGGTCGCGCTCGTGGTCGCCGAATCCATCAAGGAGGCGAAGGACGCGCTCGAACTCATCGAAGTCGATTACGATGTGCTGCCCGCCGCGGTCGATACCGGCAGCGCCGCCGACGACGGCCAGTCGCAAGTGCACGACAGCGTGCCGAACAACGTCTGCTACAACTGGGGCCACGGCGACAAGGCCAAGACCGACGCCGCCTTTGCGCAGGCCGCGCACGTGACGACGCTCGATATCATCAACCAGCGCCTCGTGCCGAACGCGATCGAACCGCGCGCCGTCAACGCGAGCTATTCGAAGCACGACGAAAGCTACACGGTCTACGTCGCGAATCAGAACCCGCACGTCGAGCGGCTGCTGATGGCGGCGTTCGTACTGTCGCTGCCGGAATCGAAACTGCGCATCATCGCGCCGGATGTGGGCGGCGGCTTCGGCTCGAAGATTTTCCTGTACCCGGAAGACGTGGCGCTGACGTGGGCGTCGAAGAAAGTCGGGCGTCCGATCAAGTGGACGGCCGAGCGCTCCGAAGCGTTTCTCTCCGACGCGCATGGCCGCGATCACGTCACCAAAGCAGAACTCGCCATCGACAAGGACGGCAAGTTTCTCGCGATGCGCGTGCACACGACGGCGAACATGGGCGCGTATCTGTCGACGTTCGCCTCGTCGATTCCGACCGTGCTCTACGCGACCTTGCTCGCCGGCCAATACACCACGCCCGCGATCTACGCCGAAGTCAAAGCGGTCTTCACCAACACCGTTCCCGTCGATGCCTATCGCGGCGCGGGCCGTCCGGAAGCGACCTATGTCGTCGAGCGGCTCGTCGAAACGGCGGCGCGCGAGTTGAATATCGATCCGGTCGAACTGCGCCGCCGCAACTTCATACGCGAGTTTCCGTACGCGACGCCGGTCGGCCTGACCTACGACGTCGGCGATTACGACGCGTGTCTGAACCGCGCGCTCGAACTCGCGGACGTGCAAGGCTTTGCCATGCGCAAGGCGGAATCGGAGAAAGCGGGCAAGCTACGCGGCATCGGCTATTCGTGCTATATCGAGGCGTGCGGGCTCGCGCCTTCGAATGTCGCGGGGGCGCTCGGCGCGCGGGCGGGCTTGTTCGAGGCGGGCGAAGTGCGCGTGCATCCTACCGGCTCGGTCACGGTTTTCACCGGCTCGCACAGTCACGGACAAGGGCACGAAACGACCTTCGCGCAAGTGGTCGCGGACCGGCTTGGCGTGGATATCGACAACGTCGAGATCATTCACGGCGACACGGGCCGCATTCCGTTCGGCATGGGCACGTATGGCTCGCGCTCCATTTCGGTCGGCGGCTCGGCGATCATGAAGGCGCTCGACAAGGTGGAAGCGAAGGCCAAGAAGATTGCCGCGCATCTGCTCGAAGCAGCGGTGGAGGACATCGAGTTCAAGAACGGTACGTTCCGCGTAGCGGGCACGGACCGCACGAAGAGTTTCGTCGATGTCTCGCTTGCCGCCTACGTGCCGCACAACTTCCCGCTGGAAACCATGGAGCCGGGGCTGAACGAAAACGCGTTTTACGATCCGACCAACTTCACTTATCCGTCGGGCGCGTATGTCTGCGAAGTGGAAGTCGATCAGGACACGGGCGAAACGCGTATTCAGAAGTTCACGGCGGTCGATGACTTCGGCAACGTGATCAACCCGATGATCGTCGAAGGACAAGTGCATGGCGGGCTCGGCCAGGGAATCGGCCAGGCGATGCTCGAGCGCTGCGTCTACGACGACACCACCGGCCAGTTGCTCTCAGGCTCGTATATGGATTACGCGATGCCGCATGCCATCGACTTGCCGAACTTCACCGTCGAAACCGCGAAGGGCACGCCGTGCTCGCACAATCCGCTCGGCGTGAAGGGCTGCGGCGAAGCGGGCGCAATCGGCTCGCCGCCCGCCGTCATCAACGCGATTCTCGATGCCCTCGCGCCGCTCGGCGTGAAGGATTTGCAGATGCCCGCGACGCCCCATCGCGTGTGGTCCGCAATGCACGCCGCCCAACGCGCCTGAAGGGAGAACGAACATGTACGCATTCGACTATCAACGTCCCGGCGAGACTCAGGCTGCGGTTGCCGCGCTTGCCGGTAACGGCGATGCCAAATTTCTCGCGGGCGGCCAGAGTCTCTTGCCGACCATGCGCTTGCGGCTCGCGCAGCCGTCGGCGCTTGTGGATGTAACGCGCATCGCGTCGATGAAAAGCATCGCGCTCGATGGCGGCAAGCTGATCATCGGCGGCGCCATGTGCCACGCGCAGGTTTCATCGGACGAACAGGTTCGAAAGGCGCTGCCCGGTCTCGCCGATCTGGCTGGCCGGATCGGCGACAGACAGGTGCGCGAGCGCGGCACGATTGGCGGCTCGCTTGCCAACGACGACCCCGCCGCGTGCTATCCAGCCGCCGTGCTTGCGCTGAACGCGACGGTGGTGACGGATCGCAGGCGCATTGGCGCGGATGAGTTTTTCATCGACATGTATCAGACCGCGCTGGAGCCGGACGAGTTGATCGTCGCGGTGGAATTTCCGCTCGCCGAGCGCGCCGCGTACGAAAAGTTTCGCAACCCTGCTTCGCACTTCGCGCTCGTCGGCGTGTTCGTTGCAAAGCATGAAGACGGCGTGCGCGTTGGCGTGACGGGCGCGGCGTCTTCCGTGTTTCGTGCGGCCGAGCTGGAGGCGGCGTTGTCGAAAGACTTTTCCGTTAGCGCGGCGCGAGGCGTGAAGATCCTGCCCGGCGAACTCAACGACGACATGCACGCGAGCGCGGAATATCGCGCGCATCTGATTCCGGTGCTGGCGGGCCGGGCGATCGAACGCGCCAACTCGTTCTAGGCTGCAAGTCGAAGTCATTCAGCAACCAAGCGGCGGATTTCGAGTCCGCCGCGCCTTCCCATGATGCCGAACGAGCCGGATTCCATCGACGACACGCTCGCGCGACTGCGCGAGCATCAATACTTCGCGAACCGCGAGCTCGCGACGGCGCTTTTTCTCGCGCTGAAAATGCAGCGGCCGCTCTTTCTCGAAGGCGAGCCGGGCGTCGGCAAGACCGAACTCGCGAAAGCGGCGGCGGGTCTGTGCGGCACGACGCTCTTGCGCCTGCAATGCTACGAAGGTCTCGATACGGCGAGCGCGCTCTACGAATGGGACTATCCGCGTCAGATCATGGCGCTGCGGCTCGCGGAAGCATCGGGTGAAACACCCTCGAACGATTCGCTGTATCGCGGCGAGTTTCTGTTGAAGCGTCCGTTGCTTCAGGCGCTGCTGCCCGATCCTTCGAACGCGAACGCGCGGCGCGTGTTGCTCATCGATGAAATCGATCGCGCCGACGAGCCGTTCGAAGCGTTCCTGCTCGAACTGCTGTCGGACTTTCAGGTGTCGATTCCCGAGTACGGCACGGTGCGCGCCACGCATCCGCCTCTCGTCGTGATGACCTCGAACCGCACGCGCGAAGTACACGATGCGCTCAAGCGCCGCTGTCTTTATCAGTGGATCGGCTATCCCGCGCGCGATGTCGAGCTCGAGATCGTCGCGGCCCGCGCGCCGGAAGCGAGCCGCGACTTGCAGGCGCGAGCGGTCGGCTTCGTGCACGAGTTGCGCACGCTGGATCTGTTCAAGGCGCCGGGCGTCGCGGAAACCATCGACTGGTGCCGCGCGCTCGCGGCGTTGTCGGTGTCGGAACTGGACCCGCAGTCGGTGCGCGACACGCTCGGCGTGCTGTTGAAGTATCAGGACGACCTCGCGCGCATGGACGCCGACACGCTCGCGCAATGTCTTTCGGCGGCGCGGTCATAGCGATGGAAACCATCGCGCGCAACGTCGTGCACTTCGTCAGGCTGCTGCGCGGCGCGGGCCTCGGCATGTCGCCCGCGCATGCCGTCGATGCCATCGACGCGCTGCGCTTCATCGATCTGCGCCGTCGCGACGACGTGCACGCGACGCTCGCGTGTCTGCTGGTTCACGCGAGCGACGAGCGCGGCATCTTCGACGCGGCCTTCGATCTCTTTTGGCGCGATCCCGACTGGGAAGGCAAGCTGCGCATGCTGTTGCTGCCGAAAGTGACGAACGGCATGCCGCCGCCCAAACGCAACAACCGTCTCGCCGATGCGCTCGCCACGCGCGCGGTGTCATCGGCTGAAACGAAGCGGGAAGGCGCGACCGAGGAAGCGCACGCGCGCCTTTCGTTCAGCGCGCGGGAACGCCTGAGCCAGCGCGATTTCGATACCCTGAGCGCCGACGAATGGCGCACGTTGCGGCATCAGATTCGCGCGCATCGGCTGCCGCTTGCTAGCGAACCGACGCGCAGGCTCAAGGCGGCTTCGCGCGGCACGCATGCCGACCTGAAGGCGAGCGCGCGTCACGCGGTTCGTTCAGGCGGCGACTGGACCGTGTGGAAATACCGCGCCGTCGTGGAACGCCGGCCGCCGCTCGTCTTGTTGCTCGACATATCCGGCTCGATGAGCGCATATTCGCGCGCCGTGCTGTACTTCTGCCACGCGCTTTTGCAATCGCGCGAGCGCTTGCAGGTGTTTCTGTTCGGCACGCGTCTGACCAACGCCACGCGCGCGTTGCGTGAGCGCGATCCGGACGTCGCGCTTGCCGCGCTCGGGCTTCAGGTCGCCGACTGGTCGGGCGGAACGCGCATTGGCGGGGCGCTCGCCGAGTTCAATCGACGCTGGGCGCGCCGCGTGCTTGCAGGTCGCGCGACCGTTCTTCTCGTCACCGACGGCCTGGATCACGAGGCCATCGACGTGCTCGAAACCGAAATTGCGCGGCTGCATCGTTTCGCGCATCGGCTGGTTTGGCTCAATCCGCTTCTGAGATTCGCCGATTTCACGCCGCGCGCCCGAGGCGTGCGCGCGATCCTGCCGCACGTCGATGCGATGCTCGCGGCCCACAATCTCGACAGTCTCACCGCTGTCGGACGGGAACTGGCGGCGGCGCACGGCCGGCACGATTCAGGCGCGCGTCGCGTCCCGTGAGTATCAGGGAGACGAAAAATGGAACTGTCCGAAACGCATGTCTTGCCGGTGCCCCAGGCGCGGGCGTGGGAAGCGCTCAACGACACGGAGATTCTGAAACTTTGTATCCCCGGCTGCGACAGCATCGACGCGGAAGGCGAGAATGCGTATGCGGTCGCGATGACAGCGGTGGTCGGCCCGGTCAAGGCACGCTTCAAGGGCCGCATGGAACTGACGAATATCGACGCGCCGAAGACGTACACCATCGTGTTCGAAGGGCAGGGCGGCGCGGCCGGTTTCAGCAAGGGCAGCGCGACGGTGAACCTGGAACCGGGCGAGACCGCCGACACCACCAGGCTCACTTACAGCGCGAATGCGCAGGTGGGTGGCAAGCTGGCGCAGATCGGCTCGCGGCTCGTGGATGGCGCGGCGCGCAAAATCGCGGGCGAGTTCTTCAAGCGCTTCAGCGCGCAATTGCAGGGCGCGAGTGGACCGGCGAATGAATCGGCGGACGCTGAAAACGGCGGCGACGCAGGGCAGGAACAGGGAAAGAAATCATGGACAGCGTGGATCTCGAAGTCTTGAAAAACAGCGCGCGATGGCTCGAAGAAGGTCATCGCGCATTGCTCGTCACGGTGGTGAAGACGTGGGGCTCGTCGCCGCGCCCGGAAGGCGCCATGCTCGCCGTGCGCGCCGACGGCCACGTGGTCGGATCGGTGTCGGGCGGGTGTATTGAAGACGATCTGATCGAGCGCGTGCGGCAACGCGGTATCGAGCAGACGAAGCCGGAAGCGGTGAAGTACGGCATCAGCGCGGAAGAAGCGCATCGCTTCGGCTTGCCGTGCGGCGGCACGATTCAGCTCGTGCTGGAGCCGTTGACGAAGGACAGCGGCATCGCGGAACTGTGCGCGGCGGTGGAAAGCGGGCGGCTCGTCGCGCGCACGCTCGACATGGCGACCGGCCGCGCGCGTCTCGAACCGGCGCAAGCTACCGATGGCGTGCTCTTCGACGACGCCACGCTGCTCACCATCCACGGGCCGCGCTATCGCATGCTGGTGATCGGCGCGGGGCAGTTGTCGCGCTATCTGTGCAGCATCGCGGTGGGGCTGGATTATCAGGTCACCGTCTGCGATCCGCGCGTGGAGTACACGGACGAGTGGAACGTGCCGGGCACGACCATTGTGCGGACTATGCCCGACGATACCGTGATGGACATGAAGCTCGACGAACGCTGCGCGGTCATCGCGCTGACGCACGATCCGAAGCTCGACGATCTCGCGCTGATGGAAGCGCTGAAAACGCCCGCCTTCTATGTCGGCGCGCTGGGATCGCGGCGCAACAACGCCGCGCGGCGCGAGCGCCTGAAGGAGTTCGATCTCAACGAAGCCGAACTCGCGCGACTGCACGGGCCGGTGGGCATTTATATCGGCAGCCGCACGCCGCCCGAGATCGCCGTGTCGATTCTCGCGGAAGTCACGGCGGCGAAGAACGGCGTGTCCTTGCCGGAGTTGCTGAAGGTGGAAGGCGCAAAGGCCGCGCGGGAAGTCGCGGGAAGTGGCGAGGTGTGTGGCGTTTGAGTTTGGCGACCCCGAATTCGCAAGCTCAGGCCCGCATCGCGTGCGGCCTATAATCGTCGTTCTCATCCGCGCGGCCTATTTTGATGCGCCAAGCCTGCGCGGACAGGTCATCGAACTATTTCCAATCCGCACCGAATGCCCGGCAAACCCTTGACCGGCGATGCCCGCCGCGCAATCGCGCAAGCGGATGCGCCGCCACAACCCGCGTCCGCCAGAACCGGGCAGCGTCACATGAGCCACCGTGCGTTACGCGGGTGGTCCGTGGTGCATCGCTGGACGAGTCTCATCTGCACGGCGTTCATGTTGCTGCTCTGTCTGACGGGCCTGCCGCTCGTCTTCGGTCATGAACTCGACCTGCTGACGGGCGATGCCATCGAAGCGCCTGCGCTGCCCGCATCGCAGGCGAATGCGCGCGCGAGTTACGACGCGGTCTTGCACGCCGCGCTGAGGGAGCATTCCGGCCACGTTGCGCAGTACATGATTTGGGAGACGGACGAACCGCTTTTGCCTGTCATCGTCACCGCGCCTCGCGCCGATACACCGCCCGACGACACGCTAAGCACCACCGTCGATGCACGCACCGCGAGGCCGCTCGGCATGCCGCCGGGAAAGGGATCGCTCAAGTTCGTGCTGCTGAAACTGCACGTCGATATGTTCGCCGGACTTTTCGGCAAACTGTTCCTCGGCGCGATGGGCGTGATGTTTCTCGCGGCAATTGTCTCGGGTGTCGTCGTGTATTTGCCGTTCTGGCGCAAGGTGGGGCTCGGGCGCGTGCGGCTTGCGAAGAAGCGGCGCATCGTCTGGCTCGACTGGCATAACGCCATCGGCATGTTGACGCTCGCGTGGGCGCTATTGGTCGGCGCGACCGGTTCCATCAACACGCTCGCCGATCTCATGCTCGATGCCTGGCGTAACGATCAGCTCGCGCAGATGCTCGCGCCTTATCATGGCCAGCCGCCGGTGACGGTGCGCGCAACCGTCGACGACGCCGTGAAGACCGCGCAGGGCGTCGCACCCGGCATGATTCCGTCGTTCGTGGCGTTTCCGGGGACGCGCTTCAGCAGTCCGCATCACTATGCCGTGTGGATGCGCGGTGACGGCATTCTCACGACGCGAATCCTGCGGCCGGTTCTCGTGGATGCATCGACCGGCGCGCTCACCGATTCACGCGAATTGCCGTGGTATCTGAAAGTGCTGCTTGGCTCGCAGCCATTGCATTTCGGCGATTTCGGCGGGATGCCGCTCAAGATTTTCTGGGCAGCGTTCGATTTGCTGACTATCGTCGTGCTGGGAAGCGGTTTGTATCTTTGGCTCACGCGGCATAATCCGCGGAAGAGGAAGGCATAGAGCGGCGCGCGTGGTTCGCGCCGGAATGGCAAGGGCCGGCCATGGGGGAAAAGCGGAACAACGCGGCAAAACGGCGACACCGCGCATCCAAACCGCTTCGCCACGCGCCAAGCGCGCTAGGGAGAGCCTTACATCAACCCACAAACAATTGCCGCGATCAGCGAGACGGTGACGATCACCACACCCGCCGTGCGCCGCTTGTTGAGCTCGGTCCACAACAGTACGCCAGTCAGCGACAGCAATATGATGCTGCCCGCGAACGTATCGATGAGCAGCACCCAGCCCACGCTCAGACCCACGCCCTTGTGCAGGTTCGTCATCATCGCGAGGAAGGTGTTTTCGGTGCGCTTCACCGACACGAAGTTATTGCCCACCCAGTATTCCGCCTGCACGTTGCCGCCTGGCGTGGCCAGTGCCACCGACCACTGCTCCGGCTGCATCGTGCTCTTGTCGCCCCAGCCGACCGGATGCGCGGGCTCGCGACGCGTGCGGCCAAGTTGACCGTCGATCTTCAATTCCTTCTTGAGCCACGTCCCCATGTCGCGCGGCGACTTGAATCCCTCGGCGGGCAAAGGCATCTGCATCTGCGTAACCTGCGGTTCGCCTGTCGAGATACGCAGCGGCGGCGCGCGGTGATTCAACAGGAAACCGGTCGTGCCGAACAGCAAGCCGAGTAACGCGCCCCACAAGCCGATCCAGCCGTGCACCTTTCGCAGCCATTTGAGAAAAACCGAACGGCGCGAGCGATTTTTGCGGACGAACTGCTCGGCATCGTCAATAAGCCGATGCGGCCGGTAGGAAGCGCCGCTCGTCGCGGATGGCTGCGGATTCAGTGTATCGGGCGCGTTCACGCGTCTCTCCGGAAGTGGGTCTGGTTCGGGCAAAGCCTCGCCGCAGTCGGCTAGACACGTTCAAATGCGGCGTCGGCGAGAGGCAACGAAGAGGCAATCAGATGAGAATCGTTATCATTACATGTCGAAAAAGCTAACTCAACGTTTTTCGACTGACTAACACGATCATTTCTAACGAAATATTTCAGACCGGCCAGAGCGGGCCTTCCTGCATCGCGCCGACTTGCTCCCGCAATTCGAGGATGCGTTCTTCCCAATAACGCTGCGTGTTGAACCACGGAAAGGCGGCGGGAAACGCGGGATCGTTCCAGCGGCGCGCGAGCCAGGCCGCGTAGTGAATCAGCCGTAAGGTGCGCAGCGCTTCGATCAGATGCAGCTCGCGCGAGTCGAAATCGCAAAAGCCTTCGTATCCGGCGAGCAGATCGGCAAGCGCGCGCGATGCCTCCGCGCGGTCGCCCGGCAGCAGCAGCCAGAGGTCCTGAACGGCCGGGCCCATGCGGCTGTCGTCGAAATCGACGAAATGCGGGCCGGCATCGGTCCAGAGCACGTTGCTCGGATGGCAATCGCCGTGCAGTCGCAGATGGCGCACGTCGCCCGCGCGCTCGAAACATTGCGCGACGCCTTCGAGCGCCATGTCCACGACGCGCTCGTAGGCCTCGCGGACATCGTCGGGCACGAAGCGATGCGTGAGCAGAAACTCGCGCGGCTCGTAACCAAAGGTTTGGATATCGAGTGTGGGCCGTTCGCGATACGGTTCGATGCCGCCCACCGCATGAATGCGCCCGATGAAGCGCCCGAGCCATTCGAGCGTGTCGCGGCCGTCGAGATCCGGCGCGCGGCCGCCGCGCCGTTCGAACACGGAGAAGCGAAAGCCTTCGAATTCATGGAGCGTCGCGCCTTCCAGCGAAAGTGCCGGAACCGCTGGAATCTCGCGCTCCGTCAACGTGGCGACGAAGGCGTGCTCTTCGAGAATCGCGGCATCCGACCATCGCCCGGGACGATAAAACTTCGCGACGATCGGCGGCCCGTCTTCGAGCCCCGCCTGATAGACGCGGTTTTCGTAGCTGTTGAGCGCCAGCAGGCGGCCGTCAGTGCGCTTGCCAACGGGGATCAACACGCTGTCGAGCGCGTCGAGCACACGCTCGGGCGCGAGGCCGGCAAAGGGCGGGGCCTCGCTCGGCGCGGGCGCGCCGGGGGTATCGGAATGGGTTGAGTTCATTCCGGCATTGTGCCCCGCGCGCGGACAACTGGCTCGCCGGCCGCGCGCCGGTCAGCATTCCTTCAGTGGACGACCGTGTTCGCGGGGCGCACGATCTCGCCCGTATCGATCAGATCTTCGAGAAAGAACGGCTCCGTGTTGAGCAGTTGAGTGACACCGGGCTCGCCCGCGTACCACGCGACCATAGCCATGTCGCCCAGAATTCGCATCACGATGCCGCGTGCGCCCTGAGGCACGGCAATATGGACGGAGCGGACAATCGAACCGATTTGCATGATGAATCCCCGTTTCCGTGCCGGCTGAGGATAAAACGCCGGTCAAATATTTTCACCAAGCACAGGCTTTTCACGGCTCGTGCACCAGACAACCTGCCGCGTCATTGTTGCGCGACGCGCAGCACACACGGCTTCCATGAACGATTGTGTTCTTACTTTAGCGCATCGCGGCGCGTGAGCGCGATGCCCGCCGATATCATTTGTTGCCATTGGATGACGTTTTTCGGCATTAAGTTGTGTCCTGCGGCACATGTGACCGATTTCTGTATCGGGCAAAACCCTAAGGATCGGCGTATCTTTAGCGGTTTTGGGCCGCGAACGTGGGCCGACAACTTTGAACCAGATCAGAATAATCCTCTCTGGTCGACACGGAGACCCTGGTTGTGAATGCATCGCCGGCGCCGCAGCGCACCGAAACTGAAGCTGATTCCATTCCCTATCTCGAGCGCGGCTCGCGCGCTTACTGGCGCGCAGCGCTGGCCTTGTTGTTCGCGGGCTACGCCACGTTCTCGCTGCTCTATTGCGTGCAGCCGCTGCTGCCGGAGTTCACCAAGGCGTTCGGCGTAAGCCCGGCGGTGAGCGCGCTTTCGGTCTCGGTGAGCACGGCGGCGCTGGCAGTGGCGATTTTCATCGCCGGATTCGTTTCGGAGAGCTGGAGCCGCCACCGCTTGATGACGATGTCGCTGCTCGCATCGTCCGTTCTCACCATGATCGTCGCCGCGCTGCCGAACTGGCACGCGCTATTGATCGTGCGCGCGCTGGAAGGCTTCGCGCTCGGCGGCGTGCCGGCCGTGGCAATGGCATATCTCGCGGAAGAGGTGCACCCCGAAGGCCTGGGCCTTGCGATGGGGCTCTACGTCGGCGGCACCGCGATAGGCGGCATGGCGGGTCGCGTGATCAGCGGCATCCTCGCCGATCTGTTCGGCTGGCGTATTGCGATTGGAGGAATCGGGCTGCTCGGGCTTTTCGCGACGCTGGCATTCCGCTCGTTGCTGCCGCCATCGCGGCGCTTCAAGCCAAGACGCGGCGTTGGTTTCCATCATCATCGACGCTCGCTTGCCGGACATTTGCGCCACGGCGGATTGCCGTTTCTGTTTCTCATCGGCTTCGTGCTGATGGGCAGTTTCGTCACGCTCTACAACTACGTGGGTTATCGGCTGCTCGGCGCGCCGTTCCGGCTCAATCAGACGCAGATCGGCGCGATTTTCACGGTTTATCTCACCGGCGTGGTCGCTTCGCCGTGGTCGGGCAAACTCGCCGATGTATTCGGGCGCGGGCGCGTGCTGATCGCGAGTTTGCTTTTGATGATGCTCGGCATCGCGATGACGCTTTCGGGTTCGTTGCCGGTGATCATCGGCGGAATTGCCTGCCTGACGTTCGGCTTCTTTGCCGGGCATTCAGTGGCGAGCGGCTGGGTCGGACGACTCGCCGCGCAGGCAAAAGGACAAGCGGCGGCGCTATATCTGCTTGCTTATTACCTTGGATCGAGCTTGATCGGCTCGTACGGCGGCCACTTCTGGACGGCGTTCGGCTGGCCTGGCGTGGCTTCGCTGATCGGCGCTTTGCTGCTGGTCGGAATGGCGGGCGCGGTTTATCTGAATGTGCGCGAGCGGAGTGCTTAATCGTCATTATTCCGTGAGGCGATTTTGAAAGCCCGTTGAAATATGAGGGAAGTAAGGGTTTTTCCGCGTCTACTTAATAATTCCGTTTGCAAAGCCTTGTTTCAATTAGCTTGGTGCAATGCAATAGTTTTCAGGCGCACGAATATAGGCCGACACGGCGATTCGACCGGCCTATACTCGAAGCGTCGACGCGACGAATTATCTCGAGCGCGCCGCGACAAGAGCTTGAAGCTGGAAGAAGGGAGACGCACCATGACGACTTACTTCACAATCGGCGATTTCATTCTGATTATCCCGATGGCGCTCGCTGGCGCCTTATTCCTCGGCGCCATTCCCTGCGCAACGCATTTCAAGAACAACGCCTTGCGCGTATTCGGCGCGCTATTGGGCGTGCTGGTTGCGTTCCTGCTCGTGGAAGGACTGCCGGCGCTGGTTTAGGCGCGGCGGGCGGATGCGCTTTAATCAGCACGTCCCGCCGCTGATCGAAACCCGGTACGGCTTTAATGCCGTCAAGCCGGGTTTTGTCTTTTCAGGCGCAAACATTACGCGCCGTCGAACGAACTATATTCAAACCAGATATTCGCCGAGGAACGTCAAGGTGCGGCCGTGCGCGAGCGCCGATGCCTTCGCGTTATACGAAGCGCGATCGCCGCAATTGAAGCCATGATCGGCGCCCTGATAAAGATAGAGTTCCGAATCCGAACGGCCCGCAAAACGTTCGCGCACGCTGGCGACTGCATCGGAAGGAATATGCGCGTCTAGTTCGCCGTAATGGAATTGAATCGGTGTTTTGATTTTGTCGGCCTGATCGAGCTGATTCTGAATGCCGCCCCCGTAATAGGCCACGGCGAGATCGACCGAACCCTGCGCCGCCGCCAGATAAGCGAGGCGTCCGCCGAAGCAGAAGCCGATGGCCGCGACCTTGCCCGTCACTTCGGGCAACGCGCGCAATGCTTGGGCGGCCGCGCCGACGTCGCCGACGGCTGCATCGAGATTGGTCTTTTGCAGCAGTTCCATCGCCTTTTCGCGATCCGCGCCGTCGTAACCCAACTCCACGCGTGGTTGCGTGCGCCAGAAAACGTCCGGTGCAAGCGCCACGTAGCCATCTGCCGCATATTGATCGGCGACGCTGCGAATATGCGCGTTCACGCCGAAGATTTCCTGCAGGATGATCACAGCGGGTCCGGTGCCCGTCTTTGGCAGCGCGAGATAGCCCTGGAAGCTGCCGCCATCGGCGGGAATGTCGATCCAGCGGGAAGTGGTGGAAATGGTCATGTCGTTGCTCCTTTAGCTCGATTGAACATGCGCGTTTGAGGCGGCTGTGTGCGTTGATTCGCCAGCCTCGGACCGCGTTGGCGAGTGAGTGTGCCAGCTTTCCCTTTCAGACGCCTGAGCGCACCCGGGCCGCGCTGGCATGACCTTTGACGGAAAAAGGATTTTTAGAGCGGCTGGTCTAAACACTTGGCGACTTAGCGGCTTTAAAAACAGGCTAATGAAGCGAGCGCGCGGGATTATCGGCAAACGGCCGCCGCTCTTGAAGCGCGCTAAACCGGCACACGTCCGCCCCTTGGAAACCCGCATGAACAGGGCGTCTTCACGGAACGCCACCACAAACGCCCGCGCTTCTCAACTGGCCTTTAATCGGTAGTCACACCAGTATCTTAAAAAACTTCCCTAATTTAATTTGACACCCCTACACTTGCGCGCAGTGCGGATGGCGGCCGCCAAAAATGGCCAGCCAGAAGGACTTGCCAAGTGCATGACGATGCATCCGGCGTGGTCGTCCACGGGACTGAGCGATCGTGATGAAAGACGGGGCACAGGGCGATTACGTTGTTTTTGGGACCGAAACTGGAGACTTACATGAACACCAAGCTTCACAAACTGTTGCCGATCAGCGCTGCAGCCGTGCTGTTCGCTACGTTGGCAACATCCGCAGCAGCCGACCAGGTCGTCAAGATCGGTCACGTCGCTCCGCTGACCGGCGGCATTGCTCACCTGGGCAAGGATAACGAAAACGGCGCGCGGCTCGCAGTCGAGGAAATCAACGCGAAGGGTCTCACCATCGGCGGCCAGAAGGTCACGCTGGAACTCGACGCGCAGGATGACGCGGCCGACCCGCGTACCGCCACGCAGGTTGCACAGAAGCTGGTCGACGACAAGGTTGTCGGCGTCGTCGGTCACTTGAACTCCGGTACGTCCATCCCGGCATCGAAGATTTACAGCGACGCGAGCATCGTTCAGATTTCGCCGTCGGCCACGAACCCGACCTACACGCAGCAAGGCTTCAAGACGACGTATCGCGTCGTCGCGACCGATGCTCAACAAGGCCCGGCGCTCGCCAACTACGCCGCGAAGCAATTGAAGGTGAAGAGCGTCGCCGTGGTGGACGACTCGACCGCCTACGGTCAGGGTCTCGCCAACGAGTTCGAAAAGACCGCGAAGGCACTTGGCCTGAAGGTCATTTCGCACGATGCGACCAACGACAAGGCAGTCGACTTCCGCGCGATTCTGACGAAGATCAAGGGTGAGAACCCCGACGCGGTGATGTACGGCGGCATGGACGCAACCGGCGGCCCGTTCGCGAAGCAAGCCAAGCAGCTCGGCCTGCGCGCGAAGGTTCTCGCAGGCGACGGCGTCTGCACGGAAAAGCTGGCCGACCTGGCTGGCGACGCAACCGACAACATCGTCTGCTCCGAAGCCGGCATGGCGCTCGAAAAGATGGAAGGCGGTCAGGCGTTCGCGGCGAAGTTCCAGAAGCGCTTCGGTCAGCCTATCCAGATCTACGCGCCGTTCACGTATGACGCGGTGTATATCATCGTCGACGCGATGAAGCGCGCAAACTCGACCGATCCGGCGAAGATCGTTGCCGCCATGCCGAACACGGACTACAAGGGCGTGATCGGCGAGACGACCTTCGATTCGAAGGGCGACCTGAAGCACGGCGTGATCTCGCTGTACGACTACAAGAAGGGCAAGAAGAGCTTGCTGGACGTTGTCAAGATGTAATGACGGCGGGCCTTCGGCTCCAAGAAACGCGCGGACTTCAAAGGTCCGCGCGTTTTTTTATATCTTGAGGCGCTTGAGGATCTTCGGTCCGATCAGCGCGATCAAGGCGCAGCAAGCCGCGACCACGCACAACCCGATGGGCAATGTGCTGATTTGCGCGACGCCGCCAATCAGCACCGGTCCGAGCAGCAAGCCGAAATAGGCGAGGCCCGCGACCTGCGCGAGCCCTTCCGCCGCCGTCACGCCCTCCACGCGCGCCGCGGCCGCGAAGAGCACCGGCATCATGTTGGCGAGGCCGAGGCCCATCAGTGTGAAGCCGGTCAGGGTCACGACCGCGTTCGGCACGACGAGCGCCATCACCATGCCGATAAACGCGAGTCCCGCGCTGCCGAAGATCAATTGCGGCGCGCCGAAGCGAGCGCGCACGGCATCGCCGCCAAAGCGACCGGCCGCCATGCCGCCCGAGAACGCGGCATAAGCGGCGCTTGCGACCGAGGGCGTGGCGAGCACGACGTCGCGCATGTACACGGTGGCCCAGTCGTACATGGCGCCCTCCGCGATCAACGCAACGAGCGCCATGCCGCCCAGCGCCCAGAGCGCGCCCGAGCGCCAGCGATTCGACGACGACGATTTCGCGTGTTCATCGTGATGCGCCACGTGCGGCAGCACGTAGGGCATCGACACGAGCAAGACGATCAGACTGACGCCCGAGACAAGAGCGAGATGCGCGGCAGGCGCAAGACCGTGCGCGAGCAACGCGCCGCCGACCGCCGCGCCCGCCATGCCGCCCACGCTGAACATGCCATGCAGCGACGACATGATCGGGCGCTCGAGCGCTTCTTCGACGGCGCTGGCCTCGGCGTTCATGGCGACATCGAGTGTGGCCATGCCGAAGCCGAAAAGCGCCAGCACGATGAGCAGCATCCAGAAAGCCGGGACGACTAGAATCAGCGCGCCGCAGCACATCATGGCGAGGCCGCCCGCCATGCAGGCCATGCGCGTGCCGGCTCGCGCGATCCACGGACCGGCTGTGAGCATGGCGAAGATCGAGCCGCCAGCGACGGCGAAGAGTGCGAACGACAGCATGCCGGGACTGAGCGCGAACTTGTCGCGCACGGTCGGCACATGCACGCCCCACGAGGCGTACATCATGCCGGCGATGAAGAACACGGCCATCGTCGAATAGCGGGCGCGCTTGCGGGCGGCGGCCGGGAGGCTGCGATGCAAGGCTTGCATCGGATTTGACTCGCGGGAGGCGGAAAGAGAGGTCGAGTCGGACACGAAAGAACAGTTTGAAAGAGTGATGCGAACGCAGGACAACCTTGCAGATTGCCTCATTTCGCGGGAGCTTTCGATTCTATCGAACGGCTAGCAGACACGCTCGATGCCCGTGCTTTACCATCGGTCGCATCAAACTCGAATAATCAAAAAGGAGATTCATGCATATCCCGTCGCAAGCGCCTTTGCATTTGCTGCATCGCATGCCAGAAGGCACGCTCGCCACGCAGTCGCGAGACCCACGCGGTTTTCCTTATCCAACCGCGTTGCCTTTTGCGCCGACCGCTCACCATACGCCAATGTTGTTGATCAGCCAGCTCGCCGAACATACACGCAATCTTCAGGCAGACGGACGGGCCGGTTTTCTGATTACTCACGCGGCGGAAGGGCGCGTTCTCGAAGGACAGCGATTGACCATGCTCGGTACATTCGCGCCCGCGCCGCTTGCGCAATATGAAGAACTGTCGCGTCGTTATTTGCGATATCACCCGGACGCGGGGCGTTACTTGGAGTTGGGTGATTTCTCGTTCTGGCTGATGTCGCTGGAACGAATGCGATTTATTGGCGGTTTTGGTGCAATGGGATGGCTGCGCGCAGAAGATTTGGATGATCTGCAGCCGGTTTCTTCCGCCGATGAAGTCGCGCTCTGCAAGATTTTCGATGCTTATAACGCTCGGCCGGCGAATCTTGCATTATTAGGGATAGACCGGTACGGATGCGATTTGCTGCGCGACGGCACACGCAATCGTTTTACCTTCGATAAGCCGAAACTTAACGGGGACGAATTGAGGACCGCGCTAATCGATTGCATCGAGCGGCAAAGCTAGGCAGCATTCATTAACCGGATGGCAAAAAGACAGCTTACTATGAGGAACGGCTGCATCTAAACTGTCATCCGGTGAAATATTTGCCCAAAGAGCGTCGACGGCATTTCATTGTGCGCCAATTTTTCACGATTAACGACGTCTATTCCTTACTACTTTCCCGAGAGGTGCTACGGGCGAGAAGCGAACAGACGGCCCATTGTTACGAGGAAAGCCGCTGAAACTCAATTTAAGTGGCAATGCGCACATGCCGCCTTAATCCGATATGTGTTAATCTGCGTGCCATCCGAGGCTTTATCGAAAACGTAAAGCGGGCGACAGACTCGTAATTCAGCAAACCACTCAGGAAATTGCCATGCCTTCATACAAGGAACTTCTCGCGCAGCGCGAGTCTCTGGAACGTCAGATTGAAGAAGCGAAGTCGCGTGAATACGCCGAAGTGCTCAATGAGATCAAGCAGAAAATGGCGGATTACGGCATCACACTTCAGGAACTAGCCGGTGGTCGAGGCGCTAAGACTCCGAAGGCATCCCGTGCCCGTAACGGCGTTGCACCGAAATACCGTGACCCGGAAAGCGGTAGCACGTGGTCGGGCCGCGGTAAGCCGCCGAAGTGGATTGCGGGACAGGACCGCGATAGCTTTCTGATTGGCAGATAAGTCGGGCCAGATTTCAGTGAAAAGAGCCGCGCTTAGAACGCGGCTTTTTTCCGACTAGCGAGTTCGCACGCGTAACGGCACGTGTTAATGTCGCCGTCTGTGCTTTTTCCCCGAGCGAAGAGCGCATTGAAAGCGCGAAGCCAGGCACGGCGTTAAGATTTATCGACATACATGTTTGGCTTAAGGCAAATTACATGTCGCTTTCGACGGCCCGTGCCAAGGAAAAGCAGGACGTTGCGCGGACGACTACCTGGACCAGCATTGCGCTCAACTGCGTTTTAAGCACGGCGCAACTCACGGTGGGTTTTATTGCCCATTCTCAAGCGCTGCTCGCGGACGGCGTCCATTCGCTATCCGATCTGGTTTCCGATTTCATCGTTCTAATTGCCAACCATCGTTCGGCGGCAGCGCCGGATCACGATCACAACTACGGTCATAGCCGTTATGAAACGGTAGCGTCGTTATTCCTCGGCGGATTGTTGATTGCAGTCGGTGCGGGAATGTTATGGCGCGCCGGCACGCGAATTCTAAACCTGGACGATATTCCCCCCGTTCACGCCAGCGCGCTGGTGGTTGCGTTAATCGTCCTCGTATCGAAAGAAGCCTTGTTCAGATATATGCTGCGCGCGGCAGAACGCGTGCGCTCGGCATTACTCGTGGCCAACGCCTGGCATGCACGTTCGGACGCCGCTTCGTCACTCGTCGTGGCGCTTGGAATTATTGGCAGTCTCGCAGGACTTAAATTTTTCGATCCGATTGCCGCCGCACTGGTCGGTTTCATGGTCGGCAAAATGGGCTGGAGTTTCGCGTGGGATGCGCTCCAGGATTTGTCGGACCGGGCGCTCGATCAAACCGCCGCCGCTGATTTACGCGCCATTTTGCTCGGCACGCCCGGTGTGCGTGAAGTCCACGAATTACGTACTCGGAAAATGGGCGAAATGGCAATCGTCGACGCGCATATTCTCGTCGATCCGCGTATTTCGGTTTCGGAGGGGCACTTCATTGCCGAATCGGCGCGTGCGCACGTAATGACCGATCCGCGCGTGATCGATGCGCTCATTCACGTCGATCCGGAAAGCGACGCGCTCAACCCGCTGCCCGGCAATTTCCCGTTGCGGTCCACTGCAATGGACGCCGTGCGCGCCGCTTTCGGTGCAGAGAGCTTGCCAATAGAGGAGTTGAATCTGCATTACCTGAGCAGCGGTTTCGATATCGATATTGTTTTGCCAGCGCATTTACCAGATCAATTAGGCGAAGACGCGGCGGCGCGCCTTGCCCGAATCGATATCGATGCCCTCAAGCGAAAGCTTGGCGCGCACGAGTTACGCGTAACCCATGCGCTTCGAACGACGCGTGACGCGCCCGTTCGACCTTGATATTCAGAGTGGCAGTTGAGTATCGAACTTGATTTCGCGCAGCACGACGCTCGTGCGAACCTGCGCCACGGCCGGAATCTTGAAGATGCGCTCGTGCAGGAACGCGTCGTATGACTTGATGTCGGGCGCCACGATCTTGAGAATGTAGTCGGATTCGCCCGTGGTGCTGTAGCACTCGGTCACTTCCGGACAGGTGGCGATCTCGCGTTCGAACTGTTCGACGCCGCCTTCGGTGTGCCGCGTCAAATGAATATGCGCGAGCGCGCAGACGTGCAGGCCGAGCTTCTCCCGGTCGAGGAGGGCGGTGTAACGCTGGATGACGCCGGACTGCTCCATGTCCTTGATACGGCGCCAGCAGGGCGTACTCGAAAGCCCGACCTGATCCGAAATTTCCTGAACGGACCGCCGCGCGTCGAGTTGCAGGAGACGCAGGATTTTTTGTGAAAATGTATCTAGAGTCAACTGCGCCTCCATTCGGTCGCGATCTGACCTAATGTTAGAGGCGCAGAAAAAGAAACGCAATGCAAAGCGGCCGCACTGAGGTAGTTTCCCTAACTCACTGGCCTGTCGGCGCGTTTTTACCTTCGACGATGCTTTCAGTTTCTTCCGCAGTGGCTTGTGTGGCGGCCTGCGAGGCACGAAGCTCCGCCAGCATGTTGCAAAAGAGCGCGCCCTGCTCGATAGCGTCATCGAGCGCGACGTGCGTATGCGGCAGGTCGTCGAACCAGTGCTTGGGCAGACGCGGTTTGATCGCCTTCCGATACGGCAAGCCCGTTATCGCAAAAGCCAGTGTCTTGATGTCGAGCGCGGACCACGAAAAAGGACAGCGTTCGGCGAAGCGCATCATGTACCAGAACATATAGGTGAAGTCGAAGCCTGCTGGATACGCCACGAACACCGGTTTGCCGGGCAGGGCCTCCACCCATTCGACGTACTTGACGAGCGCGACTTCGGGCTTTTGCAGATCGATACGGCACGCGGCCCAAGCCTCAGGCTGCGTCTTCCACCATGCCGCTTGAACAGGATGCGGCGCCGCGCCTTCGAGCGTTTCCAGATTCGCCGAGAACGTGCTGACGAGCTGTTTGTCCGCCGTGAACGCGGCCGACGCGAAACTCAGCATCGAGTGCGGACCGGGAATGGGACCGTCGGCTTCGACATCCGTGCTGACATAGATTTCGGGAATGGCGTTCATGCGCTGACTCCGTCGCCCACATAGGGATTGGAGCGGCGTTCCTCGCCAAGTGTCGATGCAGGTCCGTGGCCCGGCACGAAGGTCACGTCGTCGCCGAGCGGCCAGAGCTTCTCGCGGATGGAGCGGATCAATTCGGCGTGATTGCCGCGCGGAAAATCGGTGCGACCGATGGAGCCGGCAAACAGCACATCGCCGACGAGCGCCAGCCGATGCTCGCGGCTGAAGAACACTACGTGTCCGGGCGTATGACCGGGGCAAAAATAGACTTCCATGCTTTCCTCGCCGAACTGCACGGTGTCGCCGTCTTCGAGCCATCGCTCGGGCGTGAAGGCTTCGGCATCCGAAAAACCGAAGCGCTTGGATTGCGCGGGTAACTGGTCGATCCAGAACGCGTCTTCCCGATGCGGTCCTTCTATGGTGACGCCGTAGTGTTCCGCAAGTGCTTTCGCGCCGCCGCAGTGATCCAGATGACCGTGCGTCAGCAGCACTTTTTCGACCTTCGCGCCTTGCCGCTCGACCTCGGCAATGATGCGCTCGATGTCGCCGCCGGGGTCGACCACGGCGGCGCGCTGCGTCGTCTCGCAGATTACGATGGTGCAGTTTTGCTGGAACGGCGTCACGGGCACAAGAATGACTTTCATAAGACTCTCACCGGGACGAAGTCGCGTGTAAAAAGGTGCATTGTACCGGTGCCGGATCACGCTCGCGTCAGCCTCCATAAAGGCCCGGAGGCCGCTTCCAGAGCTGCAATTCTTACGGTCATAGCGAAAATCAATGACGAAATATGCAGTCGGAGGAGCCGGACCCCCGTTTTTTTGTATAATGACGACACTTGTGCATGGCTTTGACCATGCCGTCAATGGACAAAAGTCTGAACGCTAGTGCGTTTTTACAATTGTTATCAGTACGCTGTTGGGGGCTGAAAGCCTCGTAACTGCAACTCAAGCACCGTCATTTGGTGCACACGTCTTGTCCGGTCAGGCGCCGCGCGTCTGTCAGACGGCCTTAGCTGCCGTCGCACCGGATGGGGCCTACGCCGCCGTTCCTGCGCTGAAACAACGTCTCATAGCGCGCGAACCGTTGTCATGTTCGATGGCGGCACGTGGGGTCTGGTCAGGCTGCCGGGGACAGGCTGCGCCAGACGTGAACAATAACCGGGCTTTGCGGCAAGAGTACGCCGCATCCGAGCATCAGTTCGCCGTTCGCTGGTTCGAACGGCGTCCTGCTTTGCGCGGCTTGCCTTTCGAGCAGCCTTGCGCGCGCTTCCAGTGCGGCGCGGCCGCTCTACAAACAATGAAGACACGCCTATGAATGCTCGATATCTTCGACATGTCGGTAGCTTGCTAGCCGTCGCAGTACTGGCTGGCTGCGCCGCGCCGGGTTCGGGCGACATCGCGTCTAATCCTCAGACAACAGCTACCGCTAGCACGACGAGTGCCCGCTCCACCGCACCGCTCGCATTCGACAACAACCTGAGCTCCGTGCCTGCTCCAAAGCAAGCACAGGGCGAGTCGCTGGCCAACGCGCAGCCGATTACCAGCGGCCCGAACGTCGGCGAATTCGAGCAGCAGGGAAAGGCTTCCTGGTACGGTCGCCTGTTCCACGGCCGCAAGACGGCCAGCGGCGAGAAATTCAACATGAATGCGATGACCGCCGCTCATCGCACGCTGCCGCTGGCTTCATGGGTGCGCGTGACGAACGAAGCGAATCACAAGACGGTGGTGGTTAAGATCAACGATCGCGGACCTTACGTGCGTGGCCGCGTGATCGATCTTTCGTATGCGGCTGCATCGGCGCTGGACATGAGCAGCAGCGGCACGCAAAAGGTGAAGATCGAAGGACTGACGCAGCAGGAAGCGCGGGCGGCGCGCGAGCAGTCGCAGTCGCTGGCGGATGACGGCGTGAACTGAACCTGCGTCTGATCCATGAAAAGGCCGTCATCGCGACGGCCTTTTTTCATTCTTCCGAGCGTTTGCTGAGTATCAACGCGCGTTCGTACAAGACGTTGCGCGATGCGCCCGAGAGCGTTGCCGCGATGCGCGCCGCGCTCTTCACGGACAACTCTTCGAGCAGCGTGGTGAGCAGCTCGTCGTTGGCATCGTCCGATGCTTCTTCCTCCGGTGCGCCCTGCACCACAAGCACGAATTCTCCGCGTTGCCGGTTGGCATCTGCTTCGAGCCACGTTGGCCCTTCGGCCAGGGTGCAGCGATGAAGGCTCTCGTGTAACTTCGTCAATTCGCGTGCGATCAGCATTTGCCGCCCGCCGCCGAGCGCTTCACCGAGCGCGCGTACTGTTTCCACGATGCGATGCGGCGCCTCGTAAAACACGAGCGCCATTGAGTGCTTGCTCAGCGTGCGCAGTTGCGCGGCGCGTTGTTTGGGTTTCGACGGCAGGAAGCCGATGAACGAGAAGCCGCTGACCCACGCGCCGGCCGCGCTCAACGCAGTGGTGAGCGCGCTTGCGCCCGGCAAGGGGATGACGGGAAAGCCCGCGTTGCGCACGACATCGACGAGACGTGCGCCTGGGTCCGAAATGCCGGGCGTGCCCGCGTCCGACACGCACGCGATGCGCTCGCCGTTCTTCAGATGCTCGATCACGCGTTCGGCGGCGCTGCGTTCGTTATGTTCGTGCACGGCGATCGACGGCTTCGAGATGCCGTAGCGGGCGAGCAGTTGCGAGGTGTTGCGCGTGTCTTCGGCGGCGATGCGATCGACGAGACCGAGCACGTGCAGTGCGCGCACCGTGATGTCCGCCGTATTGCCGATCGGCGTGGCGACCACATAGAGCGCGCCCGTCGGATAGTGCTGCCCGTCGGCTAATTCGGAGATCTGAAGCATGAGCGCGGGCGTCGAAGGAAAGACTGCTATTTTGCCACGCGTGCAAGCGCTCAACGCTCGACAACTTTTGAGGAGTGCCTGTGTCCAAATCGCTCGGCGATGTTTTCGAAGCGCGCGCGCTCGAGTACCTGCAAAGGCAGCGCATGAAGCTCGTCGCGCGCAACGTGCGTTGCCGTGGCGGTGAGATCGATCTCGTCATGTCCGATGAACGCGGCGCGCTCGTGTTCGTCGAAGTCAGGGCGCGCGCGAGCCGCCGGTTCGCGGATGCCGCCGCGAGCGTCGATGCCAGAAAGCGCGAGAGGATCGTGCGCGCCGCGCAGTTTTATCTGACGAAGTGGCGCGGCGCGTTGCCCGCGTGCCGCTTTGACGTGATCGCCTTCGATGCGGGACGCATTCGCTGGGTGACGGATGCATTTCGTGCCGACGGCACTTGATGTTGAGGTGTGCCGCGGCATGCATGCGGTAAACTGCGCAGCATTCACACGCAACAACCGCCGCCGCCGCGGCCGATAATCGAGAGTCGATGTCAGTCGAACGCATTCAACAGCAATTCCGCGACAGCGCGGCGCTCACGCTCGAAGCACTCGATGTGCTGGCGGTCCCGATCGCGGCGGCAGTCGACACGCTGTTCAGCGCGCTCGCCAACGGCTCCAAGATTCTCACATGCGGCAACGGCGGTTCGGCCGCCGACGCGCAACGTTTTGCCGCGCAACTCATCGGCCGCTTCGAGCGCGAGCGTCCCGCGTTGCCGGCCATTGCGCTGACGACCGATACATCGATACTCACGGCAGTCGGCAACGACTACGCCTTCGAACAGATCTTTTCGCAGCAGGTTCGTGCGTTGGGACATGCGGGCGATGTCCTGCTTGCCATCAGCACGTCGGGCAACTCGGTAAACGTGCTCGCGGCGATTCAGGAAGCGCACGAACGCGAGATGATCGTGATTGCGCTAACGGGCAAGGGCGGCGGCGTGATATCCGAAGTGCTCATCGACACCGACATACATATCTGCGTGCCTTCCGAGCGGACGGCGCGTATTCAGGAAGTCCATCTGTTGACCATTCACTGCCTGAGCGACGGCATCGACGCGATGCTGCTGGGCGACGACTGAACACAAAGGGGAAAACGAGTTGATGAACAAGACACGCGTGAAGGCGACGCTGGCTAACGCCACGTTGGTGGTGAGCATGTTGTCGGGTGTTGCGTTGACACTGCAGGGCTGTGCGCTCGCGGTGGTCGGTGCGATGGGCGGCGGCACCTTGATCGCCACCGATCGCCGCACGCTCGGCGCGCAGACCGAAGATCGCGAGATCCAGGTGAAGGCGCTATCGCGGATTAACGAGAGCGTGCCCGACACGGCGCATGTCAATGTCACCGTGTTCAACCGGCGCGTGCTCTTGACAGGCGAAGTACCCGACGATGCCTCGAAGCAGAAGGCCGAGTCTGTCGCGCACGACATCAACAACGTGGGCAGCATCGTCAATGAACTGTCGGTGCAGGGCGCGAGTTCTATTTCCTCGCGCGCCAACGACTCGTACCTCGAAGGCCGCGTGAAGACCGCGATGGTCGGTGAGAAGGACTTGCGCGCGAATTACTACAAGGTCGTGTGCGAGCGGAGCATTGTGTATTTGATGGGCCTCGTCACGCCGGATGAAGGCGCGCATGGCGCGGATGTCGCCGCGCGCGTGCCGGGCGTCGAACAAGTGGTGAAGGTGTTCCAGTACATCAAGCCGGAAGAAGCCAAGGCGCTGGAGGCGGCGGCGGCATCGGATGCGAGCGGCGTCTCGGCGGCGAGTGCCCCGGCGCCTGAGGCCACGGTTGGAACGGTGCCGGATTCATCGGTGACATCGCGTCCGCTGGATCAGCAGACGCCCGCGCCCGTCAAGAATTCGGATGTTCATCCGGGAAGTGCGGCTCCGGCGCCAGTGGGTAAGTGATGATGCGACTGCGTGGTTGTGTCGTGGCGGGTTTGCTTTTGAGTGTATCGGCCTTGGTTCATGCGGCGGATCAGCCTATATCCGCCGCCAATGCGATGGCGATTGCGCGCAGCAATGCGTGCATGGGATGTCACGCGGTGGATCGCAAACTCGTTGGGCCGTCGTTTCAACAAGTGGCGGACAAATACAAGGGCGATGCATCCGCGAGCGCGAAGCTTGAAGCGAAAGTGAAGAAGGGTGGCGCGGGCGTGTGGGGATCGATACCGATGCCTTCGCATCCTTTGATGAACGATGCGGACATCAAGACCGTGGTCGCGTGGGTGCTGGCGGGAGCGCCGCAGAAGTAAGCTGGTGGCGGCTCGGGCTTGCGTTTCGTCGAGATGCTTGTGATACACTTTTACTTCGTTGGGGGGGTAGCTCAGCTGGGAGAGCGTCGCGTTCGCAATGCGAAGGTCGGGAGTTCGATCCTCCTCCTCTCCACCAAACAACACTCCTAGCAAGTCCAATGATGTCCCGAAACCCCGCAGCCAGTAAGGCTCGCGGGGTTTTTTTATTCCAATGTCATCCGGTAACATCCTGTGTCATCCTCGGCCATTCGGGGGGCTTTTTGGGGGCATTCCAAGACTCCAGTTTGTCGATGCCCCCATCCAGGATTTTGCAGGCCTCAAGGGCGGCCTAAGGCAAGAGGACCGCCCGCGGGTTGGCACAGTCTTCAGTGTCCGGATGGCAAAAGCGTTTGGAGATTTTCTGTCGCCTAGGATGGCGAGGCGTGATTCGCGCCCAGACTGACGGACACATTCAGAGGGCCGCGAAATCGTCGGCGCCGTCGGGAATCGTCAGGATCACATCGCCCCTAAGCGGCCATTTCTCGTGTCGTCTGTATTTGAACAATGCGGCGACCGCCGGGCGGCACGAATATGCCTTGCGTTGCTTGCGGCGGGGCGACATGTCCAAGTCCAAATGCGTTGCGACATGTGGGTAGCGTGCTGCCACGACTGTAGCGGTCTCACATACTGGAATACCGAATTGTTCTAAGGCATCACCGGCCAACCCTTGACGAATGAATGGTTTTTCGCCGAAGCTGGCAATCCGCTTTTCGTATGAGAAATAACCGTGTCGTTGACGGATATCACCATAAAAAATGCGCGCCCCAGAGAAAAGGCATATCGAATCACCGATGGCGCGGGGATGTATCTTGAAGTCACCCCTTCGGGTGGCAAGCATTGGCGCTTTAAATACCGTTTCTTCGGTAAAGAAAAGCGACTTGCTCTCGGGTCATACCCGCTCGTCTCACTAAAGGAGGCCCGCCGGCGTCGTGACGATGCTCGCCGCTTGCTGGCTAATGGCATCGATCCGGGCATAGAGCGTCGTATTCAGAAAGCAGCTGCTGTCGCACATTCGGCCAATAGCTTCGAAGTTGTTGCCCGTGAGTGGTTCGCTCGACAGGCTCCAACGTGGGCGAAGTCGCACGCCGATAAGGTCATTGCTCGTCTCGAAAATGACGTTTTTCCGTGGCTAGGCGGCCGGCCAATCGCTGACATCTCCGCGCCTGACGTCCTCGCTGTTCTCCGCCGCGTGGAGAAAAGGGGAGCCTTGGATACGGCTCATCGTGTGCACCAGAACTGCGGGCAGGTGCTTCGCTACGCCATAGCGACAGGCCGTGCATTGCGAGACGTGTCTGCCGATCTGCGCGGAGCTCTCGCGCCGGCGCACCACGTGCACTTTGCGTCGATCACTAACCCGCAAGAGGTCGCTGAGCTCTTGCGAGCGCTTGACGGTTTCCAAGGCACATTTGTTGTGCAATGCGCCCTTCGCCTCGGACCGTTGCTTTTCGTTCGGCCGGGAGAGCTAAGAACCGCACAGTGGAAGGACTTCGATCTCGAACGCGCGGAATGGCGCTATAACGTCTCCAAGACAAGGACAGACCATCTCGTTCCGCTTTCCGCTCAAGCGGTGAACATCCTCACCGATCTTCGTGCGCTCACTGGGCATCGACAGTTTGTGTTTCCTGGACGCGACCCACGTAAGCCGATGAGCGGCGCGGCGGTCAATGCGGCGCTCCGGAGACTAGGCTATGACACAAGAACCGAAATTACAGGGCATGGGTTCCGAGCGATGGCCCGAACGATTCTTCATGAGCAGCTCCGCTTCCCGTGCGAAGTGATCGAGCACCAGCTCGCCCATAGAGTCGCCGACAATTTAGGAACGGCTTATAACCGGACGAAATTCATCGACGATCGCGTGCGGATGATGCAGGTTTGGGCAGACTATCTTGACGAGCTTAAGGCAGACGCGCCCGATGCGATTAACGCGACAAGCTAGCCTCATCGCAGCTATGCGTGAGCATGCCGATGGACTTCATCGACTATCGCTATTGGGTAGCGCTCGACAAGTGGACCGTGAGGGAAGCGGCGCTTCTGCTTGATACAAAGAATCCGCATCTGCACCCTAACTTCGACTATCGATCGAAGGCACGTCAACCAGAATACGAAACAGCAAGGCAAATTGCCGTAGTCATCAAACGCACGAATTGGGGGCGGCGTTATGGGATTTGCAAATGGGAGGTCAAAGAGGATCCTATCTACATTTGCGACGCGGTTAGGCGCGCCGGTTTTAGATTGCCACAATCGTTAATCCGTGAACTCGCGAGGCGAGAATCGCGTGATGAGCTACGAGCGACACCAAGATTCAGCAAAGAGGATGAGAGCAAAAGCGCAGCGACGAAGGAGCGTCACGCGATGCTCAAGCTAATAATCGGGCTGGCAATGGGCGGTTACCGTATGGATCCCGACGCCCCTCGCAATCTGCACGCGAAGGAAATGCGGATCGATCTCGAGCGTGCGGGCGTATCGCTTGACGACGCAACAATAAAGAAGTATCTCGATGAAGCACGCCGCCTGAGGAGGTCGATTCTTGATGGTGCGCAGTCAGACTAAACCTAACTCAGCAGGGCATATGCGACGACTGTCGTATATCGGGGCCTTTTTGCTCTCGCACATCGGGGACGGGTTATCTTAAAACTCTGCCGGACGTTTAAGAAAAGCGTCCGGCACGGTGAACGACTATTTTTGATCCGGCTCCGGTTCGGGCTCACCGACATCAGGAACATCGCCAGGAGTCGGGCCGGGAGCCGGCGCGTCAGGAGGTGTTGAAGGGACAGCAGTCGGGTCGATCGGATCTGACGACATCGCGGTTCTCCAGTGGTGACGCGCAACGATTGCGCGATAACCTTACCGCAATGACTATTCCCAAACGACAAAAAACGCGCCGAACCCGTTTCAGCGCGGTGATTCGGCGTCGTGACATCATCAGCGTGGCACCCGGTTCAATCGGCCTTGAGCTTATGCGGCTTGGGGGGAGTCTGAACTTTACTGTATTCAAATTCAGGGGTGTCTTTAAGTGCCTGTTTTGTCGCGCCTGCAAGATAAAAATTGCCGTTGCGAGTATCGAGAGAAGTAATGGGCACGGCGACGTCATGGGTTGCCACGCCCAAAAAACCGCCTGCCGCGATCACGGCTGCGGACACCGTAGCGTCGGTCGTGACAACGAGATCCTTGATCGAGCCGATTTTTTCATTCTTGTCGTTGTACACCGCTTTTCCAAGGATGCTCTTCTTCGCGCTCCAACCTTCAAGCAATGCCTTGGATTGTTGAACAGTAACGCTAAGCGGCTGAGTACCAGCGACTTGTGCATGAGCATTGATGCACCCAGCGCTAAGAACTACGGCGAGAGCGACGCGGTGAAGCTTTCTCATGGTGGACTTCCTTGGAATTGGGAGTCCCTGCTGGGGCAAGAAACGGACCTGCTGCAGGCCGTCTCGCGCTAGTCAGGATGTGGCGTCGCTGTTGATAAAACTGCTTTGGTCGCATCTCTTTTACGGACGACCCGCTGATCAACCAGTAGAAGTTTTCCCATGCTGAGCCTGCACGATCGAATAATACAAAACTGAAATGCAGGTAGCTCAACGGCTGCCGCGCAGCGGCTGAATCGTGGCGAAGCCTCGCTCAATCTCGCTCATGCGGTCATCGAGTAGCCCCTACGCTTATCACATAGACGATTGCGTCTGTATCTGCACGCATCTCGACCAGAGCCTCAGTCAACAAGTTGATGCACTAGCACATCTCGGCTCAAAGCCTTGCTGCCGATAGATCTGCATCCGAATTCGGATGAGAGTCGTGTTGGATTAGGACAAGTCCGAGACTAGTGGCGCGATTCTTTGACGTGCGTGCCGGATGAGCCGGAACCACGCATCCGAAAAGAGGTATGGCTATGACATTTCAGACTCCCCAGGCGATCTTGCGTCGAAAGCGCGTAGAAGAGTTGACCGGCCTTTCGCGGTCAACGATCTACGCCCGGATCAACAAGAAGACGTTCCCTGCGCCTATTGACCTCGGCCCCCGTTCGGTTGGTTGGCGAATCGGCGACATCGAGGCTTTCCTCATTGCGCCGTCTACCTATCGGGCGGAGGAGTGAACATGCTGAAAAAAATCATTTTTGAGCGGAGCTTGCTAGCGTTATTGCCGCGCGCGAAGTTCGAGTCGCGCTTTCGTTTGCACTTTGAATCCGACGGAGTTGGCAGGGCAGTTTTCGGCACTACGCGTTGTCAGGGTGAAATCAGTTGTCATGCACAGGACTTTGTTGGTGGGCGACGTTGGCTTGGTAAAAAAATGGCCGGCACAATAGCCGGCCAATCAAGAAACCCCGATAGCGATCCTAAGCCACCGTCCTCAGCCGCGCCATCGGTCCAGTACGAAAATGCAACCAGCTTGACGAAATCTGATCCCGTCGTCTATCCTTTGAAGCGCGGGAGGAGACACCTTCCGCTCGGGTTTGACAGCTCGAACTGTACAAGGCGGATAACCGCCGACCGGCGGTATTTTTTCGTCCGCAGCCTTGCGTTCGCCTTCAATGGCCGGGCCTTGGCGGGGGAGCGTTCGCGCTCGCCGGTTTCCTTGTACGCCGGTCTGTCAACCCTGCCTAGTGCCTGGCCACCCCGTTTGACAGCGGGAGCCAGGTTCGTTGAACCTGTACAAGGAGGCCGCGCCATGCGCCCCGCTATTCCCGCTCGTCCTGAGCGAACACAATCCCCGCTTCAAATCCAAATCATCAATCGCGCCCTGCGCGACGCGGCCCTTGCACCCTCCGCGAACGATGCGCTCGACTGCTGCGCCGAAGCGTTGCTGCATCTCGCTGAACTCGCCCGCGCCGAGGTGCGTCATGACTAACGTCA
>NZ_JALQDB010000024.1:0-4935 GCF_023631465.1 Caballeronia sp. GAWG1-1
AGAAGCGACGGTGCGTTTCTTCTTCATCGGCATATCCATGACTTTTACCTCTCATAATATGCCTCGCCCACAGAATTGCGGATAGGTCCCCCTGGACAGCGGCGCTCGATCTGGTTGTTCTCGCTCGTGCTTGGACACAGCCGTTATTTGTGGGGCCGCTTCGTCGAGCACCAAGACCTTCAAACGGTTTTGCGCTGTCACATGGAAGCGTTTGAGCACATCGGCGGTGTTCCTCGAGAGGTGCTTTACGACCGCATGAAGGCGGCCGTGCTGGGCGAAGTCGAGAAGCACATCGTCTACAACGCAAAGCTAGTCGCATTCGCGCGGCACTATGGCTTTGCTCCGCGCGCATGCAAGGCATATCGCGCAAAGACTAAGGGTAAGGTCGAACGCCCATTTCGATACATCCGTCAGGACTTCTTTCTCGCTCGACGATTTCAGAATCTTGCCGATATGAATCGCCAGTTACGTGAGTGGCTTGACTCAGTAGCCAACGTTCGTGTGCATGGCACGACGCACCGAGTTGTCGCGGAGCATTTTCTTGAGGAGCGCCTGACGTTGCTAGCGCTTCCCGCCGGTTTGTTCAATGGCGTGATCCGACTCGAGCGGCGTGTGAGTCACGAAGGACTCGTCTCAGTCGGCGGAAACTACTATAGCGTGCCCGATCGAACGCGCAAACGCACCCTCGACGTTCACAGTCTGGCTCACGAGATCCGTATCTACGAGCAGGGCGAACTGATGGCAGTACATCCCGTGCTGGAAGGCCGACGACGAACGTCACTGCTGCCTGGCCATAGACGCTCCGGTAAGCGCAACCCGCAAACCAGACGCGCGCTGCCACCTTCGAAGGCAGGCGTCGCGCGGCGGCCCCTATCGTTCTATGATCAGGTCGCAAAACGCCTAGCTGGCGCTGGGAGGCACGCATGAACAGCGTTCCAAGCTCGACTGTCGAGCGGATACAGCGTTACCTCGTTGGCTTGCGCATGCCACGCGCGCTCGAAGCTCTAGATGCCACTCTGAAGCGCTTTGAGCAGGGCGACAGTTCAATGCTCGAAGTGCTCGAGACGCTGCTGGGCGAAGAATCCACTACGCGCGAGACACGGCGTATTCGGATGGCACTACAGACAGCAAGACTGGGCACAATCAAGACGCTCGCCGGATATGACTTCAGTTTCCAGCCGAGCCTTGATCGTGATCGGATCATGACACTGGCGCAACTGGATTTCATCGAGCGGCGACAGGCGGTTCATTTCCTCGGGCCGCCTGGAACCGGTAAATCACACCTTTCCATCGCGTTGGGTGTCGAAGCGGTCCGCGCCGGCAAGAGCGTGTACTTCGGCTCGCTCGCTGAAATCGTCAACTCGATGGCGAAGGCCGAGCGCGAAGGCAATTTGCCGCAACGTGTGCGCTTCCTTGCGCGCAACAGCCTGCTTATTGTCGACGAAATCGGATATCTTCCCATCGGCTCAAACGGCGGCAACCTGTTCTTCCAACTGATCAACGCCTGCTATGAGCGATGCGCGATCATCTTGACTTCCAATCGCAGCTTCGGTGAATGGGGCGAGGTATTCGGCGACAGTGTCGTTGCAGCAGCACTGCTCGACAGGTTGCTGCATCACGCGATCGTGGTACAGATTGAAGGGTCTTCCTACCGTCTGCGCGAGCACGCCGATTTGCTCCCCGACCATTTACGCAACCGTCCATCATCTCTACACTCGGCATCCGCCGAAACGCCGCGCCGGCGCCCAGGCCGCCCCCGGAGGAGCTCACACGATCCCGAGAACGGCTGATCACCACGCAAATACAGGGTGGGGGTTTTTTACTCCGACAGTTTTGGGGAAACTAGGTCCGACGTTGACAGGCAGGCGCAATTATCTGTTCGCAGGCTCCGACGGCGGTGGCCAGAGCGCGGCGGTGATCTGTAGTCTGATCGGTACGGCGCGCCTGAACGGCATCGAGCCGTTCGCCTACCTGCGCACGGTGTTTGAGCGCATCGCCGATCATCCCATCAACCGCATCGACGAGTTGCTGCCGTGGCGCCTGATGCCGGCTGCACACATCGAGCAGCAAGCCGCCTGGCAATCAATCCGATGGTCCAGCCCCGCAAACCTGCAATGCGCTTGGTCAAGGCGCCAGTGCCCGATTACGTACTGCGCGTTGAGCTGAAGTACATCAAGCCGGCCATCTGGCGACGAATCATCGTTCCCGGCTCGATCCGGCTGGGCAAACTGCATGTCATGCTGCAACTGGCCATGGGCTGGGAAGGCGGTCACCTGCACGAGTTCGTCTTCGGTGAAACCAACTATGGTGAACCTGATGACTTCGGATTCCAGAGCGATCTACCGATGCTCAATGAAGCACGGGTCACGCTGGCGAAGGCGCTGGGCGGCCTAAAGTCATTTACCTACATCTACGACTACGGTGACAATTGGCAGCATCGGATCAAAGTCGAGAAGGCGCTGGTGCCTGATCCAGACATGCGCCGGCCGCTGTGCCTGGACGGGCAGAATGCGTGTCCACCGGAAGACGTCGGTGAAGTGCCAGGATATGCCGACTTCCTCGAGGCGATCACCGATCCGATGCACGAGGAGCACGACCACTTCCTCGAGTGGTGTGGCGGCAGTTTCGATCCCGCCACCTTCGATCTCGTGCTAACGAATCAGCGGCTCTCAGAGCTCAAGTTCTGATCGTCAAGACGGCCTCAGATTGACGCTTACGGTTCGTCAAAGCGCGGATGGAAGACATTTACGCGCCATGGCAAGAAGGCCCCTCGCTTCCGACCGCGTCTATCGACGATATTGCGATAGCGCGGAGGGTTAGCCTTTCGATGATCTTACTTAATCCTGCGCCATCTTTTGAAGCGTCGTGCGCCTTAAAAAAGCGCGCCCGCTAGTCATATGTCCAACGTCAGAAGATAGCCAAACAGAGCTTTGCGCCGAGCGCCGCTGGAAAGACCAGAAACTACACAACACACACCATTATTGATGTTGCCAATGCTAGTACTAAGTGAGATGTATCCATTGTCTGTGTCACCTTCCGATTCTAATCCGCAAGCCGCGAAGACCGCCCGTCACCCTGCCGAGATCCTTATTGCCTGCACTGGCTCGCCAAGGGTTTCATGGAACGAGTCGTAGTTAAAACCGAAGCCGATTCTGATTTTTCAAATATCAGAAATGGGTGGAATCGACGCATCGTTCAACCGCAGTGTTGACGTGCCCGCCTTTCTAAGACCACTGCGTTCTAGCAATAACGGCTTGGGTTGAATTTCTTTCTAAGCGCTGGCGGTACGCCAGCGGCGTGTCGTAGTTCAGACTCGAATGCGGTCGAACCTCGTTGTAATGCCGTCGCCAATCGTCAATTGTCAACGGCACTCAGGAATTGATACAGTTTCTGCCGGCATCGGCACTTCGATTTGATACACCGGGTTGTAGTGTTATTGCGGTGCCGACCGCACTCCGTTGGCGGCGTTCTCCTTTGTCGTAGTCGATCTCTTCATAACCAGTCCGGCGCGTCGCTTGTCGCGTAGTCGATAGCTCTCGCCTTGGATTGCCACGACGTGAGCGTGATGTAATAGCCGGTCGAGCATGGCAGCAGTGAGCGTTGCGTCATCGGCGAACGTCTGGTCCCACTGCCCGAACGGAAGGTTGCTGGTTACGATCAGACTGCCACGCTCGTATCGTTTGGCGATCACCTGGAAGAACAGGTTGGCCTGCTCACGGCTCATCGGCAGGTATCCGATCTCATCGATGATCAACAGCCTGTACGGGTTGATGAATCGTTTTAGCGCGTCTCCCAGCTGATTCTGTCGATGTGCCGTGGTCAGTATCATCAGCAGGTCCGCTGCGGTGACGAAGCGCACCTTGATCCCTGCTTGCGTTGCTGCGTAACCAAGTGCCATTGCAATGTGCGTTTTGCCTGTGCCACTCGGACCGAGTAATACAACGTTCTCGTTTCGCTCCAGAAACGCCAGACTCGCCAGCTCCTGGACCTGAGATCTGGGCACACCGCTGGCCGCTGCGAAGTCGAAGCCCTCGAGGGTCTTGATCGTCGGGAAGCCTGCCAGGCGCGCAAACGTCGCGCGCTGCCTGACGAGCCGCGCTGTGTGCTCGGCCTTTAGCACCGATTCGAGAAACTCTGTCAGGTTCACCTCGTCGGCGATTGCTTTTTGCGCCAGGTGTGGCAACGCGTCCGCGATGGTCGTGAGCTTCAGTTGGGCGCATAACTGCGCCACGCGTTCGTGTGCGATGTTCATGCGGCAACCCGAATCAACTTGTCGTACACGGACAGCGGGTGCTGTAGCGGAGACAGCCAGTCGTGGAATCGCTCGCGCAACTCCTGTCCGCTCGCCGGTGTCGTTGCTGGTAACAGCGCCGGATACGGTGGCGGCACGCTCTGCAAGGCCTTCTGCTCAACAAGCAGTTGCTCGGCTGGCTTCAACCGGGTCGTTCCATGTATTCGGACATGCGCGACTTCGCGTAGCCAGCGCCAGACTTCAGTGTTGGAGGTCGTCACGTCGAGTTCGACGTTGGCTGCCTTGAACCGAGCGGCCAGCGGCACGTAAAAACTGCGGCGCAAATATCCGTTCATCCGTTCGACCTTGCCTTTGGTCTTCGCGCGATAAGGCTGACATAGCTCGGGCTTAAACCCGTAGTGCCGGGCGAAGTCGAGAAACCCCGGCTGAAAGCGATGCTGCTTCGGACCGTATGCATCCCGCTCGATGACAACGGTCTTCATATTGTCGTAGAGCGCACGACGCGGCACACCGCCGAACCAGTTAAAGCAGTTGACGTGACATCTCAGCAAGGTATCGAGCCGCATGTCGGAAACGAATTCGACGTAGGTCGCGCGGCTATAGCCGAGAGTGGCCACGAATGCGAACAGATTCGCTTCTTTGCGTCTGCGGAACTCGACCCAGTCGACCTGCATCTGATCGCC
>NZ_JALQDB010000025.1:0-309660 GCF_023631465.1 Caballeronia sp. GAWG1-1
AATTTATTTTTTTATTGATAACAGATAATATTTAAATATTTTTTATTATTTTGTGAGTTTTTTTTGTTTTTTTTTTTTGGGGGGGGGGGGGGGGCGCGGGGGGGCCCCCCGCCCCCCCCCCCGACGACGTCGACAAACGATACAGCCGGTGGGGACTTGTATGTCCCGAACGGAAAAATGCGTTGCACCGGCCATCCATAATCCGAGAAGGGTCCGTCATGCAGCGGCTGCGGGTCGTCAATATGGCTCAAAGCCTAGTTCCTCGAGCGTCTCGTAGTGCTTTCGGCAGCCACGGCACACGCCACACGCTTCATTGGCGACGTGACACGAATGAGCCCATGCAAGCAAATCGGCAGGCACATCCGAAGTCTTGATGAGCTCTGCGCCACTAAGTGCGATGGCCGGTGCCTCGAGCGTTATCTTTCCCTCCTGGCACCGAAGCACCTCACTCATCGCCGCGATGAACTCCGGCTTGCCGTCCGCGTGAACACCGTCTGTCCGCAACGTGCCAATGAGAAGCCTGTTGACGCCAATACTGACAGCCTTCATTGCCGCAAGCGTCACGAGCATCTGGTTGCGAAACGGCCACCACTCGGATACAGGTGCAAGCGCCGCCGGAGCGGACCCTGCCATGTCGCCGCTGCCAAGCGCGCTCAGGTCCGCTTCAATTACATGGTGCTCGATGCTCAACTCGTCGCAAACTGCAGCCGCGGCCCGCACCTCGGCTTGTGACGCCCGCTGCCCGTAGGCAATGGTGATGCCCACTTGCGGGCGCAACCAGTGTGCGATGGCCACGGAGTCCATGCCGCCAGACAAAAGGAGAGCGGATTTCATGCCTTCCACGCTGTGTGGTGCAACGCAGTCACGAAATCGTAGAAGACCTTGCTTTCCGAGCCAATGACCATCTTCAGATTCTCGTCACTCACGGCCTGAGCAAGCGCATAGACGGGGATGCCCTCAGCGCGTGCGTAGCCAACCTCGAACACGGTTCCAGCGTCGAGGCCGTCGAGAATCGCAAAGACACGGTCACACTCCTTGAGCGCCTTGATATCGGCCGGGCCTACTTCATGTGCAGGACCAGGACCAACATCATGAACCGGAGAAAAGACCTCAAGTCCGAGCTCGGCAAGGCAGCGGCGCGCCTCATCAACAAGCCAGCGCTGCCCGAGGTTAAAAAATGGGCTCGCGAGGTAGACCTTTCCCGGCACGGTCGTCGCCGGGACGCGCTGAGCGTTCTGCAACTCGGGCACCCGCTCTGACGGTAGCGCCATTGTCTCCGCGTAGCTCGATACGGCCCGCGAGGCGAGTTCGGCGGCTACGTCTGGAGCGTCATGGTGAACAGCCCACCGGCCCGCAAAAATAGCCGCGAAGACGTCGCCCGAACCGACCGTCCAGACCTGCGGGCTTTGGTAAGCAGGAATATGCTTCTTTGCCCCACCCGTTGTATGAACAAATGCACCCTCGGGTCCGGACTTTACTACGACGACTTCAGCACCCTGCGCAAGCAGGTTTGCAGCCGCGACATCCGGGTCCGCGTTCTGTCCCATCGCAACGATTTCGCTTCGGTTCGCAACGATAGCGAGATGTTCGGCCTTGCTGCCATTTGCACCGAACGGCTCCGGGTGGAAAGCCGACTGCGGGTCGTAGACGCACCATTTCGCATTCACCCGCGCCGAGCCCTCCAACATCCCGAAGCGCAGCACTGCCTCGGCTGCTACCTCGATAGCAGCGAGCTTCGGCACACGAGCGAGCGCGGGGCGGACGACTGGCGTTGACATGCAATGCACGTATTCGAACGAAATCCCCGTCTCGGTCGGATGGGCAACGACCGCGAAACCGAAGAGTTCCGCAGTCTTTTCGAACTCCTGCGCCACGTCGTCGCGCGCATAGGTGTACAGCGTCACCTTGTCGACGTGGGTTGTAAGCGCAGTCGCAGCACGCCCAGCGGAGCCAAAGATTTGGTCCGAGTCCGGCCAAATGCACTTCTCGTGGTAAACGCCGCCGGCGATAAAAATTTCGGTCATTTGAGCTTCACCCGTACCGTGCACGTTCCGCCCTGAATGCTCAAACTTCCGCGACGTATTGACGGCCGCCCTGGATGCACGCGATGAACTGCAACATTGACCGAGAGGTGATAGAGCCGACCGTGGCGCCGTTGTGGTCCTTTGCGACCAGACGCGGTGGCGGCCCAGGAATTACATCGACTTCCAGAACCGCGCCTTGCCGAATGCCGCGCAGAATCAATGGATTCACCGAGTTGAGCGTCGTCACTTCCTCAATGACGCAAGGGTCAGGGACTCCACCGCCAGCGCCGCCGCTCCCGGCCTTGCCAGGCGCAGTTACAGGAGCCTTCGGTTCAGGCCTCCAATCACCACCACCACCGCCGCCACCAGACATACAGCCTCCCAGAATTATTTTTGCGTTCGAATCCCATCGGAGAGCGCGAATACCGCTTTCGTCAGAAGGGTTCAGAACGACTATTTTATTAAGTGAATGCTGCACGTCAAATGAAAGTTTTGAGGCCCGCAGCAGATTTGCCGGTTGAGCTGCGCTTAAGAAAAATTTTTGTACTTACGATGTGGGCAGCTCATGGCAAAGCGATTCCTCGAATCCGCTGATAGAGGGTGACCGCATACGAATCGGTCATGCCTGATATGTAATCAGTCGCGTACACGGCGCGCTCGTAGTGCGAGGCTGCCGCCAGCACGTCTGGGTCGAAGGACGTCAGACGCACGAGCGTTTTTGAGCGCACTGAAGCGGACGTCTTGTTCAGCGCCAAGTCATCCATGGCACCAACAAATGCGGAAAGTAGTCCGCCGATGACCTCGAAGCCGCACGCTTCTACTTCGACGACAGGACGACTGTTGTAGACCTTGGCTCGTCCCACTTGTTTGAATTTTTTGAACTCAGCAGCGTGAGTGATATGTGCCGCCAACTCCCCATCAAACGAGCCAGTCATCATGTCGTCCACTTTCTTCGCAAAGACGGCAACGAACTCATCGATGAGCTTGCCGATGGTGCGCGCTCGTAGGTACTCGGCTTGTCGATACTGGTCGCCCGGCTGTGCTAACCGCTTCTCAATGCCACCATCGCTCCAAGGTTTGTGCAGCTCCTTAAGTTCCTCGAACGTCACCATTCCTGCGCGAAAGCCATCCTCGATGTCCATGATGTGGTAGCAAATGTCGTCTGCTGCTTCAACGAGGAACGCCAAAGGGTGACGATGCCACGCCGCGCCTTTCCCTGTTTTTGCAACCAGACCAACCTCCTCGGCGACCTCCTCAAACAGCTCCTTCTCAGACTGCATGAACCCAAACTTCTTCCCGCTGATACCCGAGCGTTGTCCTTCAGGCACGCTCGACTCGCGCGGATACTTGGTGAACGTGGCAAGAGTGGCGTAGGTCAACTGCATGCCGCCCTTCTGCTCAGGTATCTGCGTTCGTGCTACTGTTCTGAAGCCTTGGGCATTGCCTTCGAACTTCAGGAAGTCCGTGTTTTTTGTCGGGCTCATCTTCCATGAGGCGAGCCGCTTCCCGCCCTCGCCGTCGTTGCCAAACCATTCCTGTATTGCTGACTCGCCCGCGTGTCCAAAGGGCGGGTTACCAATATCGTGCGCGAGACAGGCAGCTGACACAATGACACCGACGTCCTGCGGATTGACTTTCGCTACGCGGCGCGCAGATTTATCAATCACGGCTCCAGCGAGCGTTCCGAGTGACCTCCCGACCGACGCAACTTCCAGACTGTGCGTGAGTCGCGTGCGAACGTAATCGCTTTTCGCGAGAGGGAAGACCTGCGTCTTATCCTGAAGACGTCGAAACGCCGACGAAAAAATCAACCGGTCGTAGTCACGAACGAACGCGCTACGGATGTCCTTCCCCTTCCCCGACTGCTTGCCTGCTCCGAGTCTTTGTGCAGAAAGCAGCTTCATCCAATCCATACCTGCCACAACGTCTCCTCCGTAGTTGATTGACCGCGACACTCAGTCGGTGGGCAGTAAGGCTTCCGAGCGCGGCGCCCAAGATAGTACCCGGCCGCGTACCGAGGGGGCGGTGTTTGCGAAGCTTGGCACGTACGAGCGAAATGCGATGGCCCTAGTTCTATTTCTGGGAGTCACATATTTCGACTTGCATAGGCGGACGCGACTACAACATGCGCTCCACGCGGATTTACCGGCGACGCTTTTGCTGGAGCAGACTTTCAACTGCGTCCCGCGCGGACTGTAGTTCCGTCATTGCCGCCGTCAGTCGGGCTAGTTGAAGGGTCGGGCGCGCCTCGCTTGGCACCTCGTTGAAATACACCTCTAGCGCTACGGACGCCGCTTGGACCTCACGGGCAGCATCGGCAACGCGCGCAATGGCCGCGGCTTCCGTGGCCTTCCGTTCCGTGCTGTTCATGTCTTTCCCGTACGGTATCGAGTTCAAGACGAGCGGCAAAACATCGCTCTATATCTGCTCTTGCTTAATCAAGCTTCGGTACTTACTCGAGTTTAGTTCTCGGAAGCTACTTGCTCCTGTGAGATTGTTCATCACAGTTCTGCAAGAAGTTTGCACGCTTGGCCACGGTTCCAACCGATGCGAAAACTCGTGGTCGAGCTCAAAAGCCGGCCTACGCGACCATCAAGCAAGCAAACCTGCCGGCAGCTGAGACTTACGTGGTAAACATGCTCAAATCATCAAGAAATACCTTGTTTGAAGGGGTTTTCTTGTTGTCAATTGTATGAACCGTTGCTACGCTAGTTCAGCTTACGACGGCGCATGTGCCGACTGCTTTACGCTGCGGGGTGCTCCGTCTTAAGCGTTCTCGAGAATCCACTCATATACAGAGGATGCAAATGGCAACGAAGACTGTAAAACCTGCGGCCAAGAAGGCTGCCAACAAAACGGCCGTAAAGAAGGCAGCAGCACCGGCCAAGAAAGCAGCTGCAACGGCCATTGGCCCGAAGCCGCTGAAGGAAACTTTCACGAAGTCGTCTTTGACGACGCACGTCGCCGCTCAGGCTGGCGTTGACCCGAAGCAAGCGAAAGCCGTGCTGGCAGCTCTTGAAGACACGATTCTGGGTTCTGTGAACAAGAAGGGCCTCGGCGAGTTCACGCTCTCCGGCCTGCTCAAAATCAACGTGCAGAAAGTTGAAGCCAAAAAGCGCCGCTTCGGTAAAGACCCGTTCACGGGTCAAGACCGCTGGTTTGATGCCAAGCCGGCAACGGTGAAGTTGAAGGTTCGTCCGCTGAAGAAGCTGAAGGACGCCGCTGCCTAACGCTTATACGTCGTGGTTACCGGAAGCCCGCTTCGTGCGGGCTACTTCGCACTGCGTCTCAAACCGGCCTCTAGAAACATCGAAGGATGGCCCGCAGTTTTGATGATGGCCCGCTTCGTTAGCCAAGTAACGAACCAGACCAGACCTACCGGCCGGTCCGTTGTGCGTCTGGCTTAATGCACCATCATCACCTGAACGACCTTGACGATGACAAGGCCAACGGCAACGACCAGGTATCCGCGCAGCACGGCCAACGGCGCGAACAGCGGGATGCTGCGAACGGAGGATGTGACCGGCAAAGTCTCAGACCTGAAGGTCTCTCTCGACGGGCTCGTCGGAGAACTGCGCGCGATGCTGGCACAGCCGGAGCCCCGACTTCGTACTGGTGAACAGTGCGCAAACCCGTACGAATGTCCGTTCATTGCTTATTGCCGCAGCGGCGAACCGCCCGAGCCCGAACACCCGGTCGAAGTGTTTCGCCAACCGCTTGCCGGATTGCTCCGGCAAATCGGTTACCGCGACGCGCGCGAGGGGCCGGAGTTGTATCTCAAGGACGAACGGCAGCAGCGGGTCCCGCGGTCACTGGATGCGCCGGCAGTGAGCGTTGATGCTCTCGGCCGGTCGCTGTTGAGGGCGATGCCTTATCCAAGACACTTTCTCGACTTTGAGACAGTGTCGTCCCCCGTTTCAATGGGGGCGGGCACGCGACCGTACCAATTAGTTCCTTTCCAGTTCTCCTGCCACACCGAGACCGAGCCGGGCATCTTGGTCCATAACGAATTCATGGACGTATCGGGCAACTCGCCGGCGAAAGAGTTTGCGCGCCGCCTCATCGAAACGGTCGGCACCAAGGGCGTCATCGTGGTCTATTCGTCCTTTGAGCAAGGACGTATTGCGGACCTGTGCAAGCTCGTCCCAGAGTATGGGCCGGACTTGCGCGACATCGCGTCTCGCCTCTTTGACCTGCTTCCCGTTGTTTGCCGCGCGTACTATCACCCGGGTGTTGCAAGGCTCCTACTCGCTTAAACGACTCGCGCCAACGGCGTGTCCCGACCTCAACTATTCCGGCCTGAGCGCAATCGTGGACGGAAGCGCTGCGCAACGTGCCTGGTGGCAACTCTCGTCTCCCGACATGCCGCCCCCACGCCACCGCCAACTCGTTCATGACGTACTGCGCTACTGCCACGTCGACAGCCTCTCGCTCGCAGCGGTGTATCGCGCCATGGAACACGGGAGAGCCGTGACGCTCGTGGAACTCGGGGGAGCGCCCGACGCACACCTCGAACGTCATCTTTTCCTCGACACGTCATGTTTGATTTCCGCCGACCCGATGACCTTGGGTACCCGGAGTTTCGCATCGTTAATTTGCCGCACCCTGCGGAACTCTTTGTAATTGCCCAAGGCGCCCCGTGCCGGACGGAACGCGCTTAGGCGCCTCCCTCGCTGCTGCGTAAAAGGACGCGGGTAGGACCCGACTGCCCTTACCAGCGACGACTCAATGTTCTCTTGACCACACAGCGTAATTCAGCCTGCGCTTAAGCTTCATGTCAATATCCTGCTTCAGAAGCGAGGCCGCAACTGCATTCGGCTGAGGCGGGCATTGGCGTGACGTCTGGCTTGCGAACAAAAGGACAGAAATGGCAACTCCAGAGCACTTGAAGAACCTGAATGCCGAGTACTTTCAGGCAGTGTTAGCCCACATCCTCGCTGACGAGAGACAAACTGGGCTTCTTTATTTCGGAGATACGGGCAAGGGAGTTCGTCCGAACTATCAGATTCAAACGTCAACGGGCACGGTGACGTATTTAGGCAGCAACCATCTGAAAAAAGGCTCATCCCCGCTGACATACAACCCCGAGAACTTGTTGGGGCCGTACACCGTGGACGCTGTTGAAAACCGCTGGTTTGATGTGGTCGCCCATGGGCCAAGCGTCAACGAAGAAGATTTCGTGGATGTCTTTACCGAGCTGAGCGCCTCGCTTAGTCAGGGGGTCGTGGCGATGCTTGCCGCGCAGGCGCGCGCCCCCGAGTTGGGCGCAACGCTCGATGCGCTTGCACATAGCATTGACGCAACCGCAGAGCCATCAAGTCTGAATAAGCTTGAGTGCGTCTACGTCACTTTCGCCAACAACGTCGCGAAATACCTTGAACTCAAAGCGCCGGGGATGACCATACTGGCGACGTGGAAGGCGAACGCCGGTTGGACTTTAAAGCGTGAGGCGCTAAGCGCACTGCGACGGACTATTCTTAATGGACTCGACGACTGGCCGGACAACAAAGCTGCAGCCGGGACAAACGTACTTGCACTTCGCGCGGAGCGAAGAGGACAAGGCTTATATCGTCTGAACATGCGCAGACTTTGGGACAACCAGTGCTCAGTGACCGGCTGCGCCGTCAAGGAAGTCCTGGTTGCATCTCATGCAAAAGCATGGAAGGATTCTAACGAAAGCGAAAAGGTCAATGAATTTAACGGCCTTCTGCTAACCGGGACGCTCGACAAACTTTTCGACGCCGGTCTTATCTCATTCGCGGAAGACGGCCGACTTCTTCGCTCGTCGAAGCTTTGCCGGAAAGACCGCGAGACACTGGGCCTTACCGGTGACATGCGCTTGCGCCCGAACCCAAAATTGAAAGGGCGTCACCTGCCCTATCTCAAGGCTCACCGACAGCAACACGGATTTTGCTGAGGGTTCCGACAAAAGCGCAGCGGCGACACGCGACGACGCGAGCACCCTATGGGTCTATGTGCAGGCTAACGGACGCTGGGCGGCCCACTACGTCGACGCGTACGGCGCGCTCGAACTCGCGCGCGACTGCGCGTCGCCCGAGGCGGCCAGCGCCGCTGTAGTCGACGGGCCTGGACCTGCGTCCGCCGCGCATTGACGTCGAGCTGCTGGACATCGGCGAGCCGCCCCAACGTGACGCCCAGCCGCTGACGCTCGAAGGGCTGCGTTCCACCTAACATCGCTTGCGTTACTGCGTGCATTGCGATGGCCGTTGCTAACGCGCCAGAGGTAACCACGCACGTCCCCATCGTTTTCACATCTGCTTTTACGGAGCTTCACGAATCGGCTCGGCGATTTGCACTGCGCGGCCGTCGTTCCACCCTCGACACACATAGGGGTCTTTAATGTATCGGGGTGTTTGTTCGTTGTAGAGACGACTAAGTCCGACTGGCTGGGGATTCTTCGCGTCGCTTATAAGCACTTTGCGCAGTTCCTCCGACGCGTTCGGCAATTCACCTGCATACAGCCACCCGAGGTCTCGGTAAGCCCGGTACAGGTAGATGCTGTTTGAGTACGTCGTGAACGCAGTGCTCGTCTGGGGGAACACCCACTGATGTTCGCCATCCGCCGTTGCCTCGGCCGTGTCTTGGAAATATTCGACGAGCGGGCAGTTGTACACGCCATCCGGCGTTTGCACCGTGCCGTTGCACCGGTCCACTTTAGCGTCGTCCCGTTTCGCCATAAACCGGTAGAGCACCTGTCGCTCCGGATTGACCGGATACCAATCCTTTACGACCTTCGCCCACTCTGATTTGTCCATCGCGGAATTGATGTAGTACACCGTGATGCCGCCCAAATGTTTGGGCACCGTTTCCGGCTCCGCCTTCTGCTCATCAGGAAGCAAGCTAGGCCCATCTACGCCCGGCCGGAACGGAACCACGTGCCCAACCCATACGCGCCGTTTCCACTCGTATGGAGTCAACGTCTTAAATCGACTGTCAGTGGGATGGACGTAAATCTGCCGGTTATCGTCCCACGTGCAGGCTTCAGCCAAGTGGAATGTCCGTTTGCTGCCGTCGTCCGAGTCCATCGGGCTACCGTCGAATTCCATCGTGTACCCGCGAACATTCAGGTAATAGTTCGCCGAACACAGTGAGGCGAGGCGCAAGGTGCCGCCAGCAAAGTCGTTTTCGCCCGCAACCGACACGATATGTCGAACCCCTCTTCGCATGAGCGACACGAGACCGAGGTTGTCTCCAGTCTGGCCACCGTCCGAAAGATGGATTGTCGGCCCTTTGGGCTCAGTCACCGGAGAATCAAGGTAGTAGAACGGCCAGATTAGCAGCGAGTGAAGCCGGCGTTTGGTGTCCGACTCACGGTAGTTCGCGATGTCGAAACCCCATCGGATGTTGAAAGCCTGCAAGCCAAAGTTCACTACCCCGCGCGGAATGTTGAAGCTTCGCTGCGCGGTATCAGCAAACGCGGCGGAGGAAAGCACCGCCATCGGCACCGTCAGGCCAACCAGATAGGGTGAGCCTTGAACGTACCCATATCGTCCTGAACCAAACATGTCCATCGAGATTTCAAAGACATCGGTCCCGAGGTCATAGTGCTTCGGAGAGAGGTCCAAGCCCACGTTCCCTGAATTCGCGGTCGCCTGGAGAATCCACTTCGGCAGATATCCCCCAAGCAGCTTCTCCGTGGTTGCCTGGTCCTGCGTGTAAATTATCGACAGGTCGCTGAAGTCCAGGCACCTCGCCATCTGCTCGAAGTACGCGTCGTAAGGCGAGATAGGCAGCGCGTCCCCTTCACGAGGCATATACGCGTACGTGCGCAGAATTCCGTACAAGTAGTCGTACTGGGTCGGCGACACGCGCCATTTCCAGTCGAATAAAACGTTCGAGAACCAGTTCACCGGAGCCGTCACCATCGACTCCGCAAACATAACGGAGAAGGTATGCCCGAGTTGGTGAGCGTACGCCGCCTTTGTGAACGCGCCGTCTTTATATTTCGACATGGTCGAATGGTCCGTCCGCAATAAATCTTGGTAACACTCGACCCATCCTTGGTAGGACGCTTGTTGAACGTCCTTCCAAACGACCGTATCAAGGTCTGCTTGATTCTTGTCGGTGAGGGGATATGGAGGAAGGTCGACACACGCCGAACGCCCGTTAGGGGTGTGCTTGCTGCTTAGCTCTGCAAGACTGTCCCATCTGTAATGAACCTCATCTGGGGAGAACAGTTGAACGTACGGTGGCACGTCTTTGAGGCTGTCGAGATTCCGCGTGTCCATAAAATACCGCTTGAGTCCCGGGTAGGCCGGGATGGGCTGGCGGTTCTCGAGCACAGTCCGGTACGCTTTGTAGTAGAGGTAGAACGCCGTGTATCCCCCGCCGGACACCGACGTCAGGTAGTCCGTCTTGAAGAGCCACCCCTCGTCGACGAAGCGTTTAACCACCCCCATAGCGAAGGGCGCTGCCTTTGACCCACCGCCGGAAAGCGCTAGCCCGAGGGTCGGCACGACATCTTCGGTCGGCTTGAGTTCCTTGACTACACCGGAGTTGGTGTTCAGGACGCAATCGAGTTGGTCAGGCGTGTCGCAGAAAGGAAGCGCGGATGAGATATGCGAGGGAACGCCACCCACAACGCAGCCGAACAAGAAAGGACAGGCAACAAACAGCACGATGATTGGCTTTTTCACGGCCTGCTCCTTTGCTAACTGCTTTTGGAAATGGACGGTAGTACCGCGTTGCGTCGGGTGTTACGCTGTTGCAAGCGCGCTCGCTTGAGAAAAGCTAGGAAGTCCGCCACAAAACGACCATATAGATGTCTCCCCTCGGTCACGACTCCTGGGCAGATTCGTTACACGCCGCCGGTCACGGAAGTAGCGGCCACTCATCCATAGGCTAACTGGACCGGACCAAAAGAAAAGACAAAAGACAACTCACGAAGCTGACTTGCCGAAGGTACACCTACCTCGGAGCTTCAGAAAACGTGACGCTTTAGATGCAAGACCTCGCGGCCCAAAGAATCCAATTCTTCATCAGCATTGCTATGTCCTCGACAGCGTCACCGACATGAAAGCCAGAGTATTGGCGAGCGAACGGCGGCCTCGTTAGCTTTATTGGAGACGCTCAGTATTTCGGTGTACTTATGCTTACAACTACCTTATTGGGGTGTAGAGTCACCCAACTCGCCCAGAGTTTTTAAAGAAGGCAGGCTACCTACTGCGAGGCGCTCTTAAGTGCGTCGAACGACTCCTTACCAACCTCGTCGACCTTTTGGTTGAGATTTTCTGCATTCAGTCCTGCGCACAGCTTGGCAGCGCCGTGAGGTAGCGGCGCGTCGCCGCAAAGCTTCTTTTTGCTGCCAGGAAATACAATGTACGTCACACCGGATGAAATGCTGTCATTCCTTGGCCTTTTACAGTTGCCGTCGGGCGCGGGCTCCCGGCAGCCGTCGTGCCCCAGAGCTGTGTGCAGTGCAACCGACCCTTCTCCAATTCGATACGACTTGCTGTGGTCTCCGATAATTGCAAAGGCGACCTTGTCTTTGTAGACGACTGCTGCGACGTCACCGAGCGCGAAGCCTGTTGCGTTGTCGAAGCCACCCGACACGGCGACGTAACGGATTTTGTCCGCATTGAGGCTTGTGCCGTTCGAATAGAGGAGCGAGGTTATGGGTTGACTCGGAGGTTTTCCTGCGAACGGAGAACCGTCATTGTCCACCGCCATCTTGGCGTCAAATAGGATGGCGCCGCTCTTTAATTTTATAACGGTCGTGTTTCGATTCGGGTCGTTGCCATTACACTGAGGCTTACCGTTGCCGTGGTCGCATGCGGCGAACGCTTGCTTGAAGCTTTCCGCCACCTGCGCCCCTGAGAGGTCTATGCCTTCGAACACGCCGGCGGATGCATGTGGAGGGTTGTACGTCTCTGCTCGGCAGAGTGAGGCCGACAAAAGAGAAAAAGCAGCGATAGTCACGTAGAAAACGTTGAGCATCCGAAATCCCTCCTGTAAGTTTTCCCGCGCGTCAGTCATGTTTTGGGCAATCAACATGCTCGCCTCCGGCCATTGACAGCCTCAAAAGTCATCGGTCAGCACCGAAAATATGTGAGTAAGAAATTGGCAATACGTGGAGAGTGATATTGCACATTTTTGCCAGCTACTGCTCCGACTCGCAGCACTAAGTTCGGGCTTAACACAAACCAGGCCTCACGCGCTCTTGGTTGCGCATCTTTACACCGAGAGCTCGAAGCCGTGACCGTTTGATTTCCTCGCGGTGTCTCAGGCGATAGTCGCAGTCCGACTTGCCTTGCTATTCGTGGCAGCCGCAGCGACCAACTGCTGAGGCACCGCCGCCGCCGCGAAGTTCGGTGTTGCACCCCAATCGTCCATCACGGTGATTTGTACGCCCTCGTTATCCTCACGTGCCGCGTCGAAATGTTGCATCAGCCCATCGAAGGCGATTTTGCTGTTGACCACCTTGTCGATGCCAAGCTTGGTGCCCACGAGGATGCAGCCTTCCGTGTCCTTCGGAAAGTTTCCAATGTGGATTCGGATTCCGGTGAAGCCTGGTACATCAATGAGCACGGGCGAATAATATTTTTGGCTTGGTGAAGAAGGTGACATCAACGGAGTATGTGCCAACGGGAATAGCCGTCTTGCCCATGATTTTCCAAACGCTGACGGGAATGTCAGGCTTCTCCCGGTAGGTCGGCTCGAGCGTATAGCACTGGAAACGGCCATCGACCTCGAGAAAGCCTTCCGTGGAAAGAGCGGACTTCACGGTGCGGTGCAGTACGAGCTTCATTTCCATCTCCTGTCGAAGAAGGCTTCACACCACCTTGGGCTATTCAATGCCTGCGTGGCGCGCACCTTCGAACGGCGGCGCTAAGGGCGCCGCACGCCGGTAAGCAGCGGCTTCTTGTCAAGAAAGCGATAGAGGTTGACGCTGCGCATGATAAAGGGGTATCGTCGGCGCGCTGTCACGGCGTCATTCAGTCGCGCGTAAGCGTCGATTTCTCTCTGAATCAGTGCAGTGTCATCGCCGGGCGGCATGCCCAGTGCCGCCTCCGCAAGAGCGGGCGCTGAGTTGCGGACGCGCGCATTCGCTAGCGCCTCCTCGACGCTTCCATCATGCGCTAACGTGTGGTTGAGTGAGCGAGTCCAGTTGCGGTCAAGCCAACTGTTGAAAATCCATTCCTGCCCTTTCTGTGAGCGCAGCGCCATGCGCATGTAAGTCCGAAAGAGCTGCCAGGTCTTTCCATTCATGTGCTTCTTATTGTCCCAGTCATTGCAGTTCTCTTTCGAGACTCCCGGATGGTCCTTGTCCGCATTGAAGGGCTCGTTGAACAAGTCGACGGTTACCGGCTCGGAGCCGCAGAGGCCAGACGCACGAACTTGGTCGTATTGAATGCGCTTGCGGAGGTAGTTGGCGGGGTCGGCAAGTTTCATGAGCTCTGTTTTGTCTGCCGCTCTTATTGCGTCTGCGATGAAATTCTGGGCGACAAATTCGATAAGGTGGCCTAGCTCATCGGAGTCGAGATGTGAGATACCAATGCCGCCAAGGTCATAGCTCATGACGTGTTTGCCTTGGCGCGCGTTGCTGTTGCTCGCCCATGGGGCTGTATGTTTCTCTTCAAGCGGGTCCGGCAACTCGCGTTCGTCCACACCGCTCACTCCCCACTCGCTGACACCCACGGTCAGCGCAAGCAGCCCAAGATTTCGTCTGGTTGTGTCGTCGTTCGGGCGGGCCTTGTATGCCGCAACTAAGCCTTTGTAAAAGGAAATCGGAATAGTTTCGTCTCGCGCATTGTCATCCGCCGTCGGTGACCATTGCGCATGCGACATCAATTCTCCAAGAACCGGATTGGTCCACCCCACTGCGTTCATAACCTTATCTCCTCGCCATTCCTTCGAAAAACCACATTGTGGAATGTTCGCAATCCTTAAGAGTTGCGTGTGAATCGTCGCCATTATCGCGCCCCTCCACTGCGGGTGGGGGCGTCTTAACAAAAGCTGCCGTTTTGTGGTTTTTTCACGAGACAGGTAGCCTCTGTAGCTAAAATAAAAGATTACAGATTGGATTCCGTAAAGCTAAAAATTTAACCTGCGGTGTGCGTCAACGTACATACAAGAAATAATGTGTCCCATCCGCAGGGCGCTGTAGCGAAGTAAGCGAATGGGGGAGTCTGTTTACCGAAAGCTCCATGAGGACACGCGCTGCGCAGCACAGTGCACCTCATTTGCACTCGACACCCGAATATGTCGGCCGCACGCATTTCGATAAGAACTGGTTCGCGGCTCAGCAATATGCCGCGACAAAGTCGGCATTAGTTGGCCTGTCGAGGTCTTGAGCAGCAGAGCTGGCCCCGAGAGGCATCACCGTAAATGTTGTGGCCCCTGGGGCGACGGACACTCCGTTTCTTCGTGACCCGGCGCGAGCCGCAAGACCGCCGAAGCTACCTCCGATTGGACGATTTATCGCGCCCGAGGAAGTCGCAGCCCTGACGAGCTTCCTGTTGAGCGAAGGGGCCAGTTCGATAACAGGACAGCAGATTGTCATGTGTGGCGGTGCTTCTCCTTAGGTTTTTGCTCAGGTAATAGTTCACAGCTAGCTGTTTCAAGATTTTATTGCGAGCGTGGCGCCGATTTACTTTAAGGACGCCTAATCATGAAAATTGTTGAAATACGTGAAAAGACGGTAGCTATCAGTTCGCCGATTCGCAACGCGTACATCGATTTCAGCAAGATGACGCTCAGCCTCGTCGCCGTCATTACGGACGTCGTCCGCGACGGAAAGCCCGTCATCGGCTATGGCTTCAACTCCAATGGAAGGTACGGACAGGGAACCTTGATGCGCGAGCGCTTCATCCCGCGAATCCTGGCGGCGCAGCCGCAAGCGCTCGTGACCGATGTTGGCAACAATCTCGACCCCCACAAGATATGGGCGACGATGTTCACGAATGAGAAGCCCGGTGGTCACGGAGAGCGCTCAGTAGCCATAGGCACGGTCGACATGGCTATCTGGGATGCAGTCGCAAAAATTGAAGGCAAACCGCTTTTCCAGCTTCTCGCAGAACGTTATGGCAATGGCCGACCCGAGCGCAAGGTGTTTGTATACGCTGCCGGCGGTTACTACTATCCCGTCAGGACCATTCGAAGCTGAAAGATGAAATGCGCAGCTACAATGACCGCGGCTATACGGTCGTCAAGAAAAAGATAGGCGGCGCTTCGCTCGACGAAGACCTGAAAAGAATCGACTCCATCCTCAGTGTGCTGCAGGACAGTCAGAAGCTTGCCGTCGATGCCAATGGCCGTTTCGACCTTGACACCGCCATCGCATACTCAAAGGCGCTATCGCAGTATGACCTCTTCTGGTACGAAGAGCCGGGCGACCCGCTCGACTTCGAGCTCCAGGCGACGCTGCGCAATTACTACGACAAGCCGATGGCGACAGGCGAGGATTTGTTCTCGATGCAAGACGCTCGAAACCTCATTCGTTACGGCGGAATGCGCCCCGATAGGGATTGGTTGCAATTCGATTGTGCCCTGAGTTACGGCCTAGTTGAGTACCTTCGCACGCTGGAAATGCTTCGCCAGCATGGATGGTCTGCGAGCCGGTGCATCCCACACGGTGGTCATCAGATGTCGCTCAATATTGCTGCCGGCCTCGGACTCGGCGGCAACGAGTCCTATCCTGATTTGTTTCAGCCTTATGGCGGCTTCCCCGACGGCCTGAAAGTTGAAAACGGTTACGTGACGATGGCCGATTTGCCTGGAATCGGATTTGAAGGCAAGCGCGACCTGATTGCAGAGATGCATAAGCTGGCCGCATAGCTCTGCCCTGACACTCGCAAGACACACGGAAATTTTCGGGCGCGACCAGGAATGTTTGGCAGCGCTATGACCTGGAAGGTGAAATTTTGGACACGTAGTCAAGTGCGATGGTGTGCTGCCACACGGAGATGGTCACCCCTGCGTTTTGGTGCAGATGGTCGGGTAAAGACTAACTCCGGCTACCCTACTCCGTCTCCAGGCAATCCTTTGTGTCGCGACGGGCGATTCATTTGCATATCGCGAACCAGCTTTGCTGGCACTATGCTTCTAACGAAACCTTCATCCTGTCGAAATGCGCTTTGTCACAGGCTGCAATTAGTTCGAGCAAGTCTTTCAGCACGTTCGGTGCTTCGGCGAGCGCCGAAGCATCGTCGTGTCCCTCTGAAATTTGCTCTGCATGGGAACGCGTATCGACAAACCTCAAGATACGGGTCTTCGTGGGCCCATCGAACTCAATGGCCTCGAGGCGAGCATGCAAGCTTCTTTCGTCGGGCACCTTGAAGATAAGAAACGCCTCGAGCAGCCGCCTGGCTAGGTTGGGTAACTCGTAATAGGTTTTCAGAGCACCACCGCCCTCGAGTTCGCTAGCCTCAAGGATGCGTTTGAACAGGTAGTGATACTCAGACTCGTAATCTTGAAGGAACGGGTCCATTGCCTCGAGAGCGGAGCGTCGTCCTCCCTCTGAGTTCGACGTTCGTAGCATGTAGAACTGGGACGGCTTCAGCTTCTTTCTGGAATTCAAATGCTGAAACCAGTGCCTCACCTGCCGGAGAAACGTGTAGTTATGGGTGAGTACGAAGAGTTGCCCCGCGTCGCACAGTCTCCGCTTCATGAAACCGAAGGCGCTGTAGATGGAATTCGAATCCAAACTCGATATTGGGTCGTCCACCACTACGATGCCGGTCTTCAAGTCGAATGTGCGGTCCTCAAGGGACTTGAGGAAATACAGAAACGCGATGGCGGTGCCCTTCGCTGAGGTTCGTTGCTGCGCCACCTTGCCGGACCAATCGATAGCCGGTATCTTCAACTGCAAACTTAATCTCGTCATGGCCGAGATATGCCCGCAGCTCCAGATTGAGGTCATCCGCAGGCTGTCGATGTTCAAGAATTGTTCTTTCAAGTTCTTGAATCTGCTTCTCAAGACCACTCCTTTCATCGACCGCCGTCCAGGTTGCCTTCGCAGCGGATGTCAACTCCTTTTCTTTCAAAACCCAGTCCGCATGGGCGAGCGCAAGCTCATGCCAGAGCAGCCGCTCACGGACCAGTTTGACTTCCTCCGCGAAACGGGCCGTCTTCTTGTTGCTTTGTTCTACGAGAGCCGCAATTTTCGCAAATGCTTGCTTCCCCATGTACTCACTGAGCGCATCTGCGCCAGCGTTTAGGGCCGTGAAGAATGTGGACAACAGGGACTTGCCTTCTCGCGAGATGCCTTCTGAATTGTTAATGAGACTGTCAAGCTCAAGGGGAACAAATAGCCGTTCCTTTTTGGTCGCCACCGCCTCGGCAAGCGCTCGAAGCGCGTTCTCGACATTTTCGATGTTTAACTGAAATGTCCTGCGTGCTTCGTCGAATTCCTCTCGAAACTCCGGATACAGACTGTTCGAATCGATGACCGTGACGTTGGGAAGTTGGTCGCTGCGGTACGAATGCGGTCATAGACCTGCTGCAGCTCTTGCGAGAACCGGCGGAATTCGTCGTTGATGTGTGCTTCGAGTCGTCTGAGACGGACCTCGGGTAACGGCTGCTTGCAGAACTTGCAAGTCGCTGCGTCACCATTCTGCGTGTGTAACGCCAAACCGTGCCGCACCCATGCACTAACATCCGAGTTGGCTGCTAACTCATCAATGACGTTAGATACAACCGTCTTTCGCAGCGTGTCACGTACCTCATTGCGCAGCTTCGTGAGTTCCGGAAATTGAACTGGATTGAGGGTCACGAACTGCGGCGGACCGCGCATATGTGCGCTCAGTCGCGCTGCAAGTCGCCTGTGAAATCCATCCTGTCAACAATCTACGCGTGCTTCAGTATCTCAAGAGCAGCCTTGGAGTTACCGAAGAGCAGAAGACGGAATGGTATCGGCACTGGGTCGATGTTGGGTTCAGCTCGTTGGAGGCGCGACTGAAAGACGAGCGGCGCATCGGAGAGTTCGTTTTTGGCGCGACACCAACCGTTGCGGACATCTGCTTGATTCCGCAAGTCTGGAACGCAAGAAGGTTCAATATACCGCTCGATGACTATCCCACTGTCGTTCGGCTTGCCGACAATGCGATGAAATTGGACCCATTTGAGAAGGCAGAGCCGGCGAACCAGCCAGATGCAGAGCGGTGAACTCTTGAGCCGGCGAACTTAAAGAACACCACGACCAAACCTCAATCGTAGCCACGGAAGAGCGGCATCCAATTCCGGGACTCTGCACCCCGCTCCCAAAGCATAGTCAGAGTTGTTTTTGGTACGTTATAGGGAAAGATAAGCAGACGCTGAAAATCAGAGAACCCGAGTGCGCTTTCGAGTCGCCGAGCATCGGTCCAACCTTTCTCTTCGGCACGCCGTTTCAAGATATCGTAACCGACCTCTTGCGAGAAGGCCTTTAGTGCTTCTCGCTGTTGCGTGCTGGCCCAAGCGACAGGACCTAACGGTCCGAAGGCCTTAGCCAAGCTAGGCTCAATGACGCCGTAGCGCAGAACAACCTTTCCGGGATTGAGTCCAGTGTCGACGACCAGCCGCGAATGAAAGCGTTCAATACCGACATCCGAAGCGACGCAGTACGCGAATATGAGCGTACGTGCGTGGAGCTTCGCCCTATATTCAGCACTTAGAGCATTGCCATGCTTCGTATGATGCTGCTTCCTCGTACGCATGCCTGTAAGGTCACCGAGGATATTCAACGTCTGCGTTCCGCTGAGCAAGCAGTCATCTATAAAGCACAGCTTGTCTCCAGATTTCGTCTGGTCCAATGCACTTTCGATATCGTCTGCGAAGACAAGTCGGCCAGCCATTTTCGAATGTGAAGCTAGATACCGGATGATTGCTGTACTTCCCGTTTGTTCGCCCAATGGCGTCACGACGAGCCGACTTTCAACGTTTCCGATTTCTGCATCCAGCAATAGCTCCATCGTCTCGCCGAGTTCCCACAATGGGAAAAACTTGCTGTGATTCAACAGCCGTAACGCACCTCGAATTCGCTCAGTCGTTCCAAACTGTACAAGAAATTCTCCGAGATGCTGCGCGGTTACCGGCAAGCGGTACCCTGCAAATCGCTGCGCAAGCTCGACTACCGTGCTCTGTTCTCCATCACTAAGCAAGGAGAGGCTAGAGTCGTTAGGCTTGAGCGCACGCCAGCTAAACACCTCAGCGTCGAGCTTGTCCGCAAACCATGAAAAAACCCACTGGTGAACTGTGAACTGCGCGTGACCAGAAGCGCCCGCCGCATCGCGAAATAGGTTTCGTAAATCTGCGAGCGTGTTGTTGCTGAAACCGCTCTTTGCCTCGAAAGACTCCCCAAGCGGGAAGAACGCCAGTGTCAAATGCAAAACGAGCGTCGAATATTGGATACGTATCCGCTCATCAATCTGCGACCAAGCCGCCGCGCTAATACGTCTGAATACCAGCAGATGAGTACTAACCACGACCGCGTGCAGTCCGTGATGCAGCGCCCGTGCAATCACCCAGTAGCAGCAAATGAGATTGTTCTGCAGTTCCAGCAGTTCAGCATCTAAGCGGCCTGAGGCCAAATGTTCCGCTACTACGAAGATGACCGACTCTATACGCTCGATAAGTTCCTTAGCAACGGGCTCTTCGAGGTCGTCTGACCATTTCAATACCGGGTCAAGTGCAAACCCCGCAATGGTTCTCGGAAATCCCGAGCGACGCGAGCTCGGCAGGCACACGCGTTCTACGAAGGTCGCGAAATGACCGTAGTAGTCGAGCAATGCCGCCGAAACTGATGCGTCCTGCGACAAGCCGACTATATAGTCGGCGCGCAGGTCCATGTCGTGGAATAGCTGCGAAGCCGCATCGTCGCCATCCTCCACAGCATCGACAAAAAGCTGCGCGAGTGGGGAACGTTCCGCACGACGCTGAGCGACGAATTCCTCGAACGTTGTGCCAGCCGCAACTGTTGGCTCAAGAGTAAGTAACTGGCACCGGCGGTCATCGAAACTAACCACGGGGTCGAAGTGCCAGGATAGGTCCAAAAACGGTGTGCTTGCGAAGGCTTCGCGGATAAGCCCGACTTGGTTGTCAGCAGTCGATTGAGTGGGCTGCATATATTGTTGTTTGGGGGGAAGAAAGACCGGCGCAGAGGCTATCGATATTCTGACATGCCGCAGGTCCATTGCCAGCCAGCGCGAATGCGAGTTGAATTCCATCCAAGGCAACCACCTTATGCTACCTCGTCTTCCGGCGGAATTCAGCCGTTGTGGCCATGATTGAAACAAATATGGTGGTCTCAACGTAGCCGAACGCGACCGTAGACAAGCACCGAGTTTGACCGATGCGTCGAGTCCATCAAGGCCGCGGAGATTGAAGCGTGCACCGATGGCAGAGACAGGTCGAACTACAAGGACAGGTCTGCTACATGACGAAAAGAATCAGCATCCTTGACGCCACACTTTCGCGCTACGACAACAAGCGAAGCACGCCGAGGCTTTTCCCTTCCTTCCACGTGGACACGTACATACTAAGTTGACCAACGATAACGGTCAGCATCGGTAAGTCGTCTCTCATATCAAGAGACGACTTTCTCCACTGTTCAGTATCTATTCCTGACGGGAACGGGTCTTGTTCGGGATGAGTATGCCATTCGCCTAGGTAGCCGATTTCGCGGCCGGACGACATCCACAGAGCACTTGCCTCTTCCTGATGGCCGATGCATTCGCGAAGGAATGCCGTTCGCCTCTGAGTATCAGTGGGAAACGGACGTGTAACGTGAGTTATCTCGAAATGACGACCGCGGCGCCTGCCGAGGAGGACCCCACCTGCCTCGCAGTCGCTCATGTGCAACTGTCTGTGCGCCGCGAAGGTAGCGAGCACGGGTTCCGCGAAGACAGCTAAAACACGATGGTCGGGCGTAGCCCACGAACTTAGGTATTGCATGCTGGGCAACCTTGCAATCGAGCTGGGTCAATTTGTCCACAGGCCTGCTTTTGCATTGGGTCAACGATTCGCGTGCGCAGACGAGGCGAGCAATTTCCGGCCGCCCAATCTGAAACCATCTCGGTAGCAAGACACGCTGCTTGGATGGAGACCGTTGCAGGAAACGGCACGTACAAGCTCTCGCAGCCGTGTCCAGCCAGTGCCTGGGGCAGGTCACCTTCGACAGCTGAGTAAAGGGGCGTGCGGTCCTTTGACTTCAGACACCGGACACATGCAGCTTCATCGGAGTCGCGCATCAATGCACGAACGGCCGTACCCGGGCCTTCAATCCAGACAGAGAGCATCGGGCGAAACATGCCAGCAGATACTTTCTTGGCCAGCAGATGCCCAAGCGCCTCCTCGCCCGTCGCGTCGATAATCAAGTCTGCAGACGATAGGTCCACCTGAAGCGCATCGACGGGAAACGGCAGAATCTTCGCTCCTGGCGCTCCTTGTCTTAGTTCGTCTGCCAAGGCCTCTGCTTTATTGCGGACGATATAATTCAAGCCTAAGCGATGCCGGCCAACATTCTGCGGAAGCAGGATATCGCTGTCGACAAGTCTAATCTCTCCCCCGCCAGTGCCTGCACCGGCCTTCACGAGATATTCGCTCAGAAAACCGCCGATTGTTCCGCAGCCGATTAGCGTGATTCGCTTTCCAGCCAAAGTTGGCCCTCCCGGTGTGTTTCGCTCCGCAATATACCGGTCGTCGATGCGGAAGCAGAACAACGGCGTTACCTCGCTGCGGTAGGCGAGTTGCAAAGGCGTGGTCTCTCGCCAGTTCTCGTCCTTACTCCGGTCATACACGACCGCGAAGGCGTAAATGAATCGCGGCGACTCGATGACGCAAACAAGGCCGTTCGACTTCGTTTTTGCTTCCGCGCAAATCAACTCTTCAAGCTTTCGACGAGCTCGCGGGTCCAGCTCTCCCTGCCACCTGAGAATCTCGGCGACGGTCCTTGGCGGCCACTTCTTCTGCATTGCACGCGGTGCCGAACGCGTGCGAATCCGATGAACTACCACCGTGCGCTTTGAATCGATGGAAAAACCGCATGCTGTCAGCTTTGATGTTGTTCGAGCCGCGTCGTCGCTCACCGCAATCGCTGACCGAGTCTCTCGCTTCGATGCGAGCACTAGAGCGGATAGCGGTCGGTTCCCGCCTTGCTCAAAGTCGAGCAAGCACAACGATGTCTGCGGCCAACAGGCAAAGAATTCCTCTTCGAGGTCGTGAGTCATTTCGCCGCGAAGAATTCGGCCGAGAACTGCTTCCGCTCGCTCGATGCAGGCAAAAACCTGGCCGACGATGTCGAATACATCAAGAACAATAATGCCGGCGGCGGAGTAGCACAGGCCTCCGTCGGCGCCGACATGGGGAGCTACTGGCCTTAGCGCGGCCGGTATTGGCTCGAGGTACAAACGGGGAAGGTCCTTCCCTATGGGGTCCGTTTCAAGACGGACCGGGTAAGGACTGCCTTCGCTCATCAGGCTGCCTGAGAACACGAACCAACGGTCCTCACTAAGTCCAACATAAGCGAAGCCACGCAAGGCCAAAGCCTGCGTTAGCTGAAGGAGAACCGAGCCTTGCTCGCTCATCCTGCTTGGCTTCGACCGACCAGCGGAGAGGCGACAGCACTCGCCGGCGCAGCTTTCACGGTTGCGGCGACGCTCGTGACCTTCACTCTCTCAGGTTGGTTGGGGAAACGGTTGCCGAACTGGGCGACCATCCATGCACATGCTTGGCTCGGATTGCTGCCGTGAATCGCCGCGCGAAGATAGGTTTCAAAGCTCTCGAGCTTTTTTGCCGCTTCTTCGACTGCAGCGCGACCAAGTCGGTCAGTCAGCGATTCGTTTCTGTCAACCGGGTTGCATACCCCATCCCGCAGCACGGACGGCATTTTCTCGACAACATCGAGCAGCGCAAGGTCGTCACGCCGCTCGCGCATCTCGAAGACAGGCGCAGATGCTGCCATCAGCAAAATCGACGACGGCCCGCCTGAGGCCCACTGCCAGTCCCTGAAACTCTTGAGATACCGAACCGCACGGCGAAACTGCTCGCCATGACGTTCCACTTCGTCCAGAAACCACGTCTTTACCGGTCGCGGGTCAGACTTGACCCAGTCTTTTTCCCTATGAGCAATAAGCACATGGTCACGCGGCAAAGCCGTCCATGCATCCCGCTCTGCTTGCTCGAGAGCGGAGTCAAAGGTCATGTAGCCAAACTGCTCCATTGCCGCCTTCTGCAGCGACTCGAACTCGTCATCGGGTATCGCGTAAAGCGGGATGTCTACGTGCGCGAACTTCGCAATCTCAATACGGATGCAAGTCGGTTTGTCCTTAACAAGCTTCCAGCGCCTTGCCTCAATCAACTCCTTCAAGGCCTCTTCCGCTGCAGCGAAGAAGATGCCACTGGCGATGCTCGGCCGCTCCTCTTGCGATACGAAGCTGAGAGGCAGGTACGCGCCATCGTCCACATCCGCTTGCTGCGGTGACTTTGCTGGGGCGTTGAGCGTCTTGTATGCCCACGAGCCTTGCGTGAAAAAGCGCGGATGAACCGAAGGTCCTTCATATCGGTGCCTCTTTAGCACTTTCATCAGATTGCCCCGAAGGCAATTCCGAACCGCATTCTTCGCTTCAGCAATAAATATGCGGTCGGTGTCGCTCAAGTCCAGACTCTCAAGCAGAGTTGGAGCGTCCACCGATGAATAGAAAAGCGAGCTTAGGTTCTGCATGTGGTCACCTCTGCGTTTTTCCGGGGCCCGTGATAAAAGGTGGGCTTAGCAGCAATGTGCGACTTAAATACCGCGTATCTCGGGTCGCCCAGCATCCGGCGCGCAGCTTGGGCTCCGCGCTCGCGCAACACTGTCGTTGCTCCCTGCGTCACTACATCCAGCGACGAGATATCTCGACTCTGGTCGGGCGTAGCCTGGTCGTCGACACGGAGATAGTCCGGCCCAAGGACTTGCTGAAGCATAAAGTCCACCGCGCCTTCTTGCGCCGAGATGACAAGGTCAAAGACCTTCGCACCCCACTGATAGACACCCCTGTTAAGCGTGGAAGAGCCACGCATCGTCGCCCCCACGGTCATCGTTCCGATGGCGAGGACCCGTACTCTTACACGAGTATCGAAGCCGAGGAAGTGTCTAGCTTCATGGAGGCCGAATAGGCCCGGTGAGTTGCCGACAAGCCCGCCATCAGCGAACGTTCCATAACCATCAATGCGATGAAGTGGGAAATATGTTGGTGCAGCGGCCGTTGCCAAGCCGACATCCACCAAGCTGCGACGCGTATCACTCTCAAATGCCGGCATGTGGGGCGTCTTAAAGAACTGCCCCTTCCCAGTGCTGTAGTTCACGGTCGGGATAAGTACTCGATGCTGCAAATCACCGATGGTCTTGTTCCCCAAACGCTCTGAGAGCACGGCCCTCAGACCATCGGGCGAATGCTTCGCCATGAACCACTTGCCCAAGTGACGTCGGAGCCAACCACTGCCTCCGAATATCCGTTTCCCCTCACTGACGAACATCGCTTCTAGGTCCGCAGTAGATATTTCTGCTGCAAGGCCCAGTGCCAGCAATCCACCCGCGGACGTACCGCAAATTAGGTCGAAGTGCCGCGCCAGCGGCCGCTCGCACGATTTCTCCAGCTCGCGCAGAATGGTCGCGGTGTAGAGGCCGCGGTACCCGCCTCCAGAGAGCGCGAGGATATGAAAGTCAGGACGGTCGTGAACATCTTCCATGGCGACAGCGGCGTTTCGTATGAGTAAAATAACTATACGCGTTTCTCGGCGCATCGCGTATACTTTTTTTACGCACTTAGAGTGAGAAACGAATGAACATCGATGGCTCGGCTGTCATACACGAGGAGCCACGGACCGGCTCAAAATGGGGCCAGGAACGTCGGCTTGAGTTTATTGACTTTCGACTTCAATGGGACGGGCGCATTAACCGGAGTGCGCTGACGGATTTCTTCGGCATTTCGACCCCGCAAGCATCTGCCGACATTGCGAGATACCAAGAATTGCAGCCGCGGAATATGGCATACGACCGAAGCCTGAAGGTCTATGTCCGCGGAGACGGGTTCGTCCCAGCGTTTTCCGTGAGTCAGCCGTCGAGGTACCTAAACGAATTGCTAGCGACCGCGACGGGAGTTTTGCCGAGAGACGCTACGTTCGTCGGATGGTGGCCTTCTGTTGCCGTTGCCCCATTGCCGTCCCGCCGCTTAGATGTCGACGTCCTTGCGAATCTCCTCAAAGCAATTCGGACCCGGGCGGGACTGCGCGTCAGTTACCAATCCATGTCTCGCACTGAGCCCACCAGTCGGACCATTTCTCCACATGCACTAGGCTTCGACGGATTTCGGTGGCACGTCCGAGCGTACTGTCATCTACGGGCCCGATTCCTAGATTTTGTGATTGCTCGAATATTGCGCGTGGATGGAGAGGACGTGGCGGGGCTGCCGCCAGAGAATGATGGCGAATGGCAGACAACAGTGACGCTCAAGATTGCGGCGAACCCTGGACTTACAGAGGCCAAAGCACGCGTCGTAGAACTCGACTACGGGATGGAGAACGGCGAGCTAGAGTTCCGATGCAGACAAGCCTTGCTTTTCTACTGCATGAAAAATCTTGGGCTGAAGACTGACGTGGGGGCGAAACCCGAGGAGCAGCAGATAGTGCTTAAAAATTGGGCTGACGTGGAGAAGCTGCTTGTACAGCGCGGCGGCTGACCGGCGCATAGCCCTCTCGCACAGTTCCGTGACCCTATCGAACTGGGAGTGGTCGCTCTTATGGATGCGTCGCTCTCACTCAAAAACTTATGCAACAACGGAAGACCGCTTTGGTCCGATGGGCTTGTCACAAAGCAGGAAGGGCCTAACATATATAGCGCGTTAGCAATGGGAGAATGCGAATCCGCGCCCGCATCTCGCGAATCGACTATGCTCCGAATGGGTCGTCAGCACCTTCACGCTGTCCGTTACCGACCGCCTGGCCCTCCGCCGCCGTCCACTCCTCCAGCGAAAGCTCGCGCTGGCGGTCCTCCATGAAGTGATTCTCAAGATAGGTGCAATACATCTCAGCCTGGGTCTTTCTTTCATCTTGCGGGATGAAATTGACCCGATGCTTCAATAGAATGCCGAAGCTGGGCTCATCGTCGTGAACTTCGAGCACAGCGTGGCGGGCCATCTGATAAAGGAGTAGCCAATATTTGTCGCGCTCGTGATAACCCTGCTCTAGGAGACTTCTTCCAAACGCTAAAAGCTGAGGGTCGTCACGTCGAATCTCGAATAAGAGCGTGCAAGCAACGCAGTCGCGGGAATTGAGCACCGCCGTTGCTGTGTTTTCCGTTGGCTGCATCCCAGTTCGAAGCATGAAGTGAAGCGGCCACGCCATACCGTCCGAACGACGATGCCTCGCGTTCTCAATTATTATCGCATTTAGCTCATCCGCGAAAGCTGCTAGGAGCTCATGCTCGGCGTCGCACAGCTTCTGAAGGTATGGCAGCAACGCTGGGTAGTGCCAGCAAAGATTTATCAGATAGGGCGCCAAGTTACCGAGCGCAGTCTGGTCGAGGTGCGGCAGCATCGAGCCAACGGCATACTTGAGGACACTTCCGTCACGTGTATCGCGATTTAGACGCGTCGCGAAGTCGAGATATTGGGTCGCATCAGCCGTGCGTAAGAGCGCCCTGCCGTCAGCGTCGCGGCCCAGCCGGCTTTCAAGCGCGGTGCCGAGCGTAGTCACCCATGGCTCCGACAACGGGTCAGGCAGTTCCACTATCGTTGTCTTCTGCAAATTCAGGTGTAGGCGATATTCAGAAAGATATTCTCCAAGCAATGCAAGGAATGTCTGTGCCTTCTCATGGGTATCGCAGTAGCAAATATAGTCATCTATGTATCGACGGTACGCGTATCCAGCCTCACGCATCTTTTCATCTACGCGACCTAGGATAATCTCGACAATTATGCTCGACGTTGCCGGCCCGATGGCCAATCCCACCGTTTCTCCCCGGCGCCCTAAGCGCTGATAGAAGTCGAGTTTATTGCTCCAGTGGAAGGGCCCGTTGTTCCGGTCCCGTGCCTTCTCCGCTTCAAATCCTACAACCGCCCATGGAATCGAATGCGAGTAGATGCTCGTAAAACAACCGGCGATGTCAGTCTCAACGCGGAACCGCTTCCCAAAGCTTGCTTCCAGCGCCAGGTTCGTTTTAGTAAGAGCATCCTCGTAGTTCATGATGAGGATGCGTCCATCATCGTGCTGCTCAGGTTTGATTGCGCTGTTCTCGCTGTTGGCGAGACCGCCGAGCTCATTCCAGTGAGTCGACATTAGCACTGCGAGTCTAGCGTACGGCAACGGATGCATTAGGGCCAATTGCCGAGGCACATTGTCGTACCGCGTCATCGAGTACGACACGTCATCCCAACGCCATTTCTTCCGGTCCCTCGAGTCCTCCAACGTCGCAAGTTCTTTCGCGACCTCCGGAGTAAATTGACGACTTGATATGCTTGGCGGCACTTCTCCTACTGGGGCTTTCTGGTTGGGAAGGTAGTTCCATCGCGTCAGCCCTTCAAAGATGTGACGCTGCGTGTCATATGGCATATGGCGGACTCGACAGTTTCCTTACTTCAATTGTATCGTCAACATCGTGAGACGCGGGTCCGCTAGAATACCCCGAACACCACACTCGCGGTCGCCAACCTCCGGGACCATCAGCCGCCGGCCCGCTGGCTGACTCTTGAAGAAGAGAGATACATTGAAACAAGGCTTATCCGTTAAGACGAGTATCAAAGACGTAGTTTCGCAACTCGGAAGTCAACTTTGGAGTGACCATTCTTTTCAAGCTGTATTAGAAAGGCTCCGTCCACCAACTTCAAGCGATAAAGTCTGGTTCGCGACCGAACTTGAGGAAGCAATCAGACTGCGCCGAGCAGGCAAAGCGATAGGATTACTATGTCTAGCGATGCAACTTAACGCAGAGAAATTCCTCGAAAAGATTAAATCAACGGGCCTTCTTCGCATAAGCCGATATCAGTACATGGGAGACATCCTTAACAGAATATTGACCGCCACGGTTGAGCGAATCGGGGCCAAGTTGACCACGGAAGCACGAGAGTATTTTGAATCCGTCATTGCGCTGACTGCACTGTCGAAGGACGCCACTCGCATCCGACAAAGCCTCGAGAATTTGGCCAAGAGAAAAAAATCAGTAGCACTGAAAAGTGCATACGCTCAACTTGACCTATTGTTTCAGATGTCTGAGTTACACGGTCGAGACCCGACATCTCAAGAGCACAGTATCGAAGAACTAGCAGAAGGATTATCGCTTTTTGTGCATATATACTTCAACGTCACCACCTCGGACCCATACGGATTCAACGAGGTCGATGAAGCGGGATTGTCTTCCGGACTTTATCTGAGAGTGCTTGAGGATGCACTGATACTCCGAAAGGTAGCGGAAGCTGAAACTTTGGTAGATGGGTACGGGTACCTTGCAACGAAAGTTGGCAAGCGCGTAGTCATCCGCACACACGATGACATGCTAGAGCGAAGTATTCGATACGGATTCATTCAGTATCAAAATGCGAACGATTTGCTGACGCAAGAAAGCTATCAATCCCACTTGGATTTGCCCACATATGCCGAGGCCGCAGAGATTACGCTAGCTTCCACAAAGCGTCGCTGGCTCCAACTAGCGATTCACCCGACGCCCCGGTACACCTTGTCTGTGCCGGGAGCTCTTCCTCCAAGGTTTCGACAGACTCCGTTTCGCGAGGACGCAGTAAATGTAGAGGTGGCCGCCTACAATTTGTTCTGCATGCCAGACGAGTTACTCGCACTAAACATCAAATCCGGGCTACCTGTGGAAGAGGCTAGACAAGCCCAGCGTTTAGTAGATTTCATTCGGAAAATCTTTTGGACCGCGCTACTCAAAGTTCATGATATTGATGAGCCAATCGCGATGCGCAGCCGCATCCCTGTGTTCGAACGCGAAGAATTGCGGCGCCTCTTCTCACTTTGCGTGCTCCCTCAGTTCGTTGACGATGTAATAGAGGCTTTGACACATCCTTCCGACAGTCGAGGATTTTTTGATGTGCAATATCGTCCGATTCTCCAGGTTGACGAGCGATATGTGGTCCCCACAAACATTCTCGGGTTCTCCAATATCTTTAGGAACCTGCTCCAGAGCAGCGAAACCCGGTTCGCGTGGCCAAACGACAAAGACCCTGTTCAGGTAAGTCTCGCGGAGACGATGCAGGCTGCGGGGTTCAAGGTTATGGCGCCTCTTCAGACAAAGCATCTCGGGCGAACCCTTGACATCGACGTATTCGCAATGAAGGGCGATACCGTCTATATATTTGAGTGCAAGAATCCACTTCATCCAGGAGGAGCCCACGAACTAAGACGGAGCCTAGATTACGTGAAGGAGGCGGCTGTCCAACTGCAACGGGCGGTCGCGGCCTTGGAGGACCCAAAAAAACAAAAAGAACTTTTCCAACGACTGAAATGGCGACGCCCAAATAAACTCCGCATTGAGACCTGTATCATGATGGGCAACCGAATGCTCAATGGATGGACTTTTCAAGGCCATCCAGTCAGGTCGCTGCGCGAGGCGGTGCGAATGCTTCGAGATGGAAGCGTGGTTGTGTTCGACACAAAATACAGGACGCAACAGCTGAAACGGCCGACAAAGGCCGACCTCGACAACTTCCTCTCGGAAGACTCCTTCGCGGTCAAGACTCTTCGCCTCATGGAACCAACGCGATGGAACTATGGACTTGGCCAATCAACACTGGTTTTCGAGACGTTTGGTCTTGACTTGGTAAAGCTCTCATTCTCTGCGGAGTCTTCGATGCCCAGATGCGAGCTACGAGCCCACCCTCCTCGTACGCGGAAGCGTGCGAAGGCAACGCGAGTCCGCGGGAAAGGTGCAATGCACGATGCGCACAAGCATGCTGTCTACCTTGACGAGTTGGCGCATTGGCTCCAGAGGCCAGTGAGAAACGTAAAGCACGACGTGTTCCGCAAACAATGGCGCGTTCCGCCCGCTGCTGGGTTTGGTCGACAACGTCCTCTTCGGTGGATGCGTTCCGAAATAAGAGTGTGGTTTGGGCTCGAGCCGGAGTTTGACTTTCAAACAAAGACCGAGCGCAAGTTCAAGATTGCCAAAGCACGCATGAATGCAGCCGGCTATAAAGCCCATCTCGAACGACAAAAAAATATTAGCGCAAAAGCTTAAATAACGCTTCACGAATTTCACTCATTTTCCTTGTGGCGACTCAGAACATTTAAACGTTGTCGTGTTTAGCAGCATCGTAGTGTCCTCATCCTGACTGTCCTGTGCAAGGAGCCTGCACGATTCAATGCGCTTAAGCGCAGACTGGACCCCATCACGCGTAAAGCGCAAACTGAGGCGCTGCGTCGACTTGAGCGCAACGGGCTCGTCAATAGGCGTGTGATTGCGTCGTCGCCAGTCGCAGTCGAATATTCCATTACCGCACTGAGACGCAAGCTCAAGGAACCGTATTTGGTGCTCGTAACCTGGGAGTCGACCCATGGAGAAAATTTGAAAAGGCTCTGCTCGCATACGACAAGCAAGTCAACGGCCGAGACTTACGTGGCTAACCGTCAAACGATAAAAAATCCCTTGTTTACCGGGTACTAACCACTTCAATCCCTCGGCGGTGATTTACGCGAGCGCGCTTCGGCAGAGGCTTGCGCGCGAGCTCGCCCTAAGTCTAAGGCCTTTCGAACGTCCCTCTCGAGAGCACCTAGGTCGTGTTCCGGTGAAGCTAGTTTTCCGAGTTCGCCATCGCGCCGTATTAGCCAAAGCGCAGTGGCCACAATCCCGACCGCCACGGTGGGGTCTACTGCCTCCAAGCGCTGCAAGGTGGGAACGCTGACGCCCATGCGTTTGGCCCAGGTCTCAAAGACTCCTTGCGCCGCAAGCGCGCCACAGCTAAGTCTGCCCCCAATTTCTCAAGGAGGCTGCCGTGGCAGAAGGCAATTGAATCAATGCACGTGACGTCTTGGGCATACAAATAGATGTGTACGAACTCGCATCGCCCGTCAAACTCAATTTGCACGTCGGCAACTTTCATCCGGGCGATGCCAGTCCTAAAGAATCGAAGTGCCTGAGCCGTTATCGCATAAGCGACTCGTACGACTCGCCAAAAAAGCAAACCCAACTAAGATTCGAGGACCAACATGGCAGCAATCAACGCATACATCGTGCAACCATCGCAATTGATGTTTGAGACCGAAGATGGCCAAAAGATAGCAAATGCATGCGCTGAATTTGGTGGCTGGAATCACCGCGAGAAGACGTTGAATCCAATGCAACTCTCCACTCTGCTCAGCATGCCAGGAAACCCGGGCTTGGCTTGGGCGCTCGATAATCTTGCAGCAGCAGCCGAAGCTGGACGGCTCGATGCCGATGCGTTCATCAGCCAGTTGTTCGCGACGAAAGAAGACCTCCGACTGTTCCGCGTGATTTTGCGCGACGCTGGGACTGAAAAGTGGGTCAACGAGCGCCACTTCAATGCGCTGAAGAAGCTGGGTTGCGCCGAGATTGACGCAGCGACATATCCCGGTGTTGCGAGCTTCTTCGACCCCGCCGAGTAATATCGCAAAAAGCACGAATCGCGGCGCGACGAGCAATCTGCGCGCCGTTAGAGCCGCATGCTTCCTTCCTACAAGCCCGCGCACCGGGTGGCTCGCAGCAAAAGGTCGTCAGGGTCGACTTTTATTATTATAGAACTCCCCTAACTGCGGCCAATGCAAGCCATTTGGCGCAACGCGCATGGTGACGCTGCTGCGATGTTGCAGACATCAGCTTTTCCGAGAGTGAGTATGACAAGGACAGTATGCGACCGTCTGACAGCTCGACAACAAGGCCGTCGTTTGACAGCTTGAGGGTAGTGATGGTCAGTTTCATGTCGCTCAAAATGAGGTAGCATCACCAGGCGCAAGGTCCGAGAACGTTTGTCAGCGAATTTGCTGAGTTTACGCCTGCTTTGTCATGGCAAGATGTGTCGCACGTCGTCGCTTGCTATCTCATCGATGTTGCGAAATGCTGATGCAATTGTCTCAAGGTCCTTTCCCTCAACGCCCGATGCCTCGAAGTGACGGCGCCAGTTCTGGACAACTCGCCACACATCTGAAATTATTTCGACGGCGGCTTGCTCGGACAGGCCAAAAGCGCGATGCTCGCTCAATGCATTATCTATCGTCGCGAGGCGTCCCTGTATCCCAACACCGAGGTGAAGAAATCGCTCACCAGATATGCTTGGTCGCGGAACAACGTCATATAGCGGACTTAGCCGCCACCCACGAATCATTTCGTCCCATATGAAGCCGTGATTTCGCAGATGGTCGTCATCACACGTCGCGAAGATGTTGAAAATCATCCTCCGATACAACTCACGTATGTCGCCTCCGACTATGGCAGGATGACAGTACCGGTGCATCATCGCCGCCACGCTGGAATACTTCACGTTTCGAGATTCAGACTCGTCGCAACCCATGAGCGTAAGCGCGCTGATGAAGGGCGTACGATGCTCTACCCGTTCGTCACCCGGAACGCTCGACATCCGGCGTCCTTCATCGAGGCTTGCACCGCCTGGAACCTTCCAGAAGCGGTCGAAGCGTCGAATCAGCATCAATTTCCGTTCACCGAGACTCAAGGTCTTAGCTGTGGGGACTCGGATACCCGCCTTCGCTGCCATCGTTAAGGTCGCACATTCAACCGCGGGTATTTCGAACCTGTCTCCGGGACTTGAGAATTTCGCGAGCCAGAGAACACCCTCTTCGTCGCGAATAGATGCCTTCGGTCGCGCTCCGCCCAAGCCAACACCCTGTGCGAAGATGTCGCGGTGTTTCCCAGTGACAGGCACGCCTTCCTCTATGAATTCTGCGGCTAGAGCCAGACTTTCGAGATTCGACCAATCGTCGCGTTGCCTCGAAGGCAGGCCACCATCGGTCTGTCGGACGTCAATCATCCCAACACGTTCGCTGCTTGCATGCAGGATGTACTGCGACTCCGGAAGATTGTTCAGTGCGACATTGAGTTTTGATTCGATTACCCGTCGTCCCCACGCATCGGGTGTCGCGTCGCGCAAAGCGCCAAAGTATGGCAACCCAGCTTTCGGTACCGAGACTGAATCCCGCGGCAAAGTCTTGTCTGAGAAAGCAAGCTGGACGGGGTCAATCTCTATAGAACCTCTGGAATTTCGATAGACCTCGTTGTATTCAAACAGTGAGTTGCAGAGTTCACAGTTCTGCTCTATGAGAATGAGTTGGCCGCAGTTCTCCCACTGCCCGTCGATGTGTGCGAACACCACTACCTCTATGCTTTTCGTGGTCACGCTCGTCCTCCGAACCAGTTCTCGAACTTTGTTTTCAATTCAGACTGAGTATGTTTCTGCGTGATGTCGGCCATGTCGTTACAGGTAAGTGTCTCTCCCGGGAGGAGCTCAGCCAGCAGCTCAAGATGAAGGTCAGATGTCAGTTGGATTCGCATGATTTACTTAACGTTCTATTGCCGCGCCATCCTGACTTTTTAAGAGCAGCGAGCGTGTGCGTTCGACCAACTCGGTGGCGAGGTCGACCGCGTCCTCAGGCGCGCAGGGCATGTCTATCTCTAGTCCGAAGAAGCTCCATTGCATCAGTCGCAAAAGCAAGTCACCACCAGCAGTGGGCAAGCCAAGTTGCTCTGCTGATGCAGCGAGTAAGTCCGCTACTGCCAAGACCACGTCCGGGTTTGGCTGCGCCATTTCCTGTTCAGAGCTCGACGTTAATTCGGCGCATTCGCGGCAGCATAAGACGGCAGCATCAAAAGCAGCGATTACTCGGGTTGACGGTGGAATGTCTTTTGCGCCGCAGTCTCGCAAGAGCTGTTCTGCGCGCAGCAAACGCTTCGATGAAATTTGAAATGTTGATGCCATCAATCCTCCGCGAATTCGCTGAGTAATCTACACACGAAGCTTGTCGTCAAAGCGTCCTCGCCGGTTCGGTCTTCTGCAAAAGGCAACCCCTTTTCTGACTCGGGCTCATTCATCGCCCGCCTCGGTGGCACCCGGTAACGACTTGAGGTAAAGCTCGGCTGCTGTAGGCGCGGAATAGTCGGGCATCGCGCCTTTTTGGTCCAGCATGCGTCGCACATCACGAAGATGCTCCGTTGGAACCAGCAACCATTCAGCGTTGAGCGCGTCAGCAAGCGCACGCAAGCTCGAGCTTTGAAGGTCGCCACCCTCCTTGAACCCATGTTGATAGTCCAGCGCCGCTTTCCCCGCGCGTTCGACAAGCGCCTCCGAAGAAAGCCCACGCTGAAACAGCAATTCTTTGATTTGCGTCACAAAAGCGTCGATGTCCATCGCCGTCAGAGTCCGTTGAATGAGTTAGCGCATACGCATAAGGCCGCTGACTACGTGCTTTGCGATATCAAGCAAGCCGTCGACTTCACCGCACGAAAATGTCTTGGAGCACATGACTCCGTCAGACGCGGCTTTTACCTCCACCGTCGCCGTTCCGTTGTCGACCGAGACTTGCACACAGGCTTCCACTTTTCGCGTAGTGTCCCCGATGGTCTGTTGCTCTACAAAGAGCGTGAATCTGTCGACGTCTGAGCCAGGACTCATCGGCAGCTCATACTCGTGCAGTAGGAGTGCTTGCAAACTTCGCTTCCACAAGCGACGTCGCGGGTCGATTTCCGTACTCGCTGCATATATTGGCTCGACAGCGTCTGGCCTCGCTGCGTTCACGCCTTGATACACAGAGACGGTAGTGCGCGACCATCCCGCGGCCCAAGCCATTGCCTCCTTCAGCAATTCTCTGAAGTCTTGACTGTCCTCAAGCATCTCGAGTGGGCTGCGCGAACTGTGCCCTCCCTGTGGTGAAATCAGAAAATCGAGTCTACTTGCCGGCGGTGCGGGGACGATAAATCTGCAAAGTTTGAGCAGGCGATTGCGATTCAAAGTCGAGTCTACAAACAGCGCGGGCAATCGGGGCACGTGGTCAACGTCAACAAGGAAGAAGCTGCCATCGTGTAATAACTGCGCGAGCTGCTCTTCTGTCACGTCAAGGCTTTTCCTGCACTCATCGAGAGTAAGAAGTTCGTCTTGCGAGGTCATCTTGCGCATCATCTCCCCCGTGTGCCACTCGTCCAACCTTAGCTCAGCTGGTCCGAGATAATTTTGGCCTCGACTGTAGGCAATACCTAATCTGCTCTCGCGAGAACTTGTCTTGCTATCGTTATGACGTCGTCACCTATGATGTAGGGAACGACTGCGAATGTTTTGCCAGATTCTGCCGTGTCCAGTTTTGCTGAGGCAAGCTGGCCTCTGCATGTGACAACAAGCTGATAAGTCGTTGACCTTTCTTGTTTGCCGCTTACATCGGTGACGATGTCGTGGATGACAATCATAAATGTCTGCGAAACGGGATATGGTCCTCGCGGTAAAGGGCGTGCGAGGGCATCGAGAGCCCGATGCCAAACGGACACATTTTGTAGTTCTGATACAGCGTCACACACGAGAAAGAAACAGTCGCCGCCACCATCGCCCAAGTAAACCGCGACTTGAGTGTGGACTACCGTGCAAACACTGCTCGACCTCTGCTCGTCATTCATCGCGCAGCCCTTGTGCTCAATTCCCTCTATGACATTTGCGTCGTGGAACTTCGGCACGTTCGTACAACAAAATCTTGCGACCAACTTGTATCCGCCGGCTGATACGACGTCGCCCCGTGTTGACGACAGGAAGAACCGGGACTTGGGTAGTTCGACCAGCGTTGTAGTCTGCTGCTAGCAAACCGTGCGTCACGTCGATGCCTAGCTTTCGCAATGTCTCAGCAGCGATTGTTTCGAATGGCGCCGCCGGCGCCATTTGACCAGTAAACCTATTCAGTTTTGTTTTCGCGTACACGCCTCGGCTGACCCGCACCAGCAAACCCTTGTGCATCAGTCGCCGAAGCACCCGACTAAGGTGCGAAGGGCTTCCCAAATGCGCCAACTCAGCGCGCAAAATGACGACACTTCGCCGCCTAACAATTGCGCCCCAAACACGGTTGTCAAGTGTCAACCTTGCCTCCACGGCCTGCATGACTTGGCAGCAAAAAAGTCCGCGACGCCGGCCCGTGCCTAGTCGTGACGGGGAACGCACACCCCCATGCTGTCTGACGCTTCCAACCTCGAAGGGGAAATGTCAACCAAGACAAGATGTCGGGTGCGTCATGCGGGCACCCGCCCCCCTACGCTGCCGCCGAGATGACAATGTGGTGAGCGCAAGATGGCGCGGGACCAAACAACGTCGTTCCGCAATGAGCAGCGATACCTCATCGAGCTTACAGGTCAAACGCGTGGTCAGCACGTGTCGTATACCCGATAAAAAGGGGTTTTCGCGACGAAACATTTTTCGACATTCATCCTTCTATCAGCTCATCAACTAGGCTACATGCGATAGTTGCAGGCGTCATTTCACACTGAATAAAAGATACCTGTTTTAAAGATATAGACGGCGATATGTCACTTAATTACAGTTTGGCGTTGTATGCCAGCGCCAACGTCCGTCAATACTCTCCTCGCGAAGAATCTAGTGGCCCACAGAAATCGCCTTGGCGTTTCTCAAGTGGCGCTTGCGCACGCCGCGGGGCTGGCTGCGAACACCGTCGGACACATAGAGACAAAAGCGCCGGGCGTTCGTCTGGAGACCCTCAGCCGTCTTTCTATCGCGCTTGACCTTGACCCTACAGTTTTATTGAATTCAGATGATGAGGTCACACCTGCGCCGTACCGCGTGCGCGATTTAGACGACTGTGTCGCGCAGAATCTAAAGCGCTTTAGAAACGCGCGCGGGCTGACTCAAGAAGACCTCTCGACCCGCAGCGGTCTGGACCGCAAACAAGTTTACAAAATTGAAAGCAAAAACGTGTCAGTCAGGGTTGACACGTTAGGGGCCGTGGCGGAGGCCCTCGGTATCCAGGCTTGGCAATTACTCGTGTGAAGGGCGAGAAAGGATTGCTGCTTAGGCTCGAGACGCTTCATGTTTCGGGAAGTTTTACCACGCAAATATTCATCGCGAATATTGCGCTGCACCATGTCTTTTCAATCTGCGTCAAACTTTGTTGTTGAAAATGCGGTGGAATGGCCAAGCGTCAGACTATGTTGTATCGCTCTATACCGGGTAAGCAATACCGAATTGCAAAAAATATTCATCATATTTAAGACAAGCCCATGATCCGCAAGACTTTTTTATGAAGCTATAATGCGCTTTCCTCAAGATTACCCAGTCCGATGCGTCGAAATATTCTCTCAATCCTTCTACTGATCAGCCTCGCACAAGCTGCAAGCGCGCAAGAAGCCGTGCAGCCCGGCGGCCAAAACGACACGCAGGCGCCCTCGGGCAACGACGTAAAAACAGAGCAAGTCAGTCACAAGATTTCGGAATTGATCGTTCGCAAGTTCGGCGTCGCACGCGAGAAGGCGCAGACCATCGCATCGGCGGTAATGGCGTCTTCATCGAAATACTCGCTTCCGCCGGCATTGTTGCTTGCGATCATTTCCATAGAATCGCGCTTCAAGGAAACGGCCCACGGCCCGAACGACGCAACCGGTCTCATGCAGGTCGTGCCTTCCGCTCACAAGAAGTTGGTTCGCGATGTGGATTTGACAGAGCCGGAAACCAATATCGAAGTGGGTTCGGCTATCCTGCACGGCTATCTGAAGTCCGCACAGGGCGATATCGACGCCGCGCTGAAGAGCTACGGCGGTTCACGCGCTTATGCCGAGAAGGTCAGTTTGCGCGTCAAGACATTCGAGCCGGCAGCGGCGGCAAGTGCAGCGTCCGCGACCGAGCAGTAAAACGTTATTCCCAATTCAATCTTTCGTTCTTCGCGCGCCGCTGCATAGCGGATGCCGCAACCTGCCCCGGCGATCGCACCTGCATGCGCGCTAGCGTACACGTACCACGACATCAGTAGCTCTTTTGTGCACCGTTAGCGTTGCCGGTACTGTCCGGCGTGCTGCGCTGCATGGTTCCCGGGTTCATGTTGTTGTTGACCCCGTTGTTCATGCCACTCTTCGCGCCTGTGCCGGTTCCGCTCGTGCCATCCGACGAGCCGCCGACACCCGTGCCTGTCGCGCCGCTCATGCCGACGCCACCACCCTTGCCCGACGCGCCCATGCCAGCGCCAGCGCCCGCGGCGCCATTGCCGCCCGCACCTGCCGACCCCATCCCCGCGCCGCCGCCACCGCCTGCGCCGCCGCCCGCACCACCACCTGCGCCGCCTCCGCCTCCGGCTTGCGCGTAGACACCGCCCGAAAGACCCAACACCAGTGCCGAGATCACCAGCTTCTTAGTCGCGTTCATAGCAAGTCTCCAAAAGTTTGCGTTTCACGTGTCCATCCATCGTCCGTCCAGGCCGCAGAGACGCTGCAACGCACGTGGACTTGTTAGCGCAAACGTCGTGCCGCGTGGCGGCAATGGTCGTGCAATCAATATCCGTAGCCAGCGGGCGCGCAGGGCACGTAGGCGCGGCGATAGCCGTCGTAGCAATAGCCGGGAGGAACGGCAGGTTGCGCGTACACAGGCTGCGCATAAGCCGGTTGCGCATAAGCCGGCTGTGCGTAGACAGGCTGCGCATTCGCCACCGAGCTCACGATGGCGCCCAGCACAGCGCCGCCGATCAACGCGCCGACAATCGCGCCGCCATTGCCGCCACCACCGTGGCCGCCGTAGCCGCCGCCGCGCCCGTGGGCCGACGCCTGTCCTGCCACCGACAGACTTCCGATCATCAACAAGACAAGTGCTGCGCGTTTCATGAGACTCTCCAATTCCCGTGAGCCGGGTTCGTAGAGTCATCTTAAGCAGGCGATGAAGAAATAACTGATGCAGTTGGTAACCGTACATTTCAACGCTTACAAGTTGGTCCTGCGGCAGGCATTCGTTCGGATATCGAAGTATTTCCACGGCGCTGCTATAAATGCCGACATATGTGTTTGGCCGTAACACTTGGCATGTTGAATCGGTAAAGACTTTCCACGACGCTCGGCGTTATAACGCGCCGTTTCATTTGCTCGCGACTCGTTACCCTTTGTCACCAGACGGACGTCAACGCGCCACTGAAGCGCGGCGTTTCATCTGCATCGCGACGAAAAAAACAGCGCATCAAGGTTTAACGGGGCGCAGCGAAGGTGCCGGTGGGGAGCCAAAACGAAGGCCGACAAGTAACAAGTCGCGAAATCCAGCGACGCAAAAAACGGCCGCCGATGCAAACAGTAGACGCAGCAGGCAGTCAGGGAGGCTGCGCGTAGGCGCATCGCGCATCGGTTGCATCGATGCGTTCAGGCAAGGCGAGCTCACGGGCTCGCCTTTTTTATTGCATCGGTTCCACGCGCTCGCTGTGTTCCGCGCCAATCTCATGCTCGATACTCGCGTGATGTTCGCTGACCGGCAAACTCGCCGCCGACATGCGTTCACGCCGTAGCAGCCGCGCGCTGTGCACGGCGGTCAGCGCCACGGCAATCCAGATGGGCACATAGGTTCCGAGTTGCGTCGTCGAGAACGGCTCGCCGAGTACGAGCACTGCCACGCCGACCAGCAAGACCGGTTCGACATAGCCCAGAATGCCGAAGAGCGCGAGCGGCAAATAACGGCTCGCGCGCAGATAAGACGCGAGCGCAACCGTGCTCAACGCGCCGAGTCCGGGAAGCAACAGCATCCACAAGCGCGCGTCGCTTGCAGCCATAGAAAACGAATTCCGTGCGAACAACATGACGATTGCGACCGGCGCGAGCAACATCATCTCTATCGCGAAGGAAACGAGCGGGTCCGCGTTCAGGCGTCGCCGCAAGATGAAATACGGTGGATAGCCGAGCACGACGACGAGCGTCGGCCAAGCGAACGCATGCGACATGACAAGCTCATGCGCCACGCCAAGCGCCGCCGCAATGACGCCCGCCCATTGCAGACGATCGAGCGCTTCGTGATAGTAAAAGCGACCCAGAAGGACCATGCCGAGGGGCAACAAAAAGTAGCCAAGCGACACTTCGAGCGCGCGTCCATGCAACGGCGCCCAAAGAAAAATCCATAATTGCAGGCCAAGCAAGGCGGCGACCGTGGCGAACGCCAAAAGCAGACTCGGGGTTCGAGCAAGCTTTCCAATGAGCGCGCACAATTGCGGCCAGCGATGACGCAAGGCGACGAGCAGCAGCGCGCCGGGCATGGTCCACACGATGCGCCAGGCGAAGATGTCGAGGCCATCGAGCGGCGCGAGCCATTTGGTGTAGCCCGACATGAGCGCGAAGAGCGCCGATGCGACAACGGAAAGCGCGATGCCGCGCCCGAGAACGTGCTGATTCATCAATGAGTGAAAGCTCGAGCGAAGCGGGAACTGCGCATTTTAAACGCTGTGCATCGACGCTATTCAGAGCGTGCTTCAAACTTCGCTTCGGGTCGTGCGCGTTTTTTGCTTCGCTAGTTCGCTTTTCGCGCCGGATGAACTTCACCGAGCGCGACGTTGTCTTCAACCCGTCATGCCGATGGGCGACTCTTCATATCTAACCCAACGGTTTCACCTGCCTGATTCGAGCGAAGCCGCTCACGTCATTGCATCAGCAGCATCCAAGCGCCGCGCCGTTGCAACGAAGGACGGCACGCGAATAAAACGCCGCATAGATGGAGACGTCATGATTCAACCCGCCCTATCCACCCGCGTCGACAGCGCCTTTGCCGAGGCCGTCCGCGCCGGGTTGTCGAAAGAGCCGCAAAAAGAATTGCCATCCATGTATCTGTATGACGAAGTGGGCTCGGCCCTCTTCGAAGTCATCACTGCGCTGCCCGAATACGGCGTGACGCGCGCCGAAGAGCGCGTGCTCACGGAACATGCCGCCGATATCGTCGCGGCAATGCCGGGCAACGTGAAGGTCGCCGAACTCGGCAGCGGCAGTGGCCGCAAGACGCGCCGCATATTGGAGGCGCTTTGTAAAAAGCAGCCCACCGCCTATTACCCGATTGAAATATCGCGCACCGCTTTGCAGTTGTGCCGCCGGGAACTGGGCGATATCGAGCGCATTTCGATCGTCGGTTATGAGCGCGATTATCTGGCCGGCTTGTCGGAAGTCAGCGCCAAACGGAAGGAAGGCGAAAGGCTGCTCGTGCTGTTTCTCGGCAGCACCATCGGTAATTTTTCGCGGCTCGCGGCGACCAAGTTTCTACAGTCGATACGCAGCATGCTCGCTCCCGGCGATGCCCTTTTGCTCGGCACCGACCTTCTCAAACCGCTACCGACGTTGATCGCCGCGTACGACGATCCCATCGGCGTGACGGCTGCATTCAACCTGAACTTGCTGGCGCGCATCAACCGCGAACTGGGTGGCGATTTTCCGCTCGATGCCTTCGAGCACGTCGCGCGCTTCAATTCCGAAGCACGCAGTATCGAAATGCATCTGCGCGCCAGGCGTGCGCTGACGGCGCATGTGCCAAGTGCGGATCTGCGCGTCGAGTTCCGCGAAGGCGAGACGATCTGGACGGAAAGCAGCCACAAGTACGCCGCCGATGAAGTTGCGCCAATGGCCGCCGACGCGGGCTTCGAATGCTCGCATCAGTGGCGCGACGAGGAATGGCAGTTCGCGGAGAGTTTGTTGGTGGCGCGTTGATTCAGTGCTGCTCGAAGCGCTCGTAGCGCTTTTCTACGTAGCGTTCTTCGCTGAAGAACTCGGTGACGCGGGCATGCGGCGGCCCGCGTCGCAGCCATTCGAGCATCAAGTCGACTTGATTGGCCGCGCCTTGTACGATCGCCTCCACCGAGCCGTCTTCGAGATTCGCGACCCAGCCGCGCACGCCGAGCGCATGCGCGCGCCTCACGGTGTGATGTCGAAAGCCCACGCCCTGCACGACACCTTTCACGTGCACGTAATAGGTTTCGATTCTCGTATCCAGATCCGGGCCAGGCATCGCGCATTCCCCTCGTAAGCGTTGATAGGCCGCATTGTAGACGGCGTATCGAAACGCTTCAGGATCAGCTCGATTTCGCGCTTCAGCTGAGACGGAACGGCTGCGCGGAATCCGTGCGTTCGCCAGGACGCGGACGCGGCGTGCGCGGCAGATGCACTTCGAACACCGTGCCCGCCTGCGCGGACGATTGCACCGTCACGTCGCCGCCATGCATCTCGGTGATTTCGCGCGTGATGTAGAGGCCGAGCCCGAGGCCGCTGGACTCGCTCTGACGCCGCCCCGAGCGATACGGCGCAAAGATGGTCGGCACCACTTCAGGCGGAATCTCGCCCGCGTTCTGCACGACGATGGTCACGTCGTCCTTGCCGCCTTCGAGACGCACCTGAATGGCCGAGCCTTCGAGCCCGTGCTGCAACGCGTTGCCGATGAGATTCGAAAACACTTGCGAAAGCAGATCGCCGTCGCCTTGCAAAAGCGTATCGCCGTGGCGCAGCACGAAGATGCGCCCCTTGCCTACGCGCGCCTCGTATTCCTCGACGATATTCTTCGCGAGCGTCGCGAGTTCCACGGAACGCGGCTGCAAGGTCACGCGGCCGCCGCGCAGACGCGCAAGGTTCAGCAACTGATCGACCATGCGAACCATGCGCATGCCGCTCGACTTGATGCGGTTGCCGATATTCGCGACATTCTCGTCCGGCACGAAGCGCGCGAGATATTCCGCCGAAGCGATCACGGCCGACAGCGGCGTGCGCAGGTCGTGACCGAGCACGGCCATGAGCATCTCGTTTGCATCGAGCAGTTGCTGTACGGTTGCGAGCTGCGTCGCGAGTTGCTGCTTTTGACGCTCCATCTGAATGAAGACATCTACCTTCGAATTGAGGATGCGCGAATCGAACGGCTTGTAGAGAAAGTCCACCGCGCCCGCTTCGTAGCCGCGAAACGTGCGGTTGCCGTCCTGCGCGGTCGCGGTCAGAAAGATGATCGGCACATGCGCAGTACGCGGACTGCCGCGCATGAGTTCGGCAAGTTCGAAGCCGTCCATGCCGGGCATGTTGACATCGAGAATGGCGAGCGCGACGTCGTGCTTGAGCAGCAGTTCGAGCGCGGCCGGTCCCGATTCCGCCTTCAGCACCGAGAGATCCGGCCGGGCCAGCGACGCCTCGAGTGCGGTGATGTTGTTGCGGATGTCATCGACGATCAGCACATAAATGGGTTGCGTCATTTAGCGGCTCCCCTTGCCTGCATTGCCTGTTTTGCTTCCTGCGTCGCTTCCAGCTTCATTGCCTGCCTCATTGCCTAACTTATTCTCTGATAAGTACCCGATGCGCGTGGAAAGACGCGTCACCATTTGCTCCAGCGTCAGGACCTCTCGGACCGCGCCGTTTTCGATAGCCGCAAGCGGCATCGCGGACGAGGAAGCCGTGCGCGGGTCCTGCGCCCAACACGCGCCGCCCGCATCGCGAATCGCCAGCGCGCCGCGCGCGCCATCGTCGTTGGCGCCCGACAGCACGATGCCGAGCAGCCGCTCGCGATACGCGTGCGCCGCCGATTCGAACAACACATCCACCGATGGCCGCGAAAAGCGCACGGGCGGATCGACCGACAGCGCGATGGAAGGCGCCGCGCCATCTTCCGCCTCGACCAGCATGTGATACCCCGGCGGCGCGAAATACACCGTGCCCGGCGCGATCTCGTCCTTGTCGAAGGGTTCGCGCACAGCGATTGCACAGCGTTGCGCGAACAGGTCGGGCAACAGGCTCGGCTGACCCTGCCGCACATGCACCACGACGAGAACCGACGGCGCGAACGCTTTCGGCAGCGCCGGCAACAGCAGATTCAGCGCCTCGACGCCGCCCGCCGACGCGCCGATCACGACGGCGTCGAAGACGAGCGGGCGCTGCATCTGTGTGCTCATCGCTACACCTTCTGATAAAGCCGCTCGCGCGGATTGAAGTCGGCGAACTGGTCCGCATGTTTCGAAAAACGCAGGCTCTCCTTGCTGCCGAGTCCGAGAAAGCCGCGCCGCACGAGCGACTCGCTGAAAAGGCCGAGCGCGCGGTCCTGCAACGCGCGGTCGAAATAGATCAGAACGTTGCGGCACGAGACCAGATGCGCTTCTAGAAACACGCTGTCCGTGGCGAGGCTGTGATCCGCGAACACCACACGCGACTTGAGCGTCTGCGAGAATTTCGCCGCGCCATAGGCCGCGTGATAGTAGTCGGAGAGCGAACGCTTGCCACCCGCCGCGAGGTAGTTCTGGCTGAACCCCGCCATGCGATCCAGCGAATAGATGCCGTTTTCCGCTATACGCAAGGCTTCCGCGTTGATGTCGGTCGCGTAGAACACGGTGCGCTCGGCGAGCCGTTCCTCGGCGAACATTACCGCGAGCGACCACAGTTCCTCGCCGCTGCTGCATCCCGCGACCCATACCTTGATCGAAGGATAAGTCTGCAGAATCGGCACGATCGTCTCGCGAATTGCACGAAAATACTGCGGGTCCCGGAACATCTCGCTCACCTGCACGGTGAGGTACTGGAATAGCCTGCCGAAGAGCGACGGGTCGCGCAGAATGCGCTCCTGCAATTGCGAGAGCGTCGCGCATTCGAGATCGCGCACTGCCTGGCCGAGCCTGCGCCGCAGCGAACTCACCGAATAGTGCCGGAAGTCGTGCTGATACTTGAGGTAGATGGCCTCCAGAATCAGCTTCAGTTCGATATCGAACGTGGCTTCTTCGTCGTGCATGCTTTCGTTCATCAAGTGGGCCGTCTGATCTGACATCTCACGTCAACGCTGCCGCAACCAGACGCGGCACAGCGATACGAGCTTATCGACATCGATGGGTTTGGATATGTAGTCGTCCGCACCCGCCTCGAGACATTTCTGGCGATCGCTCTGCATGGCCTTCGCCGTCAGCGCGATGATCGGCAGGCGCGCGTGCTCATGCTGCTTGCGAATCTCGGTCATGGCGGTGAGGCCGTCCATCTCGGGCATCATCACGTCCATCAGAACGAGGTCGATCTCGTTGGGACGCGCGAGCGCTTCGAGCGCCTCGCGGCCGTTGCGCGCGATCTCCAGCGTGGCGCCGAGCGGCTCGATCACGCGCGACAGCGCGAAGATGTTGCGCACGTCGTCTTCGGCGAGCAGGATCGTGCGGCCTTCGAACACGTCGTCGCGCTGACGCGCCGCGCGCAGCATGCGTTGCTGCTCGGGCGGCAACGCGCTTTCCACGCTATGCAAAAAGAGCGTCACTTCATCGAGCAGACGCTCCGGCGACTTCGCACCCTTGATGATGATCGATTTCGAATAACGGCGCAGGCGCTGCTCTTCCTCTTGCGAGAGCATGCGGCCCGTGTAGACGATCACTGGCGGCGAGCCGTGTCCGCTGCTCGTCGAAACGCGTTCGAGCAGTTCGTAGCCGGAACCGTCGGGCAGCGCCAGGTCCATCACGACGCAATCGAACGCGGCGCTTTTCATCTCGTCGAGTGCTTCGGCGATGGAGCCCGCTTCCACGATTCCCACGGTTTCGCTCGCGAGCAACGCATGAATGCTCTGACGTAAGGCCGGATCGTCCTCGACCACGAGCACGCGCCGCATGCCTTGCGACGAGCGCGCTTCGAGCTTGAGGATGGCCTGCGCGAGATCGTCGCGTGCGCTCGGTTTGAGCGTGTAGCCGATTGCGCCGAGATGCAGCGCGACATCGGCGTGATCCGTCGCGGAGACGATGTGGATCGGGATATGACGCGTGAGCGGATCGTGTTTCAGCCATTCGAGCACGGTGAGGCCCGACTGGTCCGGCAAGCCGATGTCGAGCAGGATGCCGTTGGGTTGCAGCGAACGCGCCAGTTCCACGCCTTGCGTGGCGCTTGCCGCATGCACGCAATCGAAATCGAGTTCGTGCGCGAGATCGTAGAGGATATGCGCGAAAGGCTGATCGTCCTCGATGACGAGAATCACGCGCCCCGGCCGCTTGCGGTCCGCGCGGTCGTCGGCGATACCTTTTGGCTCGGGCATCGACGCCTGCGGAGGTTGCGGCGCCGGGCGTTCTTGCGGAGCCGGCGAAGGTGCGACCGGCACCAAGGCAGGATCGCGCACGGCGGCGGGCTCGGGCTCGCGCATATGTCCGATGGTGTCGAGCTTCGCGGTGACGGTGCCTTCGCGCGTGGCGATCGGCAGCGTCACCGAGAACACGCTGCCTTTGCCGACTTCGCTCGATACACCGACCGAGCCGCCGAGCAAACGCGAGAATTCGCGCGAGATCGAAAGGCCGAGTCCGCTGCCGCCGTATCGACGGCTCGTGGTTCCGTCCGCCTGCTGGAACGCCTGGAAGATCAGGTCTTGCTTGTCGCGCGCAATGCCAATGCCCGTGTCGCGAACCTCGAACCGTAGCGCCTGTTCGTTCGCGCGCTCCACCGCGATGGTCACGCTGCCGCGCTCGGTGAACTTGAACGCGTTGGACAGCAGATTGCGCAGCACCTGCAAGAGCCGCTGGTTGTCGGTGACGAAATACTCCGGCACGTTCTCGCCATGCACGGTGAAGAACTCGAGCCCCTTGCTGGCCGCGACCGGCGCGAAGGATTGCTTGAGCGCTTGCAGAATCGAATCGACGGAAGCGGGCGCGAACTGCACATCCATCTGGCCCGCCTCGACTTTCGAGAGATCGAGAATGTCGTTGATGAGCGAAAGCAGATCGCTGTTCGACGAGTGGATGGTCGCCGCGTAGCGCACCTGCTCGTCGGAGAGATTGCCTTGCTTGTTGTCCTGCAGGAGCTTGGCGAGGATCAGCGAACTATTGAGCGGCGTGCGCAATTCATGCGACATGTTCGCCAGGAACTCCGACTTGTACTGGCTCGCGCGCTCCATCTGCAACGCGTTCGCGGTCAGTTCCTGCTGCGCCTGAAGCAGTTCGGCCTTCTGCCGTTCTAGATTCTGCGAATGCTCTTCGAGCTGCACATTGGTCTGTTCGAGTTCGGCCTGCTGCTGTTCTAGCCGCGCCTGCGAGTCCTGCAGGGCGCGGCCGCGTTCTTCGAGTTCTTCGTTCGAGACGCGCAGTTCTTCCTGCTGCACCTGCAATTCCTCGCTCTGCCGCTGTGTCTCTTCGAGCAGTTCGACGAGCCTCACGCGATACCGCGCCGAGCGCAACGCCATGCCCATCGCTTCCGATGCCATTTCGAGCAGCTCGCGGCTGTCGTTGAAGCGTCCTTCGTCGCCGACAAAGCCGAGCTCGACGACGCCCATCACTTCGCCATCGGCCATGACGGGCGCGACTACTACGCTCGACGCCGCAACCGTGCCCAGCGCGGAGCCGGCTTTCAGATAGTGCGCGGACGCATCGCGCATTTGCAGGATACGCTTGTCCTCGACCGCCTGACCCGCGAGCCCGACGCCGCGCGCAATGCGGCGCGGCGCGCTGTCTTCGTCGGGAAGCGCCCAGCCGGCGATGCGCGTGAGCGTATCGGCTTCGAACGTATAAACCACGCCGACTTTTGCGTTGACATACGGAACGAGCGAACGAAGCATGCTGACGCCGATCGAAGCCGGAGACTGTTCGCCGCGCAATTGCAGGCTCATCTGCATGATGCCCTGCTGCAGCCACGTGGTCCGTTGTACCGCGAGCCGCGATTTGATATACAGGTGCGCCACCGCCGACACCACGAGCAACACGAAAATGCCCATCGCGCGATTGAGTTGCAGGACTTCGTGGTTTGCGGTGGGTTCAGCGTTGGAGAAGACGTAGCCGCCGATCATCAGCACCGAAGACGCGCCCGCGACGATAATCGGCGCAGGCGGCTTGTCGAGCCACATGCAAAGCACGACCGGCAGCACGTAAAACACCCAGATCGCGAGACGCGTGGGCGTGAGCAAGTCGATGGCGAACACGACGGCAAGCGCGATCGCAATGGCAAGGTAAATCCACGAGGCGTGGCTTCGAGTGTCTTGGGGCATCGTTGACCAGGATGTTCATGTTTTGCAAAAGCGCCTACAAAGCAGGCAGGTCCGGACCATAGCACGACCCGCAAGCCCTTGTCATATCTGGCTTTGCGGGTTCTTGACGCATCCATTGTCGCGCGGCACTTGTTACGAAAAAACGGCCGCGCAAATGTAAGGGCGAGGTAAGAATGACTGAATTTTCCGGCTCACGCGTGCTTGTCACGGGAGCCTCGGGTTTCGTGGGCTCGGCGGTTGCGCGGCTCGCGATCGAGCGCGGTTTCAAGGTGCGCGTGCTGCTCCGCGCCACGAGTCCGCGCAAGAACGTCGAAGCGCTCGATGCCGAGATCGTCGTCGGAGACATGCGCGACGAAGCCTCGATGCGCGCCGCGCTGAAGGGCGTGCGCTATCTGTTCCATGTGGCCGCCGACTACCGGATCTGGGCGCCGGACCCGGGCGAAATCGAGCGCGCGAACCTGCAGGGCACCGAGGCGACCATGCGCGCGGCGCTGGCCGAAGGCGTGGAGCGCATCGTCTACACGAGCAGCGTGGCGACGCTCAAGGTCACGAGTTCGGGCGCAATCTCGGATGAGACGAAGCCGTCGGACACGGCGAGCACCATTGGCGCGTACAAGCGCAGCAAGGTGATGGCGGAGCGCGCCGTCGAGCGCATGGTCGCGAACGACGCGTTACCGGCGGTGATCGTGAATCCTTCGACGCCCATCGGTCCGCGCGATGTGCGGCCGACGCCTACCGGGCGCATCATCGTCGAAGCGGCGACAGGGAAGATTCCCGCTTTCGTCGACACAGGCCTGAATCTCGTCCATGTCGATGATGTCGCCAACGGCCACTTTCTTGCGCTCGAACGCGGCAACATCGGTGAACGTTATATTTTGGGGGGCGAGAATCTGCCATTGCAGCAGATGCTCGCGGACATCGCCGGATTCGTCGGGAGGAAGCCACCGACCATCAAGCTGCCGCGCGGGCCGCTTTATCCGCTCGCCGTGGGCGCGGAGATGTTCGCCAAATTCAGCGGCAAGGAGCCGTTCGTGACGGTGGACGCACTGCGCATGTCGAAGAACAAGATGTACTTCACGTCGGCAAAGGCGGAGCGGGAACTAGGCTACAGCGCGCGGCCGTATCGCGAAGGACTCAAGGACGCGCTCGACTGGTTCCGTGCGAACGGCTATCTGGGCAGTTGACAGTGCAACGTTCCGCATTGCGAGATTGGCTCAACTCTTCTATAAGACCCAAAAATCTCCAAGTTATTGATTTGAAATGAAAATGCTTCGATTTACGCCCGCGCGGCGACCAGCTTTCACACGCGCGCCCCTCAAAATCATGCAAAATAGCGGATTCACGGCCGGAAGGGTGAATGCAGCCGGCGCTTTTTTCCAACCTGTTCTGCGAAGTCGAGACAAGCGATGAGTAATCAGCAACCCACTATCATCTACACCCTGACCGACGAAGCTCCGCTGCTCGCAACCAGCGCCTTTCTGCCGATCGTCCGCACTTTCATCGCGCCGGCCGGCGTCAATGTCGAAACGAGCGACATCTCGGTCGCCGCGCGTATCCTCGGCGAGTTTCCCGAGTTCCTGAGCGAAGAACAGCGCGTGCCGGACAACCTCGCCGAACTCGGCAAGCTCACGCAGTTCGAAGACACCAACATCATCAAGCTGCCTAACATCAGCGCGTCGCTGCATCAGCTGATCAGCGCGATCAAGGAATTGCAGTCGAAGGGCTACAAGCTGCCCGACTATCCCGAAGAGCCGAAGAACGACGAAGAGAAGGCCATTCGTCAGCGCTACTCCAAGTGCCTCGGCTCGGCCGTGAATCCGGTGCTGCGCGAAGGCAACTCGGACCGCCGCGCGCCGCTCGCGGTCAAGAACTTCGCGAAGAAGCATCCGCACAGCATGGGCGAATGGAGCATGGCGTCGCGTACGCACGTCGCGCACATGAAGCATGGCGACTTCTATCACGGCGAAAAGTCCATCACCAACGACCAGGCTCGTGAAGTGCGCATGGAACTCGTCACGAAGCGCGGCGAAACCATCGTGTTGAAGCCGAAGGTCAAGCTGCAGGAAGGCGAGATCGTCGACAGCATGTTCATGAGCAAGAACGCGCTCGTCGCGTTCTACGAAGACCAGATGGAAGACGCGCACAAGACGGGCGTCATGCTTTCGCTGCACGTGAAGGCGACCATGATGAAGGTCTCGCACCCCATCGTGTTCGGTCATGCGGTCAAGGTGTTCTATAAAGATGCGTTCGCCAAGCACGCGAAGCTCTTCGAGGAACTCGGCGTCAACGTGAACAACGGCTTGGTCGATCTCTACTCGAAAATCGACACGCTGCCGGAATCGCAGCGCGATGAAGTCATCCGTGACCTGCACGCCTGTCATGAACATCGCCCGGCGCTCGCCATGGTCGATTCCGCTAAAGGCATCTCGAACCTGCACGCACCGAACGACGTGATCGTCGACGCGTCCATGCCCGCCATGATCCGCGCGGGCGGCAAGATGTGGGGCGCCGACGGCCGTCCGCAAGACACCAAGTGTCTGATCCCGGAAAGCACGTTCGCGCGCATCTATCAGGAAATCATCAACTTCTGCAAGACCAATGGCGCGTTCGATCCGCGCACCATGGGCACGGTGCCGAACGTCGGCCTGATGGCGCAGAAGGCCGAAGAATACGGCTCGCACGACAAGACTTTCGAGATCAGCGAAGCCGGCACGGCGCGTATCGTCGATAACGCGACCAACGAAGTGCTCGATTCGCTCACGCAGGAAGTCGAGCAAGGCGACATCTGGCGCATGTGTCTCGTGAAAGACGCGCCCATCCGCGACTGGGTCAAGCTCGCCGTCACGCGCGTGAAGAACTCGGGCACGCCGGCCGTGTTTTGGCTCGACCCGTACCGTCCGCACGAAAACGAGCTCATCAAGAAGGTCGAGACGTATCTCAAGGACCATGACACCACGGGCCTCGACATCCAGATCATGTCGCAGGTGCGCGCCATGCGTTACACGCTCGAACGCGTGATCCGCGGCATGGACACGATCTCGGTGACGGGCAACATCCTGCGCGACTACCTGACCGACCTGTTCCCGATCATGGAACTCGGCACCAGCGCGAAGATGCTCTCCATCGTTCCGCTGATGGCGGGCGGCGGCCTGTACGAAACCGGCGCGGGCGGCTCGGCGCCGAAGCATGTCAAGCAACTGGTCGAAGAAAACCATTTGCGCTGGGACTCGCTCGGCGAGTTTCTGGCGCTGGCGGTATCGCTGGAAGAACTCGGCATCAAGAACGACAACGCGCGCGCGAAACTCGTCGCGAAGGCGCTGGATGCCGCCACCGGCAAGCTGCTCGACAACAACAAGAGCCCGTCGCCGAAGACCGGTCAGCTTGACAATCGCGGCAGCCAGTTCTATCTGGCCATGTACTGGGCGCAGGAACTCGCGAACCAGTCGGAAGACCGCGCACTCGCCGAACTGTTCGCGCCGCTCGCGAAGCAACTAGGCGACAACGAGCAGAAGATCATCGACGAACTCAACGCCGTGCAGGGCAATGCGGCGGATATCGGCGGGTACTATCAGCCGGACCCGGCCAAGCTCGAAACGGTGATGCGTCCGAGCAAGACGCTCAACGCAGCACTGACCGAAGCACAGGCACGCGCGAAGTAAAGTAGTCGGCGCCGTCTCGAAAGGCGTCTTCCGGAGCAATCCGGAAGACGCCTTTTTCTTTGCGGCGGGGAACGGCGAAGCGCTTCATCGGCAGCCGTTTCCAAGCATTTCGTTACAACGTGTGCCCGGTGGCTCCTGACGGAGAAGGTAAAATCACGGTCTCGCTGCCAGCATCGAAAGACACAGATACCTTCGCATGAATCTACATGACCAGCTCGGCGCGCTGGAGTCGAGCCTCGACACGCTCCTCCAGTCCGCTACTTCTCCAGACGACCAACCCGCTCCGCTGCCCATGCGCGTGACGAGCGCCGAGCCCGTCGCGCCCGCTGCGGAACCCGCGCCGCTCGGCGCCGAAGCCGAGCGCGAACAAGCCGCAAGACCTGCGGAAAAGCCTACGCTGACCGTCTCGCGCCCCGACCGCGATGCAATCGAAATGACGATCGCCGGCCAATCGGTGCTGCTGAGTCCCGAAGGCGTGTCGGAGCTGATCGAGGAATTGGCGAACGTGCGTGCATCGATGACGCCGGATCAGCCTGTCGGCATCGCGCCCGGCTGGCGTTTCGCGGCAACGAAAAACCCGCTGATGGCCGTGCAGAAGCACGCAAACGGGGATCGACTGCTCATCATGCGTCACGGCGGACACGGCTGGGTGCCGTTCACGTTTTCGCCGCACGCCGTCGTCGAGATGTATGCCCTTCTGACGAAGAAGTAACGCGCGTTCAAGTCGGTCAGGAGCCTTCCTGCGTCGGCGCCTGCACGCGCGCCTTCCACTGACCGCCCTTGCCGCTCCAGTAACGCACGGCCGAGCCGATCGTCGCGCTCACGTAGAACAGCGCCACCAGCGGCAGGAACGGCGCCCACAGCAGCGAACGCCGGTAGTAGCGCAGCATCGGCCCATACGCAATGCACATGAGCGCCCACGCCGCGCAGGCGGGCCAGGCACGCGCGCCCATCGTGAGCGCCAACAACGGCGGCGCGAGATAGATCACCACCATGCCCAGCACCGTACCCGCGAGCAGAAGCGGCGAGTAGCGCAACTGCGTGAACGCGGTGCGCGCGATCATGTTCCAGATTTCGCGCCAGTGATCGTACGGACGCAGCGACTCGCTCGATTCGGCCAGATCGAGCCGAATGGGCCGCGCGCCGTTGCGCCCCGCGCGATGCTTGATGCGCGCGGCAAGACTGCAATCGTCGATGAGTTCCTGCCGGATCGACTCGATACCGCCCGCCTCCACCAGCGCCGAACGGCGCACCAGCATGCAGCCGCCGGCCGCACCCGAGGTCGTTTTCCGCACGTCGTTGACCCACGCGAACGGATACAACTTCGCGAAGAAGAACACGAACGCTGGAATCAGCGCCTTCTCCCACGGCGAGTCGCAGCGCAGCCGCACCATCAGCGAGACGAGATCGCGGTCTTCTAAAATCGTGCGCGCGACGAGTTGCGTGGCGGCATCGGCCGGATGGTAGATGTCGGCATCGGTAAGCAGAAGGAATTCGGCGGGCAGGCCGAGCGAATCGATAGCACCGATGCCCTGCGACTGCGCCCATACCTTGCCCGACCAGCCAGGCGGCAACGGTTGCGCGGTGAGCACGGTCAGACGGTCATCGAGCCCGAGATCGCGGGCGGCGGCGAGTGCGGCGGCGGCGGTGCCGTCGGTGCTGTGATCGTCCACGACGATCACGTGGAACGCGCCCGCGTAGTCTTGCCTGAGTAGCGAGCCGACCGCGCGGCCGATCACGTCGGCCTCGTTACGCGCGGGCACCACGGCCACGAGCGCCGGCCACGCGCCGCGCCGGGCGATTTCGGCTTTTCCGACCGCGTGCACGGTCGTCGCGGAAAGCGCGGGTGCGGGCTGGGCACGCCAGAAGCCGCCACGGGCGAACAGCAACACGATCCAGATCAGAAATGACAGCCAGGCGATCAGTAACATGAGATGAAAGTCGAAGGCGGCAGCTCGGACGACCGAGTGCGCTTGCGTTGAATCAGGTCGGATCAGGGATTGCAGCGGGCCGGGGCGTTGCGCCAAAAATACACGAAGGAATAACGCGCGAGGCACGCAAACAAGGCGCAAACGACGCAATCGCACCGTGGCGAGCGAGCGCCCCGCCCGGAGCACCCGACAGTTTAATGGGATATGCCGGTCGCCGTATTGCCGCGTGCCGCAAGGCTCAGCCGGAACGTATGCGACAAGCGCCCATAAAGGGAACGAGTTAGAATACGCGGTCATCTTCGGCATGCAGACCGAACCCGGCACGTCGTTTTTTCCGGTCTGCATTCCGGGCTTGCCAAGCCGCCCGTTTGCGGCATGGCCGGCACGATAATGTGGTCCCATGGAACGCGCGAGCATCGCGCCGCCTGATCCGAAACCCGCGCCAGTCGGAGTTCGTTCGAATATGCGTATCATCCTTGCTCAACCCCGCGGCTTTTGTGCGGGCGTGGTTCGCGCGATCGAAATCGTCGATCGGGCGCTGGAACGGCATGGCGCACCGGTGTATGTGCGTCACGAGATCGTTCACAACCGTCATGTCGTAGACAATCTGCGCGGCAAGGGCGCACGTTTCGTCGAGGAGCTCGACGAGGTGCCGCACGGCGCGGTCGCCATTTTCAGCGCGCACGGCGTCGCGAAGAAGGTGGAGAAAGACGCGCTGTCACGCGGGCTCGACGTGCTGGACGCCACTTGCCCGCTCGTCACCAAAGTTCACGTGCAGGGCCGGCAGTATGTCTCGCAAGGCCGTACACTCATTCTGATCGGCCACGCGGGGCATCCGGAAGTGGAAGGCACCATCGGGCAGATTCCGGGCGAGGTCGTGCTGGTGCAAAGCGAGGCGGAAGTGGACACGCTCGCTTTGCCCGTCGATGCCCCGGTCGCCTATGTCACGCAGACCACGCTTTCGGTGGATGACACACGCGGCATCATCGACGCCTTGCAGCGCCGTTTCACCGATATCGTGGGTCCGGACACGCGCGACATTTGTTATGCCACGCAGAATCGCCAAGCCGCCGTGCGCGAGTTGAGCACTCAGGTCGATGTCTTGCTCGTAGTAGGCGCCACGAACAGTTCCAATTCGAACCGGCTGCGCGAGATCGGCGCGGAAACCGGCGTGCCGAGTTATCTCGTCGCCGATGGTTCGGAAGTCAAGGCCGAATGGTTTGCAAAGGCGCAGACTGTCGGCATCACCGCGGGTGCTTCGGCGCCCGAGGAAATGGTCAAACATGTGATCGATGCCCTGCGCGCGTTCGGCCACGTCGAAGTCACGACGATGGAAGGCCGCGAGGAAAAGGTCGAATTCAAACTCCCCGCGAAGCTGTTGCAACCGCTCGCCGCCCTGGCGACCACGGCAGCGACGGCCACCCGCGAAGAATAAGGAGAGCAAGCAATTGTCTATTCCGCTGCTTCAGAAAGTCCGCGTTGGCGCCTATATCTTTCGCCAGCATTTTTCGCGCAACAAGCGCTACCCGCTTGCACTGATGCTCGAACCGCTGTTCCGCTGCAATCTGGCGTGTAACGGCTGCGGCAAGATCGACTATCCGGATCCCATTCTCAACCAGCGTCTGTCGCTGGAAGAGTGCCTGGGCGCGGTCGACGAGTGCAACGCGCCGGTCGTTTCCATCGCGGGCGGCGAGCCGCTCTTGCACAAGGAGATGCCGCAGGTCGTGAAGGGCATCATCGCGCGCAAGAAGTTCGTGTATCTCTGTACGAACGCGCTGTTGATGGAAAAGAAGATGGACGATTACGAGCCGAGCCCGTACTTCGTCTGGTCCGTTCACCTCGATGGCGACCAGCAGGCGCACGATCACTCGGTATCGCAAGACGGCGTCTACGACAAGGCCGTGAAGGCGATCAAGGAAGCGAAGCGGCGCGGTTTCCGCGTGAACATCAATTGCACGCTGTTCAACGACGCCGATCCCGATCGCGTCGCCAAGTTCTTCGATACGCTCGGTCCGATGGGCGTGGACGGCATCACGGTGTCGCCCGGCTATGCTTATGAACGCGCGCCGGATCAGCAGCACTTCCTGAACCGCGACAAGACCAAGACGTTGTTCCGCGAGATTTTCAAGCGCGGCAACAACGGCAAGAATTGGTCGTTCAGCCAGTCGGCCATGTTCCTGGACTTTCTCGCGGGCAACCAGACGTATCAGTGCACGCCGTGGGGCAACCCGGCACGCACGGTGTTTGGCTGGCAGCGTCCGTGTTATCTGCTCGGTGAAGGTTACGCGAAGACCTTCAAGGAACTGATGGAAACCACCGAGTGGGAAAAGTACGGCACGGGCAACTACGAGAAGTGTGCTGACTGCATGGTGCATAGCGGCTTCGAAGCCACCGCCGTGATGGATACCGTGGCGCATCCGCTGAAGGCGCTCGGTGTGTCGATGCGCGGCCCGCGTACGGAAGGCGCGTACGCGAAGGATCTGCCGATCGACAAGCAGCGTCCGGCCGAGTACGTCTTCTCGAAGCACGTCGAGATCAAGCTAGAAGAGATCGGGCGGATGTCGAAGGGCAAGGGATCAAAGGCAGCCGCTGCGGCGCATTAGTGGCCGAGGGTGATTGATGGAAGGGCGGATGACTCTGGTTGTCCGCCCTTTTTGTTTTCGGGTTACCAAATGGTCTTGACGTGTTGATAGTCGCGAATTCTCCGGTCCTTCGTGACCAGAGGTGCAGAAAGCGAACGCGCCGTCGCCACGATCATGCGGTCTGCCGGATCTTTGTGGAACTCGCCCGGCAAATCGGCGGATTTGACTGCGATGTTTCGGTCCACGGGGACGAAGCGCACGCCTTCTATTCGACTCACTTTGTCGAGCCAGTCGCCAACGTCCGCGGAGAGGACAACCCGACCTCGCTTCACCAACATCGCGATTTCCCATGCGGTCATGGTCGAGATCACAATCTCCCCGCCTTCCTCCAATTCTTGCTCGATCGCTGCCCGAGCTAGCTTGCCGAGCGCCGCTCCGCTCACCCACCACAGCAACGTGTGCGTGTCCAGCACGATCATTCCAGCGCCTCCCAGTCGTCCTCGCCGACGGGCTCCATGGGGTCGTCATAACGCAACACGCTTCCGCGCAATTCCTCCAGCGGCGTGAGGGATGAGTTGTCGTAGCGCCGCACTTCGAGCACGGGCTTGCCATGGTCCGTCACGATCATATGTTCTCCTGTCGATTCCACGAGACGAAAGTACTCCAATGCTTTCGCCTTGAACTCGGATTTCGAAACTCGCTTGACAGCCATGATAATGCCCCTGGTCACGTAACGATAGTCATTTTAGACTCGGCCAAATGGTATAGGAAAACAGGACAGGCGCGTCATAAACAAAAAAACGCGACGGCTCATCACCGTCGCGTTTCTTATTACATGAGTCTGGCTGGTGCAGGTGGCGTCGCGGGCGCTATTGCGCCTCGATGTCACCCCGCCGAGCGCGAATTGTGCTCCGACAGATACTTGATCAGCCCATCGACACCGTCTTTCTGCAGTTGCCCCGCGAATTGTTGCTGATAGACCTGGATGAGCCACGCGCCCATCATGTCGATGTCGTAGATTTTCCAGCCTTGCGCCGTCTTACCCAATCTGTAACGCACCGGATTGTCGCCGCCAGTCGAAACGACGTGCGATTCGACCACGACGTCGCGCGCGTTCGCATCGGCCTTGGGCGACTCGAAGCTAAACTTGACGTCCTGATCGCGTAATTGCGACAACGAAGCCGCGTAGGTCCGCACAAGCAACGTCTGGAACTGATCGTAAAGCTGTTTCTGCTGCTCGGGCGTGGCGCTGGCCCATGCCTTGCCCACCGCTATGCGCGTCGTGCGCTGGAAGTCGGTGGCGGGCAAAAAGCGCGTTTGCACGAGTTGTGTGATCTTCGCCATGTCGCCGCCGCGCGCTTGCGGGTCGGCCTTCATCGCGTCGACGGTGCCTTCGACAGCAGCCTTGACGACGGCGTCGGGGCTAGTTTGCGCGAAAACCTCGCCGGACAGGCCGAGGGCAAGGAGAAATGCGAAGCAAATGGACAGATAGCGTTTCATGGCACCCGTTCTCTGAATGAGTTCTGAGGTTGGAATTGGTATGGGGACGGCGCAATACCCGGTAACGCCGATGCAGCCGGCACGCGTCGAGCCAGTATATCGACACGCGGGGGCATCGACAGTTCAAGACGCATGGCGCGTTCGTGCCCGGCATCGACCGGTATACTTGCGCGGCATCGCCGGACGCCGGCGCGCATCATCTCGCCGGCAGCACGCGGCCCGCAAAAATAACAGGACACACCAGGTAGCGTCTTCATGCTGACGTCCAACATTACTCGCTTCGTCACCATCGCCATACGCCGTCCGGCGTGGATTATCGCCATTTCGCTGCTGCTCGGCGTGCTGAGCACGATTTATGTCGTCCATCACTTCAAGATCAGCACCGATGTCAGCCAACTCATCGAGAACGAGCCGGAGTGGGCCGCGCGCAGCAAGGCAATCGACGCCGCGTTTCCGCAACGCGGCGCCACGCTACTGATCGTCGTCGAAGCCGCGGCCCCCGAATTCGCCGATGCCGCCGCGAACGAACTCGCCGCCGCGCTCAAGCAGGAGCCGGCGCGCTTCAAGTCGGTGTCGCAACCTTCAGGCGGCGATTTCTTCGAGCACAACGGCCTTTTGTACTTACCCGCCGCCAAGGTCGATGAAGTCACGAAGCAGCTCGTGCAGGCGCGTCCGCTCATCAACACGCTCGCGCACGACCCGACACTCACCGGCCTCGCGCAGACGCTGAATACCACGCTCAATGTGCCGCTGCTGACAGGCCAGATCAATCTCGGCCAGATGGCCAGCTTGCTCGGCAAGAGCGCGACCGTGCTCGACGGCGTGCTGGCCAATCAGCCGGTTGCCTTCTCTTGGCGCGACGTGGCGGATTCCGCAAAGAGCACCGGACCGGCGCGCGCGTTCGTCACCGTGTTGCCGGAACTCGATTTCAACGCGCTCAAGGCGGCGGCGGGCTCATCGGACGAAATTCGCGCCGTGGCGGCCAGGCTGAACCTCGACAAGAAGTACGGCGCGACGCTGCATCTGACCGGCGCGCAACCCCTCGCCGACGAAGAATTTGCCTCCGTGGCCGATGGCGCCGAGCTCAACGGCATCCTCACGTTCCTGGTCGTACTGGTCATTCTGTGGGTTGCGTTGCGCTCCAAGCGCATGATTCTTGCGGTGTTCATCACGCTCTTCGTCGGGCTCGCGATCACGGCCGCGCTCGGCCTCATGATGGTCCACGCGCTCAACATGATCTCGGTCGCGTTCATGGTGCTGTTCGTGGGTCTGGGCGTGGACTTCGGCATTCAGTTCGGCGTGAAATACCGCGAGGAACGGCACAAGCACAAGCGGCTCGACGTGGCGCTCGCCGAAACCGCGCGGCATGTGGCCGTGCCGCTGACGCTCGCCGCCACCGCGACTGCCGCAAGCTTCTTCTCCTTTCTGCCGACCGCGTATCGCGGCGTGTCGGAACTCGGGTTGATCGCGGGCGTCGGCATGTTCGTCGCGTATATCACCAACATGACCTTGCTGTCCGCGCTCATCAAGGTGTTTGCGCCGCCGGGCGAAGCAAGCGCGCCGGGCTTTCCGGTGCTCGCCCCCGTCGATGAATTTCTCGACCGGCATCGCAAGCCGGTGCTGATCGGCACGCTCGTCGTCGTGGTCGGCGCGTTGCCGCTCCTGTTCCATCTGCACTTCGACTTCAACCCGCTGCATCTGAAAGATCCGCATACGGAGTCGATGGCGACGCTCGCCTCGCTCAAGGATTCACCCGAGGGCGCGGTCAACGATGTCGCGGTGCTCGCGCCTTCGCTAGCGGAAGCGGATCGCATCGCGGCGAAGCTCCAGAAGCTGCCGGAAGTGGATCGCGCGACCACGTTGTCGTCGCTGATTCCGGCCGATCAGCCGGCAAAGCTCGCGCTCATCAAGGCTGCCGCCGATCAGTTGCTGCCGGCGCTGAACCAGCCGGTGGCATCGCCCGTGACGGATGAAGTGCGCGTCGCCACGCTCAAGCGTGTCGCGGGTGCGCTGTCGCTCGCGGCCGACGATCACCCCGGCGCGGGCGCGGCCGAAGCGCAGCATCTCTCCGCCACGCTCAAGAAGCTCGCCGCCGCCGATGCCGCCACGCGCGATCGCGCCGACCACGCGATGGCCGAGCCATTGCGCCTCGCGCTCGGCCAGTTGCGCGCGCTGTTGCAGCCGGTCGAGATCACGCGCGCCACCTTGCCGCCGCAAATGGTCGAGACGTGGGTTACGCCGAGTGGTCAGGCGCTCGTCGATGTCTCGCCGAAAGTGCCGCCGGGCGCCGATCCGAACGACGACACCCTGCTCGCCCGTTTCGCAGATGCCGTGCGCCACGCCGAGCCGAACGCCATAGGCGGCCCGATCTCCGTGCGCCATTCGGCCGAGACGATCATCAAGGCGTTCCAGCAGGCGGCAATCTACTCGCTGATCGCGATAACCGTGTTGTTGTGGATCGCCTTGCGCCGTTTGGGCGATGTTTTACGAACTTTGGTACCGTTGCTCGTCTCCGCGATCGTCACGCTGGAACTGTGCGTCGTCTTCAGGATGCCGCTCAACTTTGCGAACATCATCGCGTTGCCGCTCATGCTGGGCGTCGGCGTGGCGTTCAAGATCTATTTCGTGATGGCGTGGCGCTCCGGCCAGACGCGCTTGCTGCAATCGAGTCTCACGCATGCCGTGATGTTCAGCGCGGCAACGACCGCAACCGCGTTCGGCAGTCTGTGGTTTTCGCATCACCCCGGCACATCCAGCATGGGGCGGCTGCTCGCGCTGTCGCTTTTGTGCACGCTGATCGGCGCCGTGGTATTTCAGCCGGTATTGATGGGCAAGCCCCGCCGTGTACGCGCAGCCGATCGGGCGAAGCTGCGCGCGAGCCAGCGGCACGACAACCTAAGAGGAATCGAAGAATGAGAACGGCTTTAGCCGCTGGTGCGCATCGCAAGCTGGCCACGAGTGTGGTGATTGCGAGCGCGCTTTTGGTCGCGGGATGCGCGACCGGACCGGACCGCAATCCGCGCGATCCGCTCGAACCGATGAACCGCACGATCTTCAAATTCAACGACACGCTCGATACCTACGTCGCGAAGCCGGTCGCGCAGTTCTACGTGGACTACACGCCGAGCCCGTTCCGCACGGCTGTCAGCAACTTCTTTTCAAATATCGGCGACTTCAGCAACTTCGCCAACAACCTGCTGCAACTGAAGATCACGGACGCCACGCAGGATTTGATGCGGATCGCCATCAACTCGGTGTTCGGTCTTGGCGGTTTGATCGACATTGCATCGCCGGCCGGTTTGCCCAAGCATCATCAGGACTTCGGTTTGACACTCGGACACTACGGCGTGCCGTCCGGCCCGTATCTCGTGATTCCGCTGCTCGGCCCGAGCTCGTTCCGGGACTCGACGACGTGGCTCGTCGACTGGCGCGTGAACCCGATCAGCTACGCGGATAACGAAATCCGCTGGCCGCTGTACGGCATCAATTTCGTGAGCGCGCGGGCCGATCTGATCGGCGCGACGGATCTTCTCTCGCAGGCCGCGCTCGACAAATACGCCTTCGTGCGCGATGCCTACACGCAGCGTCGGCAGTACTTGCTAACGGGCGGCGGTACGGCGACGTTGCCCGATTATGGCGATGAAGGCGCATCCGCTCCCGATGCCGCGAGCGCGCCGGGCGTTCCTGGCGCGACGGGCGGCGGCAGCGCGGCGCAAGGTCTGCCGAATTACGCCGATCCGGGCGCGGCCGCCGCGCCAGCGGGCGGAATGGGCGGCAAGTCGCCAGCGCCGGCGGAAACCACGCCGTCGAGTTCGAGCAAGGATCAAGACGTGCCGCAGTACGAAGATCCGGGCGCAAAGTAAGCCTGTGTTGCCAAGGTTTTTCTGAGCTTCAAAATGAAACGGGCGCTTTGCAGCGCCCGTTTCAATTGCCTCAGTGCGTTTCTTCCGCGGCTTCCTGCATGCCGTAGTCATCGCTCGATGCCTTCGGCGCTTCCACCACGCGCTGGTCGCGTCGATAGGCTTCGAACAACTCGTCCGCATAGCGAATCGCCGTGCGGCCATGCGGCGCGGGGTCGCCTTGCGCGTCGAGGTTCACGAACACCATTTTCTCGACCGTGAGAATGCTCTTGCGCGTGATCTTGTTGCGCACTTCGGCGCGCAGCGTGATCGAGGTGCGGCCGAAATGCGTCGCCGTGATTCCCAGTTCGATGATGTCGCCCTGCCGCGCCGACGCCAGAAAATTGATCTCCGACATGAACTTGGTCACGACGCGCTGATTGCCCAGTTGCGAGATGGCATAGATCGCGGCTTCCTCGTCGATCCAGCGCAGCAGGCTGCCGCCGAACAAGGTGCCGTTCGGATTCAGGTCTTCGGGCTTGACCCATTTGCGAGTGTGAAAATTCATTTGCGCTTCCTTTTCTGCTGACCCTGCGCACGTGACTGATCGCGCGCAGTTTTGTTAGGGTTTTCCCTGATTATACGCAGATGCGGGTTAACCCGCAGAAAGCAAGCGGCGCGTTACGCGGTCAATCGAACGCTAGTGCATGCGCGGTTTCAAGCGCGTGACGCGCCTGTACGAGCGATGTTCGCGCGGCGCGGGCATCGGCGGCGAGACGCAGCATGGCGCCAAGTTGCGCGGGCTGACGCGCGAGTTCTCGCAGTATCGGACCGATGGCCGTGGTGCCGTCATCGCGCAAACCAGCCGTGGCCGCGGGCGGCAGCGTGCGCCATGCCGGATCGACAATCGCGCGGCACACGGCGAACGGCAGACCGCGCGCGAGGGCAATCGCCCCGGCGATATGCGATTCCATATCCACCGCGAGCGCGCCCGTCGACGAATGCAACGAGCGTTTCTCCGCTTCGCTCTTGACCGGCGCGGCGACGCCGGCCATGACGCCGCGCCGCGTGAGGCGCTGTAGCGGCGTGCCCGCGAAGGCATCGACGATACGCGCGGACCAGGCGTCGTCGGTACGCAATTCGCCGAAAGGTCCGCACACGCTGCTGGCCACGATGAGCGCGCCCGGCTCCAGATCGGGCGCGAGTCCGCCCGCTGTTCCGAAGCTGATGACACCCGTGCAGCCGCGCGAAATGGCGTCCGACAACGCGCGCTCCAGCCAGTCCGAGCGCGCCGCGAACACGACTTCCACGCCGCGTCCGCGCACGATCTTCGCCTCGAACGCCATGCCGGTCACGGCAATGACCGGCAAGCCGCCCGCCGCGTGGCGCAATGCGTGGAGCGAACGCGCGTCGGGCGCGTTCACACGGCCGCCGTCACGCGCGTCAGGCCTTCACGCGTCATGTTGCGATATCGCGCGAGCGCCCATAGCGGAAAGAACTTGCGATAGCCGTGGTAGCGCAGATAAAACACGCGCGGAAAACCCGTCGCGGTGAAGCGCGTCTCGTCCCACAAACCGTGGCTTTGCTGCGTGCGAACGAGATAGTCGATACCGCGCGCCACCGCCGGGTGCTCGATCTGGCCCGCGGCCATCAGCCCGAGCACGGCCCACGCCGTTTGCGATGCCGTACTCGGCGCCTGTTCGTATCCGCGATAGTCGAGCTTGTAGCTTTCGCCGCCCTCGCCCCAGCCGCCGTCCGCGTTCTGAATGCGAATGAGCCATTCCGCGCCGCGCTTAACGCGCGAGTCGGTAGGCGCCGCGCCGGCCGCGTTCAGCGCGCACAACGCCGACCAGGTGCCGTAGATGTAGTTCATGCCCCAGCGGCCGTACCAGCTTCCGTCGCGCTCCTGGTCCCTCACGATGTAGTCGTACGCGCGCCGCGCCGGTTCGCTGTTGGCGGGCGTTTCGCCGAGTTGCGCGAGCATGGAAAGGCAGCGCGCGGAGACATCGACGGTAGGTGGATCGAGCAACGCGCCGTGGTCCGAAAACGGGATGTTATTCAGATAGAACTGCGTGTTTTCCGGTTCGAACGCGCCCCAGCCGCCGTCGCTGCTTTGCATGCCGACGACCCATTCGCGTCCGCGCGAGATCGCTTCGGCATAGATGGCCGAGCCGTTTTCGCGGTCGGCGCGTTCCATGGCCATGGCGACGACGGCGGTGTCGTCGACATCGGGGTAATGCGGGTTGGCGAACTGGAACGCCCAGCCGCCGGGCCGCACGTTCGGCCGGCGTGAAACCCAGTCGCCGCGCGTGTCGAGAATCTGCAGCGGCAAGAGCCATTCGAGACCGCGCCCGACCGCCGCGCGCGCCTTTGGCATGCCGGTTTCGAGCAGCGCATGCGCCACGAGCGACGTATCCCAGACGGGCGATAAACACGGTTGGCAGTACGCCTCGCCGTCCTCGGCTTCTTCGATGACGAGCAACTTGTCGAGCGACTTGCGTGCGATCGCGCGATGCGGATGCTCCGGCGGATACCCGAGCACGTCGTACATCATCACGGAATTGGCCATCGCCGGGAAAATGGCGCCCAGGCCATCTTCGCCGTTCAGGCGCTCATCGACGAAACGCACGGCTTCCTCGATCGCGCGCTGACGGCCCGCTTTCGGGAACGCGTTGTCGGTTGCGCGCAAAACGGTGTCGACCACGCGGAAAAAGCCGAACCAGCCGCGGCTCTGATGCGGTGCGCGGCTCGGCATGCCGGTATTGACCGGCGCATCCAGAAACAGCTCGTCGATACGCACGCCACGCGGATTCTTCGCCACCGGCCGCTTCGCATTCAATACGAGCAGCGGCACGATGACCGTGCGCGCCCAATACGAGACCTTCGACAGATGGAACGGGAACCACATCGGCAGACGCGTGATTTCGACGGGCATCATCGGCACCGCGCGCCACGACACGACGCCGAAAAGGGCCAGCAAAATGCGCGTGAACACGTTGACCTTTTCCGCGCCGCCCGCGGCGAGAATCGCGCTCCGGGCGCGCTGCATATGCTCTGCGTCGGGCGAATCGCCGATCGTCTTCAGCGCGAAATACGCCTTGACGGTGGCGCTGACGTCCATCGCGCCGTCGGTGAAGAGCGGCCAGCCGCCGTCTGCACGCTGGATACGGCGCAGATAGCGGCCGATCTTCGCTTCGAGCGTCGGATTCGCTTCCTCGCCGAGATAGTGGACGAGCAGCACGTATTCAGCCGGGATGGTTGCGTCGGCTTCGAGTTCGTACAGCCAGTAGCCTTCGGGATGTTGCGCCGCGAGTAGCGCATCGGTGGCTTCGGCGACGGCATGGTCCAGCGCGGCTTTCGATACCGGCGCGCCCACGGCCGACAGGGATAAATCGTTCATCAGCGTTCCATCGATGGGTTCATCAGCACGTCCGCCGCCTTCTGGCCGGAGCGGATCGCGCCCTCGATCGTCGCGGGCAGACCGGTCGCCGTCCAGTCGCCCGCGAGCGTGAAGTTGTTCCAGCGCGTGCGCGTCGCGGCCCGCAAACCTTCCTGCGACGGCACAGCGGCAAATGTTGCGTGCGGGTCGGCCACGACCTGCCAGGGCGGCATGGGCACGGCGGACATCCGCACCGCGCGCGCCACTTCCTGCCAGACCGTGTGCGCGAGTTCGTCGTGCGGCGTCGCGAGCAAGTGATCCGCGGCAGCGATTGTCGCGCTCAGTCTGCCGTCGTTGGCGAATAGCCAATTAGCCGTGCCGTTGACGAGACAGGTGATCGGCCCGAGATCGGACGGCGCATCGACCGCGAAATGCACGGTGACGATGGCGCGAAACTCGTCCGGCGCGACGAGATCCGGCACGAGGCGACGCGCGGTTTCGGACGGCGTGGCAAGCACGAGACCATCGCCCGGTGCGAGCACGACCGGCTCGGCGCGATCTTCGAAAGCGATGGAGCTTACCCGTTCCTGCGAATCCGTGCCCGAAAAGGCGATACCCGCCACGCGCGCGCCCAGCCGGATGTCCGCGCCGCCGTACTGCAAAAGCCGCAGCGCGGGTTCGACGAAAGCATGCGCAAGCCCGTTACGCGCGATGAGCGGCCGGCATGCCTGTCCGCCCGCCGCGACCGTCTCGCGCAACAGATTGGCGGCAAGCGCCGCGCTGGCTTCGGCGGGCTCGGTGTTGAGCATGGCGTGCAAGAGCGGGCGCACGAGCGCGTCCCACACGGGGCCCTTGGCGCGCATCGATTCCCCGACGGTGCGGCCCGGCTTCGCAAAGAAGAGCGGCAGCAGCGCGAAGTAGTCGGCGGGCTGCGTGTCTGGCGTGCGGGCGTTGGCGTCGAAAATCCAGCGCGGCAGGCGTCCCGGCGACATGCGAATGGTCCACGCCGCGCCATCGGCAAAATCGAAGAAAGGGTAGTCGGGCTGGCTCGGGCCGATGAGCGTATCGGCGGAACCGATCGCACGCAAAAAGCCCAACGCCGCATGGTTGCCCGACAGCAGCAGATGATTGCCGTTGTCGATGGTCGCGCCGAGTCTCACGTCGAAATAGGAACGGCAGCGTCCGCCCGCATGCGCCGCCGCCTCGTGAAGCACGACGCGCGCGCCGCGCCGTTGCGCCTGAACTGCTGCGGCAAGGCCCGCTAGGCCCGCGCCGACGACGTGTACCAGCCGTGACATCAGAGAAGATTGCGCGCGACGATCCACAGCAGCCGCGCACGCGGCGTGCGCCCGCGCGGGCGCGGCAGGTCGAAGCCGCGTTTCAGATTGGCGTCGAGCACGGCGTGATACGCCGCCGACATGATGCGCGGCGCGCGCACTTCGTGGCGCGGCGAAGCGGCCATGATCGTGTCCGACTGCGCGTAATGCCCTTTGGCGCGTTCGGCGATGACGGCGCACACGCGCGGCAGGCGCGCATCGGCGACGATACTCGCCGCGTCGCTCGTCGAGATGCCTTCGCGCGCGAGCAGTTCGCGCGGCAGGTAGACGCGGCCGATGCCCGCGTCTTCGTCGATATCGCGCAGGATGTTCGTCAGCTGCAGCGCGCGGCCAAGATGGTGTGCAAGCCGTCGCCCGGCGTCCTCATGCATCCCGAAGATTCTCACCGATAGCCGGCCCACCGCGCTTGCCACGCGGTCGCAATACAGGTCGAGCGTGGCTTCGTCGGGCGCGACGATGTCGCATGCGGCGTCCATGGCCATGCCGTCGATGACAGCGTGGAAGTCGTCGCGGGAAAGCTGGAAAGCCTGGATGTGACGCGTGAGCGGTTCGAGCGTTTTTCGCGGCGCGCCGGCATAGCACGCGTCGATGTCTTCGCGCCAGCGGTCGAGCGCGATTGCGCGTTCGCGGCGCGGCAAGTTGCCTTCGTCGGCGATATCGTCGACCGCGCGGCAAAAAGCGTAGATCTGATACATCGCGTCCCGCTGGTCGGCGGGCAGGATGCGCATCGCGAGATAAAACGAGCTGCCGGATGACGCCTTCGCGGCATCGGGAGCAGATTCGTCAGCGATGGTGTGGGAAACGGCCAAGACGGACTCCGCGAGTTCTTTCGCTATCGCGCCCCGAGGGCGAATTGTTGGATGACGCCAGCCTCGACGATTCCGGGTGCGCGCGGAACGGCTTGGCGCTGAGTGGATCGAGTCGATGAATGCCGGCGGGCCGGTGGCAAGTACGCCGGAAGCGGCAAAGAGTATAACAATTCTTTGGCCATCGAGCCTGCGCCTTGACCGGCGTGGCTTTCAGCGGCGTGGCTTTCAGCGGCGTTACTTGCACGCGTGACTAGAGCGCTTGCATGCGGCGGCATCGTATTTACCTGCATACCCTCCACTCTGGTAATGTCGCTAGTCCTGCGCGTACGCACGTTCTAAACTCAAATCGGCATTCTTCGTGCTTGCCCGAACCGGTTACTCCACAGCCCAATCCGTTCAAGTGCTTTGGAACACTGTGAACGAAGCGTTCAACGCTTCGAACGACACGCGCGCGCGTAAAGTTTTCCACTTCGCTGCCAAATATGACGCTGCAACGTGAGGAGTCCGACGCCGATCCTGCCGCCGAACAGAGGCAGGATGAACCGCCATTCCCGGTGGTTCCCGAGCGCAACTTCGCCGCACAGCGCCTGACGCTTTATGCGTTGCTCGTCGCCGCCATTCTGCTGCCCTGCATTTACGTGGCAGTCACCGCATACACCGACTATCACGACCGCGAGGCGCTCGCCGCCGAAACCGTCGCCCGCAATGCACGCGTCGCCGAAGAGCACGCGCTCAAGGTCTTCGATCTCAACGTCACGCTGAACGAACGTATCGTCGATCTGCTCGATGGACTCGACGACGAACCGATCCGCCGCGACAGTCGTCTCATCCACGACCGTCTCAAGATGATGAGCAACAACTATCAGCAAGTCGCTGCCGTTTCGGTGTTCGGCGCCGACGGCAAGCTGCTCGTGACGAGCCGCACCTGGCCGACGCCCGATGTGTCCGTCGCGACGCGCGAGGACTTCGGTGGCATGCGCGACGACCGCAGCATCGAACAGATTTCGCGCGTGATGCTCGGGCGCGTGGCGGGCGAACAGGTCTTCAACACGGCGGTCGTGCGACGCACCGACAAGGGCAAGTTCAACGGCATCGTGTCGATTGCGCTGCGTCCTGCTTATTTCAACGCGTTCTATCGCGAACTCCTCGGCGACAGTCCGACCGTTTCGCTCGGCCTTGCACGCAGCGATGGCGAAGTGCTCGCGTGGTATCCGCAACGTCCGCCCGACCGCATGGCGCTCGCGGCCAGTTCGCCCTTGCGCGAGGCATATCGCGCGGGACGGCGCAGCGGCGTCGTGGAGATGATGTCCGGGCTCGACAACGAGCTGAAGATCGTCGCGTTCCGCAGGGTCGGCGGCTATCCAGTCTATGTGTCGAGCGGCTATCCGATCTCCACGTTATGGGCCGAGTGGTATCGGCATTTGAGCGTGCTCGCGTTGTCGATTTTCGCGCCCTGCATCGTGCTGTGGGGCGTCATCGGGCAATCGCTGCGGCGTCTCGCCATCGAGGAAGAAGCGTGGGAACGCTGGCAAGCCGAAGCGTCGATGCGGCGCTCGATCGAATCCGCCTACCGGCAGGCGCGCAAGATGGAAGCGCTCGGCAATCTCGTCGGCAGCGTGGCGCACGACTTCAACAATCTGCTGATGATCGTCTCGACCAACGTGCAGATCGCGCGACGGCGCGGCGCGCCCGGTCTTGAACGTGAACTCTCCGCGATGGAACGCGCGCTCAAGAGCGGACAGTCGCTCACGCGGCAATTGCTCGGCGTGGCGCGCAAGCAGCCATTGCGCAGCGAAACCATTGCTATCGGCAAATGGGTGCCGGCGGGGCGCGAACTGCTGCGCGCGTCGCTTGGCGCGAAGGTCGCGCTCCACGTCGAAGTGACCGCGGATGTCTGGCCCGTGCGCGTCGACCCCGCCGAACTGGAGCTTGCGCTCATCAACGTCGCGGTCAACGCGCGCGACGCGATGCCAAGCGGCGGCACGTTCACCGTGCGCGCCGACAACGTGCGCTTCCGTCACGAAGACGGCTTTCCGATCACCGGCGATTTCGTTCAGGTCACGCTGGAAGACACGGGCTTTGGCATGAGTTCCGAAGTTTTGGGCCGCGCATTCGAGCCGCTTTTCACGACCAAGCCGAAAGGCATGGGCACCGGTCTCGGCTTGCCGCAGGTGTTTGCGTTTTGCGAGCGGGCGGGCGGACTCGCGACCATCGACAGCGCAATCGGCGCGGGCACGGCGGTGCGTCTTTATCTGCCGCGCGCGGCCGCTGAGGCCGAGGCCAACGCGGCGGTAAAAGACGAACCCGCCGTGGTCAAGGAGACCGAAGGCTTGCGCGTGTTGCTCGTCGAAGACAACGAGGAAGTGGCCGCCGGCACGGAGGCGCTGCTCGCCATGATGGGTCATCACGTGAGCTACGTATTCAACGCCGATACCGCCGTCACCGTGCTCGAAGGCGCGCGCGAAGCGTCCGAATTTCCCTTCGATGTCGTGCTCTCCGACATCCACATGCCGGGCAAGATGAGCGGCATCGACCTCGCGGAAATGCTGCAACGCTTCGAGCCGCGCATCCCCGTGATTCTCGTCACGGGTTATGCGGAAGAACTGGATCGCGCCCGTCACGTCGATGCACGCGTGCTGTCTAAACCATTCGATATCGCGCTGCTCGACGCCTTGCTGCACGAGATTCGCGAACGTCTCAACGAAGCTCGGGCAATCGGCCGCTGATCTGCTTTTTGTACCAGTTTTGTAAAAGCGCCTTGCGTGATTCATCGCTGCGAGCCTTGCCAGACAGGCCACGGCGCAGCCGGCACGCTCGTTGCGTGATGGGCAAACATGCACGGCAACCTCGCAACGTTGCCGATTTCGAAGTTCCGCCCATCCGCAGGAGGCGTATATGCGACACACCGTCATCGGAGTTTTCGACACCTACGCGCAGGCCGAGGACGCACGCTCGGCCCTCGTTACAGCGGGCTTCCCGCGCGCTGATATCGAGTTGCAAGCGAATCCAAAACGCGACGATGCCGCCGAGCCGTCCGTCATGCCCGATGCCCAAACGCACGCCGAACCAGGCGTGCTGGCGAACATCGAGCGCTTCTTCAGCATGCTTTTCGGCGGGCGCGATCACCCGCCAGAAGTCGCGCATTATTCGGAAGCCGTGCGTCGTGGCGCAGTGCTCGTAGCCGTCGATACCCCGAGCGAAGAGCAAGCCGATGTCGCCCGCGCGACGCTTGCGGATCAAGGCGCGATCGATATCGATGAGCGCGCCGCAAGCTGGTCCACGCTCGAACACGGCACCGCGATGCCGCAAGCCGGCGTGGATGACCGCGATCATTCGATACTCGACGAACTGGGACTCGGACGCGGCAGTGCAGTGCCGGGCCGCGAGCCGGTGAACGATGCGCGCATGGACGCAACGCGCGCCCGCGCTTATCCGCGCACCGACGCAGCAAACCCGGCTACGGGCGCCGCCGCCGATCCGCTGCTCGACCCGCTTGCCGATCCGCTCGGCGACCCGTTGACGCGCCGCGATGCCGCCGCACTGGGTGCACGCGACTTCGTGAGCGACCCGGCAGACGATTCGCTGATGCCGCATGCCGGCACGACGCGTCACGAGACGACGCAGTACACGCAAGTCGAGACGCGCACCGCCGCCGATCCGCTGTCGGGACGCGATCCCGTCACTGGCCGCGATCCGCTCGCCACCACTGGCATGGACCCGCTCGCTGCCCGCGACCCGCTGACCGGCACGCCGGCCGACCCGCTTGCCGCCCGTGACGAGCTCTCGGGCGAATCGCTTTCGGAGCGCGACGCTCTTGCCGGGCGCGATCCGCTGCGTTCGGGCAACATGGGTGATCCGCTGCCCGGCGTACGCACCGATAACGCCGCCGACTGGCGTCCGGTCGAACCGCTGAGCCCGCTCGATGAACCCGCGCAGATTCGAAGCGGCACGCTGAGTCAAAGCCAGTCGCAATCGATCGGCGCGATGGGTTCATCGGCTGGAACGGCTGCTGTGCCGAACGAGTACATGGAGTATGAAGAAGACTTCCGCGCCGACTACGACACCCGCTACGCCGCAACCGGCGAGCCGTACGAGGATTATCAAGGCGCGTATCGGTACGGCGCCACGCTCGGCAACGACGACCGCTTCCGCAGCCGCGCGTGGGACGATCAGATGGAATATGAGATGCGCCGTGAGTGGGAGACGCGCCATCCGGAAGACGGAACCTGGGAGCGCTTCAAGGCTGCCGTCCGTCATGGTTGGGATCGCGTGACGGGACATCATCACGTTTAATTGCAGGACGCTTAGGCAATGACGAATCGGCCCGCACGCGCGGGCCGATTCGTTTGAACACGCCTTCTTATCCGGCGATTTTCTTGACCCACGCGACGTATTTATCAACGAAGGTTTGCAGATACTTGCGCGTGTCGTCACTGACGATTGCGCCGTTCGCATCGATGCGCGAGTCATCGTGCTTGATGTACATCTCGGGCTGACCGAGCATTGCAATGTCGAGATACGCGCACACGCCACGCAGATGCGACTGCGCGATAGCCGTACCGATCGCGCCCACCGAGGTGCCGATCACCGCGCCCGGCTTGCCGCCCCAGGCGCTTTGGCCCCACGGCCGCGAACCCCAATCGATCGCATTCTTGAGCACGCCCGGAATCGAGCGGTTGTATTCCGGCGTGACGAAAAGGAGCGCGTCTGCTTCCGAGATCTTCTGCTTGAATTTCACCGCGACTTCGGGATAGTCGCTGTCGTAGTCCTGGCTGTACAACGGCAGGCTGGCGATATCGAGATGCTCGAACGAGAAATCTTCCGGTGCGAGCGATTCGACTGCGTGCGCAAGCCGCCGGTTGAACGACTCCCGTCGCAGACTTCCGACGACCACCGCAATCTTGTAGGCCATGAGGTTTTGCTCCATGAAGGATGCCAACAAATCCGCGTGCGAAAACACGACGCGGCTTCGAGTCAACATCATAGGCGAGCCGTCTGACCGCCGTCACGAACCAAACAGACTGCCTATTTTTGCGATGATTTGAGCAACCCAGTTCCCCCCGCATTGTTGCGAGGTTTGTGGCCGATTATCCCCACTGTTATCCACAGAAACTGTGGATAACTCGGTGTTTGCCGAAAAGATGGTTCGAAAATGTTACTTTGACGAAACATTCCCGCGATAAGAGCATGATTTCAGTGCGTTCGACCCGCTGCGCCTCGGCAGATCAGTGGCCGAAAAACACGCTGCATTGCGATGCGGGACCTTGGCACGATGTCGGATTCGAATCGGCGGCTTGCGCTGCGCCGACTGCCGAAAAAAGGGCCAGCGACGCGAGGACAGCAGAAAGAATGCGCTTCATTTGACATCTCCAGATGAGTGTTTGGCCGACCGTGTTCGATCGATGCCGTGACTCTATCTATGAAGCATCCGCATAAAAAGCCCACAAAACTCAATTTATTCTTACCAGCATGGTAAGAATCGCGCTTGGTAACACCCACCAACCGGCGATTCGTGCGCCAGCATTCAACCATTCCCGACAACAATGTGTTGGCTCAATGGGTATTTTTGTCCAATAGGAAAACTCCTAGACTTTTCTCAAGCGTCAACCGGACGCAAGCGAATCCAGGAGTTCTTCCATGAAAAACACACTTATCGGCGGCCTGCTCATCTCGGCGCTTCTTGCAACGGCTCCGGCCTTCGCTCAATCGGCTTACGGCGCAAAATCGCGTGCGGAAGTGAAAGCGGAACTGGCGAGCGCCCGTCGCGCGGGCGATCTCGAAGCGGTCAACGCATTGAGCTATCCGCAACTGCGGCCGTATCAGGAACGTCATGCGCAAGTGCGAGCCAACACTCGCAACGATGGCAGCGCACAGTAATTTAGGACAGGTAGAACAAACCGGCCCTCCTCCACCATCGAACAGAAGGTGGCTTTGCCCGACGCCCGCGCGCCGGGCATTTTTTATCGCGGGCGAGCGACGGGTCGAATGCGGGCGAAGCCGGTTCAAAGCAGCACGGTCAGACAGAGCGTCACGGTGACTAGCGAAAGCACCGTGGAAAACAGAATAGCGCTCGAAGTGACGCCGCCATCGCGTCGATAAAACTCCGCGAGCATGAACGGACCGGTGCCGGTTGGCAGCGCGCTCAAAATCACGGCGGTCTTCGACCATAGCGGCGGCATGCTGAAGACATGAAACGCCAGCCAGTAAGTCAGCAAGGGCTGCGCGATCAATTTGAGCGTGACGAGTGCGCCCGTCGTTCGAAGACTGCGCGCCTCGCCTTTCGCGCCGAGAAAGAGTCCGAGCGCAACCAGCGCACAGGGACTCGCCGCGCCGCCGAGCAGCTTTAGAAATGCTTCGGCGCCATCCGGCACGCGCGCGCCGGAACCGCTCAGCAACGTGCCCGCAAGCGGCGCGATCAGAAGAGGGTTCTTGCCAAGCGACTTCGCCACGCGCCATAGCGTCCAGAAGATGTGCTTCTCGCTTTGCAAGCCGAGTTCGATTAGCACGATCGCCACGGCGAACAGCACGCACACAGTGATGATCGTTGCGATGACGGCGGGCGCGAGACTTTCCTTGCCGAACGCCAGCAAACAAAGCGGCAAGCCGACGAAACCGGTATTCGCATAAGCAGCGTTGAGTCCGTCGATGCTGGCATCGGCGAGCGGACGCGCACGCATGAGCCGCGCGATAAGCGTAAGCACGAACACCACGGCTGACCCGATGCCGAACACCGCGATGAACGCCGGTTGATCGAGCATGCTCCACGGCGTCCTGGACATCGTGTCGAAGAGCAACGCGGGCAACGCGAGATAGACGACGAAGCGGTTCAGTTCCGATGCGGCGGCGGGACCGAGCTTGTTGAGCTTGCGGCACGCGTAGCCCGCGAAGATGAGTCCGAAGACCGGCAGGATGATGGTGAAAAGCGGCGTGAGAAGCGAAGACAGCGAAGAGAAAGCGAAATGCAGATGATCCGGTGATGGCATGACAAGGCTTCAACAGAAAGGAGCCGAGAGAATAACCGCTGTCAAAAAGGTGAGGCATTTCGGGAGCTGCGTGATGGTGAGCCGCGAGAGCCGCTCAAGCTCACGCTTCAACGTTTATCCGTACCGCGAAACGTTTTAATGTGCTCTAAGTTCATTCGGCAAGCCATTGTTCTGTAACGTTTTCATTTTGACGTCGCAAACTGCCAACCAGAATGCGGATTCGACAATAGAAAACCGCTGATGCGCTCCGTTCGTACAGCCGTTGGCTTGAGGTGAGCGAATACAGGAGCGCGTCAAAACGACTAGTCGAATCGACCTCGGCGTAGGTTTCGACGAACAAAAAACGATATGGGACAAGGAGTTGCCTTCTATGCCGCAACCTCGGAGACATGCAAAAGCCTTTTCCGACGCTCGAAAGGTGAGGCTTTCCGGGAGTGCAAGAACATCGGAATGAAGTTTGCTCAATGCTAGGTCTTCGCAATCAAAAGCAGACGCGCAACATGAAAATCAGAAGTCCATGGATCTACGGCGCCGCTGCGCTCATCACGCTTGGCGGCGTTGCGGCGCTTGCGGCATGCGCCACGAACGGCGCACGCAAGAGCGGCAACGAGAACGTGCCCGAGCCTTCGAAGGCTGTCGATCTCGATCGATACCTCGGCCACTGGCATGAGTTCGCCCGCTACGAAAACCGCTTCGAACGCGGCTGCGAAGGCGTGACCGCGAACTATGCGCGTCGCGAAGACGGGCTCGTCTCGGTCATCAACGCATGCCACGAAGGCGGCTTGAGCGGGCCATATAAAACATCGGAAGGACGCGCGAAGATCGTTGCGGGATCGAACGGAACGAAGCTGAAGGTGTCGTTTTTCGGGCCGTTCTATGTCGGCGACTATTGGATTCTCGATCACGCCGACGACTACAGCTGGTCCATCGTCGGCGAACCGACCGGCCGCTATCTGTGGATTCTGACGCGCGACGCGCGGCCATCGCCCGATATGCGGCGCTCGCTGATCGAGCGCACGCGCGCACTCGGCTACGACGTGACGATGCTGCGGGAGACGCAGCAAAGCTGACAACGGTCAGTCGTCGATAGCCGCATACACGAGCCGCTCGTACTCGCGCGCGAGCGGGAACGGTTCGAGCGCACGCCGCTGAATGAGCATGATGCCGATCATGTCCTCGACGGGATCGGCAAACCAGCTTGTTCCAAGCGCGCCCGGCCAACTGAACGAACCCGTCGAACGATATCCCGCGGGCAACTGAAACGCCGGATTGTCGACAACCGACAGCCCGAGGCCGAAACCCTGCGCGCGCCACAATGGATAGCCGAACGCCGGGATCTCGCGCTGCGCAGGCGTAAGAAAGTTAGAGCGCATCAAGTCGACGGACTTGTGCGACAGAAGCAGCGGACCTGCTGCGCGCTCTTTAGCATCGCCTTGCAGACGGCCGCGTCCAAGCAACACACGCGCGAAACGCAGATAGTCGTCGGCGGTGGACACGAGCCCGCCGCCACCGCTTTGATAACGCGCGGCGTCGATCCAACGGCTCGACGAAGGATGATCCTCCACCACTGGTTGCGCGCCCGGGGAATCGACGACATAGGACGTCGCAAGCCGCGTCGCCTGTTCGGGCGTCACGGCAAAAGCCGTGTCGTGCATGCCAAGCGGCTCGAAGATGCGCGTGCGGAAGAACTCGCCGAGCGGCATGCCGGACACGCGTTGCACCAGCGCGCCGAGTACATCCGTGGACACGCCGTACTGCCAGCGCTCGCCGGGATGAAACATCAACGGAATTCTGGCGACGTGTTCCAGCCAACTCGCGGGATCGACCATCGCATCGAAGCCGTTGAATACGCTCTCGTACGCGGCGGCGAGTTCGCCCGTCGCGGTGAAGTGATATGCGAAGCCCGCGCGATGAGTGAGCAAGTCGAGCAGCGTGATTTGCGTGCGCGCCGGTTCGGTCTGCGAGAGCGGGCCTTCGGGGTCGAGCATCACCTGCGCGTTCGCCAGTTCGGGCAACCACTTCGCCACCGGCGCTTCGAGCGCAAGACGGCCTTCCTCGACCAGCATGAGCGCGGCGACGCTCGTCACCGGCTTGGTCATCGACGCAATGCGAAACAGCGTGTCGCGCGTCATCGGGGTGCGCGTGCCGGTGTCGCGCCAGCCGAGCGCATCCACTTGTGCAATCTCGCCGCGCCGCCAGGTGAGCGTGACGATGCCCGCGACCTCACCGGAATCGACGAAGCGTTGCATGGCGGCGCGCATTTCGGCAAGGCGCGCGGAATCGAAACCGGCGTTGGACATCGGTGCTCCTTCGAAGAACAGAGAAAGACGCCGCATGCGGCATCACGCTTCGATGAGGAAGCGCGCGACGGGTTCCAGCTAGTTTGCCTTGCAGGCGATCAACAAGCCGTTCTGGTTGTCGGCGCTGGATTGTTCGAGCACGTCGTAGCCGCCGGGGCAGGCGACCTTCGCGTTGTCGGTGCAAAGACGCCAGCCACCGTAGACCGGGCATTGCACGAGCTGAGTGGGACGGCCATCGGCTGAGAAAAGAGGCGGCGCGCTGCTGCATCCGGCGAGTGCCCATGCACTCGCGGCGAGCATCACGGAAAAGCCGATCGCAGTGCCGAGTTTCATCCCTTACCCCTTGTTTTCAGTCGTTATTTTCGATGTCGATGCCTTCGCGAGTATGCCACGCCGGCCTTTCGCGACGATTGCCGCAAATGTGCGCGCGCTCACGTTTGACACAATCTCACATGCCTTTACATGTCCTACACGTCGATGCCCAACGCGGCGATCTTCTTGTAAAGCGTCGCCCGCCCGATACCGATGCGTTCCGCAGTTTCCGCCACGCGGCCATTGTTCGCGCGCAGGGCGTCGGACAGAAAGCGACGTTCGAAGTCGGTCATCGCGGCGGCGTAGGGCATGGACGCGCTTTCGACTGGCGGCGCGGGCGCGGCTGGTGTCGAATCGATGAAGCCTGCGAGCGCGCGGGCATCGATATGTTCGCTATCGGAAAGCATGAGCGCGCGTTCGAGCGTGTTGCGAAGCTCGCGCACGTTGCCCGGCCAGGCGTAACCGGCTAGCAGCCGCAGCGCGTTTTCATGCAGCACGAACTGGCGGATGCGGCCCGTGCGCGCCTCGCCCGACAGGTCTTCGAGAATGGCATAGGCGAGCGCTTCGATATCGCCCGGACGCTCGCGCAAAGGCGGCGCGTGAATGGTCAGCACGTTCAGGCGATAAAACAGGTCCGCGCGAAAGCGCCCCGCCGCGACGAGCGCGGGCAGATCGGCGGAAGTCGCGGCGATGATGCGAACGTCCGCCCGCACGATGCGGTTCGACCCGAGCGGCTCGAATTCCTTGTCCTGCAGCACGCGCAAGAGCTTGCCCTGCAACGGCAGCGGCATGTCGCCGATTTCATCGAGGAACAGCGTGCCGCCATCGGCGAGTTCGAATTTGCCGACGCGTCCCTTGCGCTCCACGCCGGTGTACGCGCCAGGTGCCGCGCCGAAGAACTCGACTTCGAGCAAGGTATCGGGAATCGCGGCCACGTTGACGGTGACGAGCGGCTTCGCGGCGCGTGTCGAGGCACCGTGGATCGCGTGTGCGAGCAGTTCCTTACCGGTGCCGGTTTCGCCGAGCAGCAAGACCGGCGAGTCGACGAGCGCCGCGCGCCGCGCTTGCCGCTTCACTTCGAGACTCACCGCACTCGTGCCGACGAAGCTCGCGAAGGTGTACTTGGCGCGCCGCGCCTGCGCGAGCGACTGGCGCGTCGCGATGAGTTCCTGCTGCACGCGCGAGTAATGCGCGAAAAGCGGCGTGAGCGCTTTCATCTCGTCGAAGAGCGCGAAGCCGATGGCGCCAACGGTCGCGCCCCGCTCGTCCTTCAGCGGCAAACGCGTGACGACGAGCGGTTCGCGGTCGGTCTCCAGCACGTCGAGCAGAATCGGCTTGCCGGTCGCGACGACTTCGCGCATCAGGCTATTGGGAATGACCGCTTCGCAATCGAGGCCGATTACGTCGGTGGGATCGGGGAAACCGAAGCGCGCCGCGTAGCGCTTGTTGATCCAGACCACGCGGGCGTCCGCATCGACGATGAAGGTGCCTTCGCTCAAATTTTCGAAGGTCTTGAAAAGCGATTCCATCGCGCGGCGCATGACGTCGCTATAGTCCAGGGGAACGTTGATCCAGTCGTTGAGCATGCTGCGTTTGTCTCCGATATCTCTTTATCGAGACAGGATATCTCAAACGGGAGACTGCCTGCATTGGGGCAATCTGCTAGGCTTCGAGGCGCGTGCCCGACCGTGACGCGCGAGAGTTTGTCTCGGCACAGAGACATTCCGAACGCATTTGCGGCCTTCATGCATGGTCAAACGAGCGCAAAGCCCTGTGACTACGCGGATGGCACGGAAGCTGCATTTGCCCGCGCGGCGCGCGATCAATCGCGTCGAGGGTCTTCAAGAGAGACCCGTGATAACAAAACATCAATGGAGACTCCATGTCGTTCATCATCGTGCTCGCCGCCCTGGCGTTCCTGATGCTGGCCGCTTATCGCGGTTACAGCGTCATTCTTTTCGCGCCGATCGCCGCTCTCGCGGCTGTTCTGCTGACCGATCCGGCAGCCGTCGCGCCCGTGTTTTCGGGCATCTTCATGGAGAAGATGGTTGGCTTCGTCAAGCTGTACTTCCCGGTGTTCCTGCTTGGCGCGGTGTTCGGCAAGGTCATCGAACTGTCGGGATTCTCGGAGTCGATCGTTGCCGCAGCGATTCGCTATATCGGCAAGTCGCGCGTCAATGCGGTGATCGTCGCGGTGTGCGCGCTGCTCACGTACGGCGGCGTGTCACTGTTCGTGGTCGTGTTCGCCGTGTATCCGTTCGCGGCGGAGATGTACAGGCAGAGCAATATTCCCAAGCGCCTGATGCCGGGCGCGATTGCACTCGGCGCGTTCTCGTTCACGATGGATTCGCTGCCGGGCACGCCGCAGATTCAAAACATCATCCCGACGACGTTCTTCAAGACGACTGGCTGGGCCGCGCCGTGGCTCGGCGTGATCGGCTCGGTGTTCATCATCGTGGTGGGACTGACGTTTCTCGAATGGCGCCGCCGCCGCGCGATGGCCACGGGCGAAGGCTACGGCACCTCGCTCGCGAACGAGCCTGAGCGCGTCGAGTCGACCAATCTGCCGAATCCGGCGCTGGCGATTGCGCCGCTGATTCTCGTGGGCGTCGCCAACTTCGCGCTCACGAAGTGGATTCCGACGTGGTACGGCGCGAGCTATACCATCGCGCCGGAAGTGCTGCCCGGCGTGCATGCGCCCGTGACCACGGCCGTCAAGACGGTCGTCGCGATCTGGGCAGTCGAAGGCGCGCTGCTGCTCGGCATCGTGCTCGTGTTGCTGACGGCTTTCTCGCGCGTGAAAGATCGCTTCGCCACGGGCACGCGCGTAGCCGTCGCGGGCGCTTTGCTCGCGGCGATGAACACGGCGTCGGAATATGGCTTCGGTGGCGTGATCGCCGCGTTGCCGGGTTTTCTCGTCGTCTCCGATGCGCTGAAGAGCATTCCGAATCCGCTCGTCAATGCGGCGGTATCGGTGAGTTCGCTCGCGGGCATCACGGGGTCGGCGTCGGGTGGCATGAGTATCGCGCTGGCCGCCATGTCCGATACCTTCATCAAGGGCGCCGAAGCCGCACATATTCCGCTGGAAGTTCTGCACCGCGTCGTGGCCATGGCAAGCGGCGGCATGGACACCTTGCCGCACAACGGCGCCGTCATCACGCTGCTCGCGGTGACGGGTCTGACGCATCGGGAGTCGTATCGCGACATCTTTGCGGTGACGGTCATCAAGACGCTCGCGGTGTTCTTCGTGATCGCGGTGTATTACATGACGGGGCTGGTTTGAGCGTTGGAAGTGCTGTTCGCGTCGCGCTTCAGAACGACGCCGAGCGGATGAAATCCAGAAACGCACGCAGCGGCGTCGGCACGTAGCGGTGACCGGAATAGTACAGAAACGGCCCCGGAAACCGCTGCCACCAAGGTTCCAGCACAGGCTCGAGCGAGCCGTTCTCGAAGAACGGCTTCATCCAGTCGTCGAAGAGTTGCACGATGCCGCAACCCGCCAGCGCGGCATCTATTCCAAGATCGGTTGCGGCGCCCGCTCGAACGATGAGCGGGCCGCTCGCCTCGACGCGAATGTGCTCGCCGTCGCGCTCGAATTCCCATGTGGTCATCGCGCCGCTCGCGAAGCGATAGCGCACACACGCATGCTGCAAGAGTTCGCTCGGATGCTGAGGACGACCGCGACGCTCCAGATACGCGGGTGACGCACCGAGCGCCATTCGTTGCTCGCGCGGACCGATAGGAACGGCGATCATGTCCTGCTCCAGACGTTCGCCGTAGCGGATGCCTGCGTCGCATCCTTCCGCCATCAGGTCGATGAAGCCGTCGTCGGCAATCACCTCCAGTTCGATATCCGGGTAAGCCGCGAGAAACGCCGGCACCAGGCGCGGCAGGATGAGTTTGGCTGCGACCACCGGCACATTCAGCTTCAACTTGCCAGCCGGCTTGTCCCGAAAGCCGTTCACCACGTCGAGCGCTGCGTCGAGGCCATCGAGCGCGGGCTTGAGTCGAGCCAAGAGACGCGCGCCCGCTTCGGTCGTCGTGACGCTGCGTGTCGTGCGATGAAGCAAACGCACGCCGGTACGGGCTTCGAGACGGCGCACCGCTTCGCTTACGCCGGAAGGGCTGCTGCCGATGGCGCGCGCGGCATCGCGAAAACCGCCCGCTTCGACGACGGCCACGAATGCTTCCAGTTCCTTGAGGTTGGGTCCCATTGTTCGCTCTTTCAGTACGCCCCGTGCAGACTCGAGCACCTTATCTTTCGAGGCTCGGTTGGCTATTCTGTTTCCTGTCACAGGAGAGCAAACATGTCCGCAGAAAAGATTGCGATTGTCACCGGCGGCAGCCGGGGCTTAGGCCGAAACACAGTGCTGAATCTCGCCAAGCGAGGCGTCGATATTATCTTTACTTATCACCGGAATCGCGAGGAAGCTGAAAACGTCGTCCGATCCGTGTCCGATCTCGGTCGAAAAGCAGTGGCGCTTCAGCTAGACACCGGAAACGTCGGCGCCTTCGATAGCTTTATCGGCAAGGTCCGCGAAACGCTGGCCGAATGGAAAGCAGAACGCTTCGATTTCCTCATCAACAATGCGGGTACATCACATCACAACAGCATCGAGAAAACAACCGAGGAAGAATTGGATGGCCTATATAACGTGCACTTCAAAGGCGTGTTCTTTTTGACGCAGAAGCTGCTGCCGCTTATTCGCGACGGCGGGAAGATTGTCAACTTGTCTTCCGGGCTGACGCGAATCATCGTACCGGAAAGCGGCGCTTACGGCTCGCTGAAGGGCGCGGTCGAAATATTGACGAAATACATGGCGAAGGAACTCGCGCCGCGCCGGATCGCAGTAAACGTGGTCGCGCCTGGTGCTATTCAGACGGATTTCAGCGGCGGAATAGTTCGGGATAGTGCCGAGTTGAATAAGCGCATTGCCGACATGACAGCGCTGGGCCGTGCCGGATTACCCGACGACATTGGCCCGATGATCGCGTCGCTGCTCTCCGAAGATAATCGGTGGATCAACGCTCAGCGTATTGAAGTGTCGGGCGGCATGGCGATTTAACGCCTACGCACAGGAGAATAGATCGCTGCGCCCGTGGTTCGAAGCGGGCGCGGGCGAGCTTTCTTTCGACTTAATGCTTTTCGGGGAATAGCGCGGCTTGAACCATCGCGCGGACATTTTCGCCCTTGTCGACGAGAAACTCGTCGCGGTCTTTCCCGGCAATCCATTGCGGCGCGCGGCCGCGGCCGCTCCAGGTCGCGCCGCTTACCGGGTCGCGATATTTCGCCGGGGCGTCGGCGCGCTGGGCGCCCGACTTCGGGCCAAACAATTCGTTAAGCGAAATACCGTACTGGCGCATCTTCTGAACAATTTCCTTCAGTACGAGCTGCGTCTCTTGTTCTTTAGCTTCGTTCAACTGCCGCTCCAGCGCTTGCTGCTGCGCGACGAGGCGGGTAATTTCAGGGTTTTGATAAGCCATGTGCGTAGTATTTGTTCGATGAGCCGTATCGCCATCGATGCGTGGAGTAGAAGCATTATAAGACTTCTCGCGCAAGCCATGGACTCGAAACGAGTCTCCTCGTCCGTTTAGCCTCTTACGTCCACGCATGGAATCTCGCAGCGGCGTCGAATGCTCAAAGCTCGCGCGCAACCGTGAATCTGGCTCTGACGTGTTTTGGATTCTCCAGTTCATCGACCACTGCGACCGCTAAATCGGCGACGGAGATGCCGGCCGGCTTGTCGCCATCCATTAAAAGGTTCTCCGAGCCAAGTCGATAAGAACCCGTGCGCTCACCTTCTTCGAGAAAAGCGGGCGGGCTTACGAAAGTCCAATCCAGGACCGTGTTGCCGCGAATTGCATTGAGCGCGTCGCGGGCGGCGGTTGCGCCCGGAATGATGTTCGCCGGCACATGCGAACTGAACTCGTCGGTATCGATGAGTTGCACGCCAGGCGCGACGAACAGGCTCGCGGCGCCGCCAATGACCACATAGCGCCGAACGCCGCTTGCCTCGACGCCGCGAACGATTGCCGAATTGCCGCGAGTGAAGTTCTCGAACAGTTCGGGGTCGTTCCATCCGGGGTTGAACGCGGACACCACGGCATCGTGACCGCGCACGACGTTCGCCACCGACTCCCACGAATACGCGTCGCCGACAACGACTTTGAGACGCTCGGACGACGCCGCGCTTGTGGCGTTGCGAAGCAATACCGTGACCTCGTGGCCTCGTTGAAGAAGTTCTTTCTTGAGATGCGTTCCAACAAAACCGGTCGAACCAATGAGAGCGACTTTCACGTGACATCCTCTAGAAAAATAGCGATACGAGGATGCTAGCTTCTCAAGCAGCGATTTATAATCCGCCGAAAACGACAATCAAATTTAAGCCACACTTCAAAATGAATGACCTTCGGCCGTTCGTGATCTTCGCGGAGACCGTCTCCCACGGTTCCATGAGCGCTGCCGCCGCGCGTCTGGGGATGAGTGCATCGGCGGTGAGTCAGACAATCAAGGCGCTTGAACGGGAATCCGGTGTAACCTTGCTTCATCGGTCGACGCGCAAACTGACGCTGACCGAGGACGGCGAGCGCTGTTACGCCCATTGCCTGAGGTTGATCGAGGCGGGGAAAGCAGCGTCCGAATCGCTCGCTCAGGCACGGGACGCGCCAACCGGCGAATTGCGCGTCGCCGCGCCGATTGGCTTCGGGTCGTATATCGCGCCCGCGCTGGCTCCGGTCCTTTCCACGTGGCCAAAGTTGCGACTGCGCCTTTTGGTCAGCGACGAGATGGTCGATCTCATCGATGCGCGCGTCGATATCGCCATTCGCGTTGGCAAGCTCGCGGATTCCGGTTGGGTCGGCCGTCCACTCTGCGAACTCGAAACGATTCTCTGCGCCTCGCCGGCGTACTTGCAGCGTCACGGCACGCCGCAAAGTCCGCAAGAACTGACGACGCATCATTGGATATCGCTGGAACGCGAACTGGACGAATCCGGCCAGAACGCCAGCACGCCCGACGATGACGCACCTTCGCTCGTCCTCGATTTGCAAGGAGACAAGCGCGTGAAAGAGACGGTGCGCGCGCCAGTGCGCATTGCAAGCACTACACAACCCACGGTTCAACAGATCTGCGAACAAGGTTTAGGCATTGCGCGCTTGGCATATATCGACGCGCAAAGCTCGATCAAGCGTCGGACGCTCGTTCATGTGCTTCCAGACTGGCGGCTTCCTGTGCTACCGGTGACGTTGGTATCGCCGAAGAAGAGCACCGAGCCTGCGAAGGTTCGCGCAGCGGTCGAAGCGTTGAAGGCTTACTTCACCCGTCTTCCGTCGACTCGGGATAGGTGAACACCCCGCGCCCCAAAAACATCCAAAACATAAAAGTGAAAAGAGTTTGCAATTTGCAAAGACTTTTCACTAGAATGGCACGCATACCCCGAGTCGACGAACAACAACCGTCCGATGCCCCGACCATGAGCGCCGTCGCTGAACGCATTCTTCGTGTGCTGGAAGAGCTTGCCAACTCGCCGGAGGGCAAGACGCTCTCCGAGTTGTCGACGAGTCTCGACCTGCCCATTTCGGCGACGCACCGCTTGCTCGCCGACCTCATGGAGCAGGACTACGTTCGCAAAGACGAACGGCGCGGGGAGTTCACGCTGACCATGAAGATGCCGTCGCTCGGACTGCGTTTCTTGAGCGCGGGCGGCGTCGTCGATATTGCGCAGCCCATTCTGGAGCGTCTCGCATCGACATCGGGAGAATTGGTGCGGCTTGCAATCGTCGATGGCGAACAACTGATCTATGTCGCGAAGGCGCAAGGCGCGCGGCAAGGCATTCGCTACGACCCGGAGATGGGACGCCCCGTTACGTTGTCCTGCAGCGCGGCGGGAATGATTTGGCTCGCGGGCAAGAGCGACGAAGAAGTCATGCGGCTCGTATCGAAACAGGGATTCGGCGTGCCGTCGGATTTCGGCCCGAACGCGCCCACGACGTTCAAGGCGCTGATTCCGCATATCGATGCCGCCCGCACCAACGGCTACGCAACCACGCACGACATGTTCTTGCCTGCGATGAGCTCGATGGCGACAACCGTGCATGCCGAGAACGGCGAGGTTCGCGCAATTCTCATCATCGCGGGACCCATGTCGCGATTGACCGACGCTAAGATGAAAGAGCTCGTGCCGTCATTGATGTCGACGTCGAAAGAGCTGTCTGAAGCAAGCGGAGTGTCGCCCATGCTTCGTCAGGCGATGAAAGGCCCTAACTTCGCGGTCAGCATCGCTAGTTGATGCGCGGCGAAACAAAGCGTTGAAAACGCGTCCTCATTAAATCGTATAACTAAATATATAACCCGAAGATCGGTTCTGACACATCAGGAGGAGACACAAATGGGAATGGAAAACGCGGACGGCTCTCAACGCTCCATGGCGAATCGCGCGGTAAGCGCCGCCACGCTCGGAACGGCGCTCGAATGGTTCGACTTCACGCTTTACGGTTCGGTCGCGGCCACGGTGCTTCCCAAACTCTTCTTCCCGAGCATGGAGCCAAACTCCGCGCTGCTGGCGTCGCTCGCGACCTTCAGCGTGGGTCTCGCGGCACGGCCGCTTGGCGCCATCATTTGCGGCCATTTCGGCGACAAGATCGGACGGCGCAACCTCATGCTCGGCACGGTCTCGGTGATGGGCATTACCTCCGTGTTGATGGGCTTGCTTCCGACTTATCTGCAGATCGGCATGCTCGCGCCCATTCTGCTCGTCGTCTTGCGCATCATCCAGGGATTCGCGCTCGGTGGCGAATCCACCGGCGGACAACTGATGGCGCTCGAACACGCGCCCGCGGACCGGCGCGGAAAATATTCCGGCTTGATCGGCATGTGTGCGCCGCTGAGTCAGATCCTCGCGAATGCCGTTCTGTTGATTCTATCCGCCACAATGAGCGCCGATGCCTTCACGAGTTACGGCTGGCGCATTCCCTTCGTCATGAGTTTCCTGCTCGTGATCGTCGGCATCTACATTCGTCTGCGCGTGTCGGAAACGCCCGCATTCGTGCAGATGAAGCAGTCTGCGGTAGCCAACGTAAGCAGCCCGCTCAAGGACGCGTTTCGTCTTCACTACAAGACCATCATTCGCATGATGCTCTTCTTCTGCGGCCCCACGGCACTGTTCTATCTTGCGGTCGTGTTCACGCTCGGTTATCTGACGAACTCGCTCGGCGTGCCGAAGCAGACGGGGTTCACGCTGCTAATGATCGGCAACGCATGCGCAATCGCCGGTTCCATTCTCGGCGGATTGTTGAGCGACCGCATCGGCCGAAAGCGCGCGTTGCTCATCGCATCCGCAGCGACGTTCGTCATCATGATGTTCTACTTTCCGCTGCTCGCCACGAAGAACTTTGCGACGATGGCCATCGCCATGGGCCTCTTCATGGGCTTCGTTCAGGTTCAGACGGGCATTCAGCCGGTCGCGTTTGCGGAAGCCTTCCCGACGAACGTCCGATACTCGGGATCGGCACTCGCGTTCACCGGCGCAAGCCTCTTCGCAGGCGGCCCGATTCCGGTTGTCGCCACGTGGCTTTTGAATCTCAGTCACGGCTCGCCGTGGACATTGGTCGCACTCGTGGCGTCGTTGAATGCACTGTCCTTTTGCATGATCGCGATCGGACCGGAGACGAAAGGCATCGACATAAATCGGCTCGATTCCACCGACGACGTCATCGGCAAACAGAATTCGAGCGCGCATCAGGCTACTTACTGAGACGCGTGAATCACGCTTCCATCCACCATTCAATCGATACCGCGAGAAAGCACATGACCGATCGACACACAGGTTTGCTCGCCATTTGGAGCACGATCGAAGCACACAACGAAACCGATTACTTGCACTGGCTCACGCGTGAACATGTCTTCGAGCGGGTAGGCGTGCCGGGATTTCGTTCGGGCCGCGTATTCAAGCGTCGCGCAAGCAAGCCTTCGGAATACCTCATGCTCTACGAGCTCGACACTGCGAACGTGATGTCCAGTACCGGCTATCTTTCGCGTCTCAACGACCCGAGCGAATGGACGCAACGAATCATGCCGAACCTGATGCGCTTCCGGCGTGGCGGGGGTTCAGTGGTGCTGAAGGGGGGTCATGTCGGCGGATATGGAAGTCATATCGCCATCGCACGCTTTGAAGACATCATGCCGGACGAGTTGACCGGTTCGACAGGGCAAGAACTGATCGACGCTTTGGCCCGGCTCGATTGGGTCGTCACCGTTCAAGCGATGACGGTACAAACCGACGGAACGTCCATTGCCACACGAGAAAAGTCGATGCGGCGTAGTCAGGAAGGCGCTTTTTGCGGGCTGCTCGTGATACAAGCGCTCGATCATGCATCGCTCGATAACGCCATTACTCACGCAACTCGCGTGCTTCCGACGACCGAAGGAAAATTCGAGTTGTTCGACGCCATCTTCAGTTGCCATAAGCCTTGAGGCGCACGAGCCTAAGTGCCGTTAGACTAAAGGCATCCCCGGCCTATCCATAACGCGCGACATGAACGATATCGAATCGAGAATTTCATCGAGCTTCTTTGCTCAAGGCTTGATGAAAACGCTTGGCGCCACATTGATGTCGGTATCCGAAGGCGAAGTCCGAATCAGTCTGCCCTTTTCAGCGGCTTTATCGCAGCAGCAAGGCTTCGCTCATGCCGGTGTGATTACGAGCATCGTGGACAATGCTTGTGGCTATGCCGCTTTAACCAAGGCACCGGAAGGGCACGACGTGGTGACGGCGGAATTCAAGGTGAATTTTCTGCGGCCCGCAATAGGAACGTCGTTTGTGGCCGTGGGCAAGGTCGTCAACGCTGGCAGGCTTCTGACTGTTTGTACCGGTGAGGTGTTCGCTATTGGCGATGCTCAATCGGCGCCGAAATTGATAGCGGTGATGCAGGCAACCATCGCTACGGTTTCCTCGAAGGCATGAAGCACCGTTGAAAGCCGGCGGCCCTGGTGAGATCAGGAACCACTGGCAATGTGTCATCGTTCAATTAAAGCTTTAAACGTAGGCTTCGCGCTGCCACGGTCCCCACTCACCGCCCATCGCCTTGGTGCGCGTGTACGTTGCGCTTTGGCCTGTCGGCGTGTCCGAGGCATGGTCGGCCTGCACTGCATCCGTGGTGTGAAGCGCAAAGGCCTGGCGGTCATGCGTATCGACAGTCACGCGTCCAATCGGACCCTTGACGGGTTCCGCATCGCCCTCTTGCGATGATTCGAGCAACGCGAGGTAAGGTGTCAGGCGTCCCCAAAAGTCGGTGAGCTCTTCCTGTACGTAACGCGTCATAAAGTGTCTCCCAAAGCCCTATAGCTTACCGCACATCGCGGAAACGTCCTTCTTTGGCGGAAGATGCGTCGAGACATTGCGTCGGATCGTGCGACTTCAAACGCCCGTCGCCATTCCCCGTAAGTAGCCTTTCGACCGCCGCGCCGATGTGTGGTGTAGCGAATAGAAACCGCAGCCCTGTGACGTTACTTTGGTACACGAGAAGCATGGCCCAGGCGTCCGAGGATGCACGCGGCGCCGTGACGTCCCGACAACGTAATGCCATTGAAGCAACAGTTAGAAAAGCAGCCAGAGCCATGCCTACGACCAACAAATACCTCTCTGAGAACTCGCAAGTGCGAATTGGCCTCGTCACGCAAGGCCACATTTCGACTATCGAGTGCATGCTGGAAGGCGGAGCGGCGTGGCCCGACATCGGCCGCGCAATCAACTGGGACCCGGCGGCCGCGGCTCAGGATTATGCAATCTACGCGTTCACGCAGCTTAGGCGCTTGCGTCAGGGGGCTAAAGATCACTAATCGCGTGAGTCGCGGCTAGCGAATAGAAGAAGGATGATGCGCCAGCGCAGTCACCTGCATCGTCATGAACGGAAACAAAGGCAACGCGGACAAGATCGTATGAAGCTCGTCATGCGAGTCCACGTCGAAGACGCTGAAATTCGCGTACTCACCAACCACGCGATGCAACTGCTGCCACTTTCCTTCACGCTGCAATTGCTGCGAATACGCCTTCTCGCGAGCCTTGATGTCTTCAGCTTGCGCTTGCGGCATGTCGTGCGGCAGATGCACGTCCATTCTTACGAGATACAGCATATTTCCTCCTAAGCGGCGACGCTGATTCCGCATGCGGAAACAAGCGTCATGTCTCATCCGGCAATGAACCTTCAGGCCTTCTTGTCGCGACGATAAAACGCCAGCTTTTCCTCGTCGATTTGCAGCCCCAGCCCCGGACCTGCCGGCATATGCAGATCGAAGTCGCGATACTGCGGACGAGCGGTCACTATGTCGTCCTTGAGCAATAACGGCCCAAAGAGCTCCGTACCCCAAGCGAGTTGCGGAAGCGCGCTAAAGCCATGTGCGGAAGCAACGGAACCGATACTCCCTTCTAGCATCGTCCCGCCGTAAAGCAGCACGCCCGCTGCATCGGCAATCGCAGCCGTGCGCATCATGCCGAAGATGCCGCCGGACTTCGCGATCTTCAGCGCGAATACATCGGCGCATGCGTCGCGCACGAGTTCGAGGGCATCTTCGGGACCGGTCACGCTTTCATCGGCCATGATGGGCACGTTAAAACGCGCGGCGAGGCGGGCAAGCGCGCCGCGATGCTCACGCGGCGTCGGTTGCTCGACGAGATCGACGCCCGCCGCTTCCAGCGCTGCAATGCCGAGCGTGGCATCGACTTCGCTCCATGCCTGATTGACGTCTACCGTTACCTTGGCCCGGTCACCCAAAGCCGACTTTATCTTCGAGACATGGGCGACGTCATCGCGCACGCCGCGGCGGCCGATCTTCAGCTTGAACACATTGTGGCGGCGTTCGGCGAGCAGCATCTCGGCTTCTTCGATATCGCGATTCGTGTCGCCGCTGGCAAGCGTCCACAGCACCGGCAGCGTCTTGCGAACCGCGCCACCGAGCAACGTGGACACCGGCACGCCAAGGCGTTTGCCTTGCGCATCCAGCAGCGCCGTCTCGATCCCCGACTTGGCGAAGCGGTTGCCACGCGCGACCTTGTTCAGCTTGAGCATGACCGCGTTGATATTGTTCGCGTCCTGTCCGACGAGCGCCGGAGCCAGGTAAGTATCGAAGGTCAGCTTGATACCCTCGGGACTTTCCTCGCCGTAAGACAAGCCACCGATAGTCGTGGCTTCGCCGATGCCCTCGATGCCATCGCTCGAACGCAGGCGGATGATGACCATGGTTTGTTGCTGCATCGTCGCCATGGAAAGCTGATGCGCGCGAATGGTCGGTAAATCGACCAGAATCGCCTCGACGGATTCGATGTGAGGGTTCATACCTGGAATGGCGAAGTGGATGGGTTGAACGAAGTATCGAACGGCGAATAACACCTTGTCCAAGACCTTCGACGTCTAATGCCATACTCGCTAGGTATCGAAACTTAGCGCCCCCGGTCGGTGCGGGGCGCGTAAGGCACGTGTTCCTCATCGTAGAGCCGATAAATCAATTCGAGCATCTCGCGTATGTCGCGCGATTCGTCTAGCGCTCGCATGCTCATGATGATGGGCGATACCAGCGTGGGGTCGTCCAGGTCCTTGTAACTCACATCATCACGCTTAAGGCCATACACACTGCTCGGCACGATCGAGATGCCTTCACCCGCCGCCACGAGACCAAGCGCTATCTGCAGCTCGCGCACTTCGTAAATTCGCCGGGGTTCGAGCGCTCGGTCCTTGAAAGCGGCAAGCACCTGGTCCGAGTAACTCGGGCGAGGCGCCTTCGGATAGACGATCAACGTCTCGTTGAGCAAGTCACGCAGCGCGAGCACCGGCTTGAGAACCGAGAGCGCATGCCCCTGCGGAAGCGCCACGATCATCTTTTCTTCCCGCAGAATGACCCGGCGAATATTCGCGTCTTCATTGCGGATTCGACCGAACCCCACGTCGATATGACCGTCCTTGAGCGCGCGAAGCTGGTCCATCGTCGACATCTCATGCAGGCTCAACTCGACGGTAGGATTTTCGTCGCGAAAGCGGCGGATGATCTTGGGCAGCATGCCGTATAGCGTCGAGCCTACGAAACCAACGGACAAGCTGCGTTCGATATTGCCAACGCGCCTTGTCATCGATTCGAGTTCGGACGTCTGCGCAATCAGCTGCGCGGCATGCGAATAAAAGAACTTGCCCGTCTCTGTCAGCTTGAGCGGCCGCGAGTTGCGCTCGAGCAGTTGAACGCCCAGCGTCTCTTCGAGCTGCTGAATCTGACGGCTCAGTGGCGGCTGCGCGATGTTGAGCCGCTGCGCGGCGCGCGTGAAGTTCCGCTCTTCCGCCACGGCCACGAAATAGCGCAAGTGTCGCAATTCCATTTCTATACCTCCTTGGTATAGCCCGATACCAAATCAGTGTTAGACGGCGCTCTAGCGGCTCATTATTCTGCAATCACACTCTGTTTTCGCCGCCGATCATACCTTCCAAACATTATACGGACTGGGGAAAAACGAGGGTTAACCCCCACCGAACAAGAGATTCAGGAGCAGACAAATGAGCGTCAAAGTGTTCGATTCAAAGGAAGCGCAGGACCTCTTGAAGGCCGCTGCGAATCTCGGAAGCAAGGACGGTAACGCACGCGCCAAGCAGATCACTCATCGCTTGCTGGGTGACCTCTTCAAGGCCATCGACGACCTCGACATGACACCCGACGAGATCTGGGCCGGCGTGACCTACTTCAACAAGCTCGGACAAGATGGCGAGGCTGCACTCTTGGCCGCTGGTCTCGGTATCGAGAAGTATCTCGACATCCGCATGGATGCGGAAGACCGTGAAGCAGATATCCACGGCGGCACGCCGCGCACCATTGAAGGTCCGTTGTACGTTGCCGGCGCTCCGGTGCGGGATGGTGTCTCCAGAATCGACATCAACGCGGACGAAGACGCGGGTCCGCTCATCATCCGCGGCACGGTGACGAGCCCGGATGGCAAGCCCGTACCGAATGCGGTCGTGGAATGCTGGCACGCAAACTCGAAGGGCTTCTATTCGCACTTCGACCCGACGGGCGCGCAAGACGCCTTCAATCTTCGTGGCGCGGTAAAGACGGGTGCCGATGGCAAGTACGAATTCCGCACGCTCATGCCCGTGGGTTACGGCTGCCCGCCGCACGGCGCGACTCAGCAACTGCTCGACCTCATCGCGCGCCACGGCAATCGTCCGGCGCACGTGCATTTCTTCGTGACTAGCGACAAGACTCGCAAGCTCACGACGCAAATCAACATCGAAGGCGACCCGCTCATCTGGGATGATTTTGCCTATGCGACTCGCGAAGAACTCGTGCCGCGCGTGATCGGGATGACGGGCGGTGCTGCGCTGGGACTCAAGTCCGACGCGTACAAGGAAATCGAGTTCAACATCGAGTTGACTCCGCTGGTTCAGGGTAAGGACAACCAGCTGGTCAATCGCCCTCGCGTATCTGTCGCGGCTTAACCGCCCACGCGGCCGCCGCTTTTACGCGGCCAAACCTCTTTCGCAAATTCTTTGAACCGATGCAAGCGCTTCGCACGGAGCCTGCATAGGGAGACGAGTCATGCCCGCAACCATCGATAAAGCACGACAACTGGACGACTTGCTGAACAACGCCGTTCAGGATGACAAGGAAAGCGGTGTGTTCCGCTGCCGCCGCGATATTTTCACGAACGCCGATTTGTATGAACTCGAAATGAAGCACATCTTCGAGAGTAATTGGGTGTATCTCGCGCACGAGAGCCAGATTCCAGACAACAACGACTACTACACCACGTGGATCGGCCGTCAGCCGATCGTCATCACGCGTGACAAGGTTGGCGAATTGCACGCCGTCATCAATGCTTGCGCACACAAGGGTGCGATGCTCTGCCGTCGCAAGCATGGCAACAAGGGCAGCTTCACGTGCCCGTTCCACGGCTGGACGTTTTCCAACGCAGGCAAGCTATTGAAGGTCAAGGACGAGAAGACGACCGAGTACCCGGTGCAGTTCAATAAGCAAGGCTCGCACGACTTGAAGAAGGTTGCGCGCTTTCAGAACTACCGTGGCTTCCTTTTCGGCAGCCTGAGCGAAGACGTCATGCCGCTCGAAGACTATCTCGGCGAGACCAAGGTCATCATCGATCAGATCGTCTCGCAGGCGCCTGAAGGTCTCGAAGTGTTGCGCGGCAATTCCTCGTACATCTACGACGGCAACTGGAAGATGCAGATGGAAAACGGCTGCGACGGCTATCACGTCAGCACCGTGCACTGGAACTACGCTGCAACCATGGGCCGTCGCAAGGTCGAAGGCACGAAGGCCGTCGATGCCAACGGCTGGAGCAAGTCCGTCGCTGGCGTATATGGCTTCGAGCATGGACATATCCTGCTTTGGACCAACACGATGAATCCGGAAGTGCGTCCGGTGTATCAACATCGCGAAGAGATCGCAGCACGCGTGGGCGACGAAAAGGCGAAGTACATCGTCAATCAGACACGCAATCTTTGTGTGTATCCGAACGTGTTCTTGATGGACCAGTTCAGCACGCAGATTCGCGTGATCCGCCCGATCAGCGTCGACAAGACTGAAGTGAACATCTTCTGCTTCGCACCCAAAGGCGAGAGCGCGGAAAGCCGTGCCATCCGCATTCGTCAATACGAAGATTTTTTCAACGTCTCGGGCATGGGCACGAGCGACGACCTCGAAGAATTTCGCGCGTGTCAGGCGGGCTATGCGAGCACGACATCGATGTGGAATGACATGTCGCGCGGCGCGCCGCTATGGGTGCACGGACCCGATGCAAATGCAAAAGGCATGGGACTGAAGCCGCTTATCTCGGGCGAGCGCAGCGAAGACGAAGGGCTCTTCGTGGTGCAACACGAGTACTGGATGCACGTCATGCGCGAAGCTCTACGCAAGGAACAGACGGAGGCGACGGTATGAGCATCGACTATCAAAAGGTCTGTGCCGCGCTCTATCAAGAGGCGCGCTTTCTGGATGACCGTCAGTGGGACGAGTGGCTCGCTTGCTACACAGAAGACGTCGAGTACTGGATGCCCGCCTGGGACGACGATGACAAGCTCACCGACGACCCGCACAGTCAAATCTCCTTGATGTACTACGCCGACCGCGGCGGCCTGGAAGATCGAGTGTTCCGCATCAAGACCGAGCGCAGCGGTGCGTCGATGCCGGAACCGCGCACCAGCCACAACGTGACGAACGTCGAGCTGCTGGCCGAACGCGCGAATGAAGTGGCCGTGCGCTACAACTTCACTACGCAGAGCCATCGCTACAAGATGACCGACTATTTCTTCGGCACCATTTTCGTTACCTTCAGCAAGGTGGATGACCGTCTCTTGATTGCCAGCAAGAAGATTGCGTTGAAGAACGACTATATCCGCCAGGTACTCGACGTCTATCACGTCTGAAGTGCTTGATGGGAACGAGACACGAAGCAGGAGACAACATGTCTAGCTACAGCATCGCATTGAACTTCGAAGACGGCGTGACTCGCTTTTTCGAATGCAAGGCGGGCGAGAAGGTCCTCGATGCCGCATTTCGAGCCCGGATCAACTTGCCGATGGATTGCTCCGACGGCGTATGCGGCACCTGCAAATGCCGCGCGGAAAGCGGCGCGTACGACCTCGGCGACGACTATATCGAAGACGCGCTAAGCGACGACGAAAAGGAAACCGGCCTTGTCCTCACGTGCCAGATGGTGCCGCAAAGCGACTGCGTGATTGCAGTGCCGGCATCGTCAGTAGTGTGCAAGACCGAGCAAAGCAAATTTGCCGCGACCGTCGCGAAGGTCGAACCGCATAACGACGCAGCCGTCGTGCTCGAATTCGATGTCGAAGCTGCCGCGCCTGTGTTCCTCGCCGGTCAATACGTCAATATCGATGTGCCGGGCAGCGGGCAGCATCGCTCCTATTCGTTCTCTTCCGCGCCTGGTGCAAGCAAGGTCAGCTTCCTGATCAAAAAGATTGCGGGCGGCGTAATGAGTACCTGGCTCGAATCCGCGCAGCCGGGCGACAAGACCCAATTGACCGGGCCGCTGGGTAGCTTCTATCTGCGCCCCGTCGAGCGGCCGTTGCTCTTTCTTGCGGGTGGCACTGGTTTAGCGCCCTTCTTGTCGATGCTGGAAGTCTTATACCGGACAAACGCGCAGCAAAGGGTTCATCTCATCTACGGTGTGACGCGAGACCTCGACCTCGTGCAAACCGATGCAATAGCTGCGTATGCAATGAAGCTCCCGCACTTCACTTACAGCACCGTCGTGGCCGATGCCGAATCGGATCATCCACGCAAAGGCTGGGTCACGCAGCACATGTCGGCAGAGTCATTGAATGACGGTGACGTCGATGTCTATCTCTGCGGTCCTCCTCCAATGGTCGATGCCGTGCGCAAGTACTTCGACGATACCGGCGTGAAGCCGAATAGCTTCCACTACGAGAAGTTCACCCCTAACGCCGCGCCGGAGACCGCATGAACACCAACCGATTCGCCGGCAAAGTCATGGTGGTCACAGGCGCGGCGCAAGGGATCGGGCGGGGCGTTGCGCTTCGTGCGATCGCGGAAGGAGCGAAGGTTCTATTCGTCGATCGAGCGGACTTCGTGACGGAAGTCGCCGCTGAAGCACAAAGCGATGATGCGGCTGCGTTTGTCGCCGATCTCGAAACCTACGACGGTGCGGCATCGACGATGGCTTTTGCAAAGAACAGGTTCGGTCGGATCGACATTCTCATCAACGGCGTGGGCGGCGCCATTCGCATGCGCCCTTTCGCGGAGTTCGAGCCCGCGCATATCGATGCGGAGATTCGGCGTTCGCTTATGCCAACGCTTTACGCGTGTCATGCCGTGCTTCCGTACATGCTCGCGCAGGGTTGCGGCACCATCGTCAACATTTCATCGAATGCGACTCGCGGGATTCGGCGCGTACCGTACTCCGCGGCGAAGGGCGGCGTGAACGCGATGACTCAATCGCTTGCGATGGAGTACGGCGCGTACAACATCCGCGTCGTTGCGGCTGCGCCCGGCGGGACAGAGGCACCTCCGCGACGAGTGCCTCGTAACGCCTCAGGCGATAGCGAGCAAGAGAAAGCATGGATGGGCGAGGCGGTCAAGCAGGTCACCGAGTCGACCTTCCTCAAGCGTTACGGCACGCTCGACGAGCAGATCGCGCCGATTCTCTTTCTTGCCTCGGATGAGGCGGCGTATATCACGGGTGCGGTGCTGGCCGTGGCGGGTGGGGATAATGGGTGAGACCAATGAACACGCTGCTGCTCAGTGTTCGCAATGGCCCCTCACTCCACCGTGACCGACTCAGCCAGAGTCCGCGGCTTATCCACATCCGTGCAGCCCTTCGATCAATACGGGAACGATATTGCGTTGGGTACGGCGCCGACGATGCCATACATGGCTTCGCTCTCCCAGATGATGTTGTTCTTCGTTGCGTTCAATTCGCTGGTGGCGCTCCTGTACCTACCGTGACGAGCGCGCCATCGGTGACATAGGGCACGATGCCGTCGGCCGCGATGCGTGCGGCCGTCGCGACCTTGCAATCGGCGTCGGCGGGTGCGCAATAGTCGATCGAAAGGACCGGCAGATGGTATCGATCGCGGATGGTCGTGGCCTGCATCAGCAGCCAGTCGCGGTCGGCCTGCGGTACTTCCGTATAGCGTTGCTTGCCTGCATCCCAGCCGCGATACAGCGATTCGAACGCGACCATCCAGGCTGATTCATGCACTTGAGGCAGCACTTCAAAGCCGCGATTGAAGATCAGCTTCGCTTCCGGATAACGCGCCTTGATGGCGCGAATGACGCGCACGAGTCCCGCTTCCTGTGCCGCACGCGCGGCATCGGTCGTGGCGATCAGCTGATACGAATCGAGCGTATCGAGAAAGAAGCCGCGATAACCCTTCTTCCACAACGGTGCGATAACCTTGTTCACGACGAACGCCGGCCATTGCGCCGCCGTTTGATCCACCACATGCGACGCCCACGCCTGATTCACGCCAGGCATCCACGCAGACGGAATTGCCTTGAAGTAAGCGCGATGCGGATTCACTTCGCCGATGCTCACGTAAGCAAACCACGCCGTGTGCGTATCCGCATGAGCTTGCGGATCGAAATGTGCATCGGGCTCGACTACGACGACATCGAAACCGGTGAGTTCCTCGACAGGCGGATTTGCGCCGTAATACAGCGCGACCGATGGCGTTTGCGCGTGCGCGGCCGTCACCATCGCCCCGAAGGCGGCGATCCGCGCGAAATGCAGCAATGCGCGCAGGCCAGATCGTCGGACGAATTTGTTCATGTCGTTAAGCCACTCCGCCGCGCAGCATGTAAGTCTCGTATTCGAGAGACAGGAACTTGCGGTCGAGCAGCTTCACGGCGGCCACCACGACGACGAGCAACGCCAGTGCGAACCCATAGCCGTAGAGATCCGGTCCGAGCCGCAACGTAATGCCCGTGAAAAGGCCATTCAACAGAACGAACGCGCCGGTGAGCTTCATGACGGTGCGTCGTCCATCGAGATAGAAGAAGACGTTGAGCAGGCCGAGCAGCAGCACTTGCAGACTCGCGGACACGACATCGACGACCAAAAGCGGCATATACAAGGGCGAGATGCCGAGCAAGCCCAGCACGCGCTCACCGAACGCGACGATCAGCAGCAGCACCACCGTCTGCACCTTGATGATTTCATAGAGCCCGGCACGCACGCTGCCCACCATCATGTCGCGCATCTCGCTGATATGGCGCAGCGTCGCGCCGCTGCGCACGGCGTCGTAGAACGCGTCGTAGTATTCGACGAAGTCCGCTTCGATACGCACGAGGAACGTCGCCATGCCCGGCATCACGCATACGTAAGCGATAAAAATGGGGATGTCGTAGATCACCGATGCATTCAGCGGCCCAATGACTCGCGTACCCGTGCCCGGCGCATACCAGAACATGAACTTGTCGAGCCACACGCCGATATTGAACAGCAAGCCGACGAGCGCGAGACTAGGATAGGCATAACGTCCTTCGAACACTTCGAACGACACGAAGCGCTCGCTGCGATAGTTCCGGTAAATCAAGCCCGACAAACCCGCCAGCAAGACGATATGGCCGGCCACGAAGCCGCCCAGCAAACCGATGAGTCCATAGCCGTTCAGTGCGAGCGCAAGACAAACGACGCACGCATAACCCACGGCAAACACGTAAAGAATCTGCCGATACTGCTTCACGCTCGACAGAAAGATCACCGCGATCCAGATATTGCTGACCACGACGAAGCCGGTAATCATCAACAGGCGATAGACGATCGGCTCTTCACGAAAGCCTAGTAACATCGCAACGACCGCAACCACGCTCGAAAGAGCCGAAGACACGAGCACGACGCCGTTGTAATTGGACAGCACGAGGTCATCGCGCTTCTCGAACAAGCGGTCGGAAATGAAGCGCGTGAACGAGAGTTGCAACGGTCCTGTCAATATCAGACTAAGCGCGATCAAATATGTTACCGACACCTGAAACTGCACGATCGCAAACTTCGGTATGACTGAAGCCAGGCTGATGAGCCCGATGATCAAAATGCCGAAGATCGACAGAATGAGCGGACCTGAACTGATCAACCCTGCATAGGCATACGCGCGCGCCACGCCCGCGAGCGTGTCGCGGCGCATGATCTTGCGCAATTCGAAACCAATGCCGGCCATCAGCGTGACTCCTGCGATGCAAGCGGCTCTTTCGCGGCGCCTGCCGGTTTGTGATGATGCATCGGGCATTGCGCGGCGCTGGCCGACATGCCGCTGCGCGCGCGATCCGGCAGTGCCGACAGACGGTCATACAGCGCGCGATAACGGTCGATCATCTGCTTCTTCGTGTAATAGCGGCGCACGCGTGCGAGACCGGCTTGTTGTGCGGCTTGCCAGCGCGTTTCATCCGCGAGCAAGGACAGCACGGCCTGCGCGAACGCGGCCGGGTCCGCAAGCTGCACGACGCCGCCCGCCGATCCGAGCGCGCGATCTTCCTCATCCACGCCTTCGATCAATTGGCGGCACGACCCGACATCCGTCGTGATGGCCGGCACGCCCGCTGCGAAACCTTCGAGCACCACGAGCGGCAGCGCTTCGCTGATCGAGGTCAGTGCGATGACATCGACTTGCGGCAGCATGTCGTCAATACGCTGAAAGCCGAGAAACCTGAGATTGCGGCTCAAGCCGAGACTCTCCACCAATGCGCGGCATTCGAGCGCATAAGCGGGATCTTCTTCTTCCGGTCCGATGATCCAGCCTTCCAGGTCCGGCATGCTGCGCGACGCGATGAAGATCGCGCGAATGAAAGTCTTGATGTCCTTGATCGGCACCACGCGTCCGATCAGCGCAACCACGCGATTCGAACGCGGCTTGCGTTGCGCGACGAGCGGCCCGAGCGCATCGACGTCGATGCCGTTGGGGATACACTGCGTGCGCTCGGCACGCGCACCGTCCATCACCTGACGCTGGCGATTCGCTTCGTAGAGCGCGACGATATCGTCGGCGGCGTCGTAGGCAAGCTTGCCGATCGCTTCGAAGAAACGCACCCACAGTTCGCGGAAGTAACTCACCCGCGAGATGTCGCGTTCGAACACACCGCGGTTGTCGCGAATCCACTGGCTTTGCAGCAAGTCGATCTTGCGTTCCTTCGTATAGATGCCATGCTCGGAGATCAGCAAGGGCCGTCCGGTACGGTAGTGCATCAACGCGCCGAGAAAGCCGCTATATCCCGTCGATACCGTGTGATAAACCTTGGCCGGCAACAACTGCTCCGCCACGCGCGCAAGCTGCCACAGCGGCTTGTGCATGATACGCACGGTCCAGAAGTAATCGGTAAAGGACGGGTCCGTGCAGAACTGCTCGTATTGATCGACGATGGTATGCCACGCCGCGCGGCTCGTGAGGAACTGCTCTTCGTTGAGCGCGCCGCTCGTGCCGATCATCGGGATCATGTCGGCGAGCAACGCGCCAGCATCGCGGCCGTTACGCGGGTCGCGCAAGGTGTCGTGCAACTGCTGCGAGCGCACGAATGCGGCGCTGTCGCCAGCGGCCGCGCGCGGCGTGAAATCCGCCGTGGCCGGCTCGTACAGGTAATGCGTTTCGATATGCACGACGTTGTCGGGCAATGCATAAGCGACGCCCGCATAGTCCGACTTCTGGCTGCCTATGAAGACGATCGCGAAGCGTGTGTCGGGGTAAGAGCGGATCATCTCGTTGACCCAGCTCGATACGCCGCCGCGCACGAACGGGAACGTGCCTTCGAGGAGAAGGCAGACATCGGCATCGGCGGCGCGGCGGATCGGGAGTTCTTTCATCATGACCAGTACTTCACAACCGGTTTGAGCGTGGGCAACGAAGCGGCATTGCCGAGCGTCGCCAGAAGGCTCGCCACGCGTGAATATTCGCCGCGCAGAAAGTCCGCTTCGGCAAGCCAGGGAACGAGACGTTCGCGCGGAAAGCCGAGCTCGAGCGCGCAGCCAATGTGTTCATGCGCTTCATCGGGCAAGCCGCTTGCGAGCGCCAAACGTCCGCGAATGAGCCACAGTGCGGCATCCGATGAATCGGTTTCGAGCGCGGCCTGCGCGTAGCGGTCGGCTTGCTGCAGCGTGTGCTTATAGACCGCGCCTTGCACGAGATTCTGGTACACGAGCTCGAAGTAGAGTTCGGCAAGCAGACGATTCAGCGCGTGACGCTCGGCCGGCTTCCCGGTTGCTTCGAGCGTTTTGCTCGTTCTGAAGATTTTCTGCATGATCTCGTTCTCGGCATGGTCCAACGTGCCGTATGCAATCAGGCGAATATCTTCCAGGGGATCGGCGAGCAAGTCGCGCAGCAAGGTGCCGGTGGTGCGGGTCGGCATGCTCTGAATGGCAACCAACGCGGACAGTCGATCCGTCGATGCCACCTGCGTGTTCGCAAGACGTGCCTGCAAGCGCGCGCCGCCGCCATGCTGAACGCGCGACACCAGATACGTGACGAACTTGGGACGCGCGACATCGTCGAGTTCGCCGCTTTCCTTGAGCGCGGGAAAGAGCGCTGCCCAGATGCAGCTCACGAGCACCACGACGCCACCCAAGAGCGGTACGAACGTGCACGCAAGCCACAACGAGAGCAACGACCACGCGAGCGGCTCGCGATAGTTCCGCGGCAACCAGGCGCGAAACGCAACGGCTTCGGCCAGACCCGCTGCGGCCTGCCAAGCCAGGAAGCGCATGAGCGGATCGAACGCGCCCGGCGCCTGCATCAGGCTCGCAATCGCAAGGTATTGCACGATTCCCGCGACGATAGCCGCGAGCGCGCCGAGGAGGAGTGAGGACCCTTTAGACATCGAGGCCACTTCGCTTGAGAAGACGCTTGAGCGCCGCGCCAGGTTCCTCGCCTCCGAGATGCAGCGTATGCACGCCAACGCGCGCGCCTTCGAGGTCGGTATTGAACTGCGCTTTCAGACTTGCTTCGATACGCGCGAGATAGCCGTCGATGCCGGTCGTATCCGTTGCGGGCATGAGATTGAGCAGCACGGATTGCCGCGGCGTCTGCAGGGGCCACATGACGTCGAGCGAACGGCGGCGGCGTATGACGTGTTCGAAGAGTTCATCGCCTTCTTCATCGCGCGGAAACACGAGCGCGACCAGCGAGGAAGCCACGCCCGCTTTCTTCTGCAGACGCGTCAGACGGCCGAGATCGAGCGCGAATTCATGCGGACAATCGGGTACCTGATCGACAATGCGCTGCACGAAGGACGCGTGCGCCACGCCATCGGCGTAGTAACCCAACAGCACCAGCAGGAGTTGCAGATTGTCGAAGTTGAGCGACAGGAACGGCATGCGCTTGATGACGAGCAACGCACGCAATTCGCCATCGGCGGAAACCAGCGGCGCGCAGACGAGATACTCGCTGACCGGCACGGTCGAATCGACGTTCTTCAGATGCGCGACGTTTTGCGTGGCGAGCGCATGCATGACGAGTTCATCGTCGAGCTTGAGCGTGAAGGCATCGCCGAGTTGGGCGATCGGCTCCATGCCCAGTTTGCCGCGATGCACCGGAAAAAGCGCGGCCACTTCAATTTGACATGCTTGCGCGATGAACTCGAGCAGGCCATCCGCGCCGCGCATCGATGAATCGTTCTTCGCCGTGTCGCCGGCGACGGAAAGCCGCCGCAACTCGGTGATCGAATCGCGCAACGTCGTCGGACGCGACAGCAGATCCTTCTCAAGCCGCTCATGCGAAAGACGCAGCAAGTAGTGACTGTTGGTCAACGCAACGAGGCGGTCGTTCAGATAATCGTTCAGCGACGATGCACGTTCCGCGCGGCTGCCCCACGTATCGCCGAAATGACCGGCAAGGATCGTCTGACAAAGACCGCCCGCGAAATACAACGCGGGAAACGTGCCGCCCGGCGGATAGAACAACTCCCACACACCGAACATGATGGAGCTGGACAGCAAGCCGAGCAGCGTACCGTAGCGCAACGCGACGAGCAGCGGCACCATCCATAGCCACGGAAAGCCGCCGCGCACGAGTAAGGGATCGTCATGCTGAAGCCAGCGCGCGACAGACAGCATGATGAGCATCAGCGCGACGCTTTCGACGATAGCGAAGGGCCGCGCCACCGCGGGCGCGAGAAAGCGGCGCACGCGGCCCAGATTGCCGAACGGATGCGCGTGGCGCTTGGCGGCGCCCGGGTTGGTTTCGACGGCTGCGGTATTCACGGCCATTTCCTTTTCTTGTCTCGTGCTTATTTCGTATCGGCCTGCATTCTGTATGTCGGCGGCAGGCGGGCAAGCTTGATCGGCGACTTACTGGCGCGCTTGCAACGGCGACAGCACATTGCCGATCAAAGTGGTCGCCACACTCGACAGTGCCGAGCGGCTCCAGCCCGTACGCGTTCCCGTTGCGCTCCAGACGACCGAGCCGTTCGCGACATCGATCAGTTCGAAGGTCACGCCCACTACCGGTTCGCCATCTACGCCGGTCTTGTAGCGCCATTCCTCGACCGCGCCCGTCAGCACATAGCGCGCGTTTTGCGAGCGTGCCCATTCGAGCGACTTGTCGCCATCGCCGCGTTGCGCGTTATCGAAGAGCGCGTTGCGGTTGGTATCGGCGGGAGCGATACGTACATCACCGACACCGCCTGCGCGCAGCGTATTCGCCGCGATGGATTCGGCGCTCTTGCCCGCATCCGGCGTTTCCGTGTAGTTGGCGATGGACACGACAGCCACCTTGTCGCCATGCGTGAGCGTCGGGCCGGCCGTCTGACGCACCGTTCCGCATGCGCTCATTGCAAGCGCGAGCGCGGTTGCCGCCACACACCATGCGCCTGAACGCGCGAGTCGTTTGATACCGTGCATGTTGCTTCCCCTTCCGTGGATCCAGAATCGTTTCAATAAAACCAGCTATAGCGCGCACCGATTTGCGTGACCGGCGTACCGAGACGCGACACACGCTGATGCGAGAAATAAAGCGCCGCATGATCGCCGCCGAACACGGTGCCCGCGAGGCCAAGACTGATGGACGGTCCCCAGCCCTGATTCGAGTCGTGCAGCACGCCTGCATCGAAGAATGGCCGCCATGCGCGCGTGTATTGATCGAGCAGATCGTTGCCGAAACCGAAGAACAGGCCGTATTGCGAGTAGCTTTGCGGAATGAAGCTCGCCGCACTCACCGGACCGGCGGTCACCGGAATGAGGCGCGAGATCAGGCCATCGGCGGCGCCACTTGCGCCGTATCCGCCATGCGCGCCCATCAGGCGCAGCGTGTAGTCCGGATAATTCGTGCGAATGCGATAACCGAGCTCGCCCGTCGACAGCACGCCGCTACCGAGATAGTTACGCGCCTGGCTATAGAAGCGATCGGCTTCGACCGTGCCCGTGGCATAGAGGCTTTCCGTCGCGCGATACGTCACGGTGCCTGCGACGTTGTCCTTCACACCGCCCACTTGCAACACTTGCGACTCACGTGCGGTCTGGTTGTAGCCCGCCTTCACGGCGAGCGACAACGCGGAATTTCGGCCCCATTCGGCACCCACCGATACGCTGTAAAAACTGTCGAGCGCTTCGCGGCGGCCCACGGTGACCATGAACGCCGTGTCGTAAGTCTGGCGGCGCGCGAAGACTTCCAACGAGCGATCCACCGAAGGGACATCGGTGAGTTGCGATGAATCCGTCGAATGCTGGAAGCGTTGAACGCCCTTCACGCCGATCATGTATTTGTCCGCGATCTTGAGGCTGCCGCCAAGCGTCTGCTGGATGTAATCGAGCGGATGTTCGACATAACTCGTGACGCTTGCATCGAGCGATTGCGGCCACGTCAGTGAGGTCTGCACAAGGCGGCCATGCAGTTCATCGTCATAGGGCGCATCTTCGAGGCCTTGAAACGCGAGCTTTTGTGCATCGCCCGGACGATCCACCGCGATCGATGCATCGATACGGTCATAGATCGGCAAACGCGCCTTCTGATCATCGAGAAGACGTTCCATCGCGGGCTTGTCGTTGTCGGCAAGCGCAATGGCGATCAACTGCTCCGAAGGCTGAACCAGCACGTCGGCGTATTGACGCGCGAGCCAGCGCTTCGCCAACGGATTCGCTTCGTGCGACATGGCCCAGGCAAGCGCGACATCGCGTGCAACGGACGAGGTCAGTTGTGTCTCTTTCGGAGATGCACTCGCGTTCGATGCCTTCAATTGCGCAGCGGGCAAACCGGCCGTATCGCCCAGCAAGGTGCGGCGTGCGGCGGTGTCGTCGTTGCGCCCGGCATCGGTTGCGAGCAGGTCGATGAGCAATGCCTTCGATACATCCGCGTTCTCGAATATCGATGCCAGCGTCACGCGCCGGCCTTGCAGTTGTTCACGCACTTCACTGCCTTGTGATTGGCGCGTCTGCACGATGTTCTTTCCCACCGCCGTGTTCGCGCGAACGGCCGCTTCCTCGTCCTGCATCTGGCGCCAGACATTGCGGCGAATGGACCATGCGAGATCGCTGCGTCCGGCCATCTCTTGCGCCTCGGCATAGCTCAACTGCCACAGCGGATCACGCGATGCGGACGCCGCTTGCAGACGCAAGTACTTGAGCGCGGCTTCAGGCTTGTTCAAGCGCATATAGGCAGCAGCGAGCGGGCCCCACAACGCGGGCTCTTGCGCGGGCGTATCGCGCCATGGCTTGAGCGCGTCGTGCAATTGCGCATCCGTGCCGTAGTCGACGAGCGTCCAGAGCAATGCCGCGCGCAAGTCGAGCGCGGCACCCGGCAGCGTGACGGCATGTTGAAGATCGGCGAGCGCATCGAGCGGACGGTTCGTCTGTCGATAGTATTCGGCGCGAATGCGCAGGAACGACGGCGACTCGGACGCAACGGCGAGTTGCTCCGGGCTCAGGCTTTTGAGCAATGCATCGGCGCGATCGTATTGCTCGGCATCGGTGTAATAGTGAACTGCGCTTTCCAGCGAGCGCGGCGAACGATCGCGGCGATACTGCAACTCCGAGGTGCGAGCGGCATCGACTGGATAAGCGTCGTAGAAGTACGTCATGGCGCTCAAGTCTTCGGGCGTGGCCTCGCCGCTTGCAAGCAGATGCTTGTACGCGTCGTTGGCGATGTCATCCCGTTGCAGAAGACGCGCGAGTTGCGCCGCGTTGCGCCAGAACAGAATGTCATCGTTCCTGGCGCCTTGGCGTGCAGCGAGCAAGGCATCGAGCGCACCCTTGTAGTCGCCATGACGATACAAAAGGCTCGCGGTGCGCAATGCGTATTGCGTGTTCGCCGGATTGCGCTTGTTCAGCGCGCGATAAGCGGCGAGCGCTTCGTCGTCGTGGCCCGAGCGTTCCGCGAGTTGGCCAAGCCGCAAAACGATGGCCTCGTTCGATATCGTGCGCTGACGGGTGCGCAGGAACGCCAGTGCATCGTCCGGACGGCCGAGACGTTCGTATGCCGCGACGACCGAGTCGAGCAGCTTGAGATCGGCGGGTGCGGCATTCGATGCCTGGATCAACGCGGCGAGATACGCGTTGTCGTCGTTGAGCATCGGAGCCAGACGCATGACGTTTTTCCAGCCTTCCGGGTCGTGCGTGGCTTGCGCGTAAGCGAGCCACATCTTGAGCGCGAGCGGCGACGCGTGATTCCATTCGGATACTTGAGCGAGCCGCTTCGTCCACACCGTCGAGCCGGGATTCTTCTCGACCTGTTCGCTCGCGACGCGCTGTGCGTTCTGCAAGTCGTTCGATTCGAGGAACGATTGGTACAGGAGACCCGGGACATCGTCCGTGGCGTTCGGAGCCGATGCAGGCGTGGCAACACGAACGACATGCACATCGTGACGGTGCGTATGCATCGGCTGCGAACCATCCATGTACGCATATTCTTTCTGTGATGCGCGCTCGCGAAGATACGCGACCAGCCGTAGCGCGCCGTCTTCATCCGTTGGCTGCGCTTGCGCATAACCCGCGAGCGCCTTTGCATAACGATCCACGAGGTCCGGCCGATGCGCCGCGCGCGCCAGATTCAGCAGCACGACAAGCGTCGCGTGATCGTGCGCGAACGCCGCGCCATGTTCCTTCGCGGCGCCAAGCGCTTCATCGAGCAGATTGCCCGACTGTAGCGCGCGAATGCCGTTGATGAAGCAATCACGCTTCGTATCGAACGTGGGTGCCTTCGCTTGCAAACGGAACCAGCCTTCCGCCGCGCCGCGATAGTCGCCGCCATACATGGCAAAGCGCACCACTTCGCGATTCCAGCGCGTCTGTCGTGCCGGGTCCTGCACGGCAAGCCGCGCATAGAGCTGCCCCGCAAGCTGTTGCGCATTTGCGGATGCAGCCGCTTCGGCCAGCATTTGCAAGTCCGCATTCGACCACGACAGCGCCGCCGCGTTGGTCAGTTGCGTGCGCAGGCGAACCAGCGCGGCCTCGCGGCCCGGATCGTTCGCGGGCAATGCGAAGGTCTCGCGCGTATCCACGGTCAGGCGCAGCAACTGTGCGGCGCGATGAAGCTCGTCACCAGGCGCGGCGGCCATGCGGTCAGCAATGCGGCGCGCATCTTCATCGCGCCCGAGACGCACGTATTGCGTGCCGAGCACCGAGAGAATCTCCGTGTTGCCGGGCTGCACGCGCAGCCACGCTTCAAGATAAGCGATGCTGAGATCGCTCGGTGCATCGGTGGATGTCAAGCGGTTGCGCAATCCGCCACGCGGATGCATGAACCATAGCGTGATCAACACGACGCCCGCGAGCAACATCACGAGCCACGTTGGCGCAATACGAGGGCGATTAACGAGCACAGGCGACCTCGACCGGCTTGTAGTTCAAGATAGATCCGACGTCGGCCGACGTCTCGAAGCGCAGGAAATCGCCATCGCGTCGAGCAGCAACGCTCCGACCGTTGACGCGGACCTTGCACTGCTGCGCGTTCGCTACCCTGACGAACGGCTGATAGTGGCCGGCAAATTCGAACTGCATGCCTTTCGACGTGCGGCGAAAGTTGCGCACGAAACCATTTGCCTCTTCGATATACGGCGCGGTCGTTGTACCGCCCATGGCAAAACGCGCACTGCCGTTATCGATATGGATGTAAGTACCGTCAGGCCCCGGCGCGAAACCCGTGACGCCCGAAGCATCATCGACCGATGGCTTTGCCGCTTGCGGCCAGTGCAATTCGCGCACTTCGCCATTGCCGCGCACGAGCCATTGACCGGACTTCGAATCGATGTCTTTTGCCACCGCGAAGGTATGCCAGTCAAGCACCTTGCGGATGTACTCGCTCACATAGACCGGCATCACCGGCTGCTTGAGTGTCGTCGAAAAGATCTGATCCAACGCGCGCAGCGACGCCACCTTGGTGCCGCTATACATGTGGTAATAGATGTCGATCGGCTTGAAGCGCTGCGGACGCTCGGTCATCGCGAACGTTTCCAGCACGCGCGTGAAGCCATAGAATGGACCTTGCCAGTCGTTGGTATAGACGTTCTCGTCTTGATTCGGCGCATAGACCTGATATGCGCCGGGTCCCTTGTCCACACCGACCGGCGCGATATTGGTCCAGCTATTGGCCGACTTCGTGATGACCGTATCGCCGCCATTGAAGTTGTAGACGCCCGCCTCGGCCACCTTGCGCACGACGAAGCCAGGCGGACGGCAGTCACCAGACCATTGCAGGAGCACGGTCTTCTTGCCGGCAGGTGCAAGACGCGAGTTGATATAGTCGATCGAGCCCGTGATCTCACGATCGATATTGAAGCGATATCCCGGGATATTCAACGAGAACGCCGCGTCGCCACCGCCGCGATCCATCTGTGCGCCCTTGCTGTCGACCTGTTCCCACTGAAACGGATGCGAGTACGTATGCGTGCCGATCTCGACATGCGGCAGCGCGAACATCTTGCGCGCGATGGCTTCCAGACGGGGCGAGATATCCGGATGCAGACCGGCAGGACCGACTTCGCCTTCGATGACGGAGAGCGTCATCGGCACTTGATAGCGCGTGAATATCTGCTGATACAACGCTTCGCCCGAGTAGTCGGGACCGGGGAATTCCGCGCGTGAGGCGAAGCCATCGCCATCCACGTGCGACATGAAAAGGCGTCGGCCGTTTTCCGTCGTCACGCTCGGCGCGGGCATGTCTTGCAGATGCAGCGCCGCCTTCATGAAGGCCATCGGTTGAATGGCCCAGCGTTCCTGTTCGATGCTGTCCAACGATACGACTGTGTAAGGACTCAGCGCGTACCCGCCCCACGGCGTGAGCGCGACTTGGTCCACCTCCTCTCCGCTTGCCGAGACGCGCAGCAAAGCTTGACTGCGCGGACCCACGCGCACCCCTTGCAGATCGCGCGGTTCCGGTTTCGGGCTGATCTCGAAGCCGATCATCGGATCGCTCTTGACGACCGTGACGGGCGCCGCGAACGTTCCGCCGACCGGTTGCAGATCGAGCGCGGCGCCAGCGGAACCGGCTGCATCGAAACCGAACTGACCGAGAAACGCGACAGGAATGTGATCCGCCATGCGCGCGGCAACCCATCGTTGCCAGACTTGTGCATCGGGCACCGCGCCGCGCTGAATCCATGCGACCACGCCTGCGTAACGGTCGGGTGTGATGTTATCCGGCAAGCGCGACGAAAAGTCGGCGTACTCGACGTCGTAGCCCATGTAATTGAGCGGCGTGGCGAGGTCACGCACCCCCGCGCTTAAATCGAGCGGGTCCTTGGTATCGCGGTCCTGCACGACGAGAATCTTGCGCGGCAGCACTTCTATCTTGCCGATGCCGACCACATCGCGCGCCTTGCTCGTCACGTAAGGCAGCATGCCTGCGGACACGACGCGGCTCGCTGTATCGCGCGCGCACTGCCGGTCGTTGCGATTGCAATACTCGATCGACACGACCGGCACGCCGCTCTGCTGCGTGAATTCGCGCGCCGCCGCCATGCGCCGTGCGCGCAACGCTTCAGGAACTTCCGTGAACTGACCACTTTCGTCTATACCGCGAATCAGCGAATCGCCGACGACCGCATACAGCGCGCTTGCATAGGGCAACGCGCTTTGCGCAATGTTCTCGCCACCCGCGATAAGACGCGCGTCCGGATGCGCCGCATGAATTCGAAGGGCTGCGGCAAGAGCGATTGGCGTATCGAGGAAAAATCCGCGATAACCACGCTGCCACAGCGCTTCGATTTCAGCGGCATTGCCGCTTTGACTACGCGCGATCCATGTCGTATGCGCGAGCGGATGCATGGACGGATCGAAGCCCGCTACCGGGTCGAGGACCACTGCGTCGAATGCCTGCAATTGATCGACAGGCGGATTCGCCGCGTAATAGAAAGCGATATTGGGTTGAGATGCAGCGGACTGTGAAGCGCGCGGCGCATTGGACTGCAGCGCCGCCGCTTGCGCATAAGCGATGAACGGATCAAGGCCCGCCGTGCTCAACAGAACGGCTGCCATTACGCGCATCACGAAACGTTCAGGCGCACGTTCCGCACGCGCGCAAGAGAACATACCGGCGCGTGCCCGGGTCCACTTCTCCATCGGCAAGATCTTTTCCCCGTTTGATTTTTATACGAGTGCAGCCCGCTTTTCTCAAGGACATCGCCTTGAGGAAATCGTCACCGCAAGCTCATTCGGCTAGCCGCAATCGCGCTACGCAAAGCCCGCGTTGCGCGGGTCGCGAAGCAATATTTTTTTGCTTAAATGCCAAGGGCGCGCACGATAGCACATGACCTTTAGCCGCTCAAGACCGCTTATGCATCGAACAAACCAGTGCACGTTGCAAGGCATTAACGACCATGTTCAATAGAACTTTAAGGCAAACGTTTGGCGACGCGCTGAGAGATAACGAGTCGTCCAAGCGTCATCAAGCGATGCCAAAGATTTCTTTTTAATACGCTAAAGAAATCTCAAAGCCTGCCGTTAGGGGAGAGGGGCAAAACCGGAGTGATCCGGCGACGCAAAACTAAAGGGACTTTCTTAACGAGAGTTTGCCAGTTGCCCGCCGTCTGTGCGGCGGGCCAAAAGACAGCGGCTCGAATGACCGCGTCAGGAGGCTAAATGCTGAATGCAGCTTTGAAATGCTTGAACTGTCTGAAGTGGGCAATGCCTCTCGCCGCCTTGTTGGGCACCGGTAGCACGGCCTTAGCGGCCACAACGGCCACAACGGTCAACACGGCCACCAGCATCGTCGTCCCCTCGTATTTCAATGCCACGAGCAGCGTCTCGAACTGGAACAGCTTGACCGCCACCGCGCGCAAGGTTCCGACCACGGCCATTCTGAATCCGAACAGCGGTCCCGGTATCAAGGAAGACGTCGCCTATGCCGCCGCCGTAACACGACTTCATGCGGCGGGCGGCAAGGTGATTGGCTATGTATCGACGTCGTATGCAAAGCGCTCGCTGTCGGCGGTCGTGGCGGACATCAACGCGTACGTGACGCTTTATAAGGTCGATGGCTTTTTCATCGACGAGATGACGGCCGATAGCCAGATGTCGCACGTCCAGTTCTATCAGTCCATCTACAACTACATCAAAGGATTGAAGTCGACGTACTCGGTCATGGGTAACCCGGGAACGAACGTTCCCGAGCTTTATGCGAGCCTGCCGACCGCCGATCAGTTCGTGGTCTTCGAGAGCACGGTCAAGAGTTACGCGCGCTATCAACCGATGAGCTGGCAAGCCGCGTATCCGAAGAACCGCTTCGTGCATATGGTGTATGGCGCAACGGCCGCGCAGTTGCCGGGCGTCGTTCAGTATGCGAAGACACATGGCGCGGGCGGCGTGTATGTCACGTCGCTTGCCGGTTCGAATCCTTATAAGGCGCTGCCGCCGTATTGGGATCAGGAAACGGCGGACGCCATCGCGCCTTGAGATCACGGCCACACGAAGCGACGCCGGACACAGGGCATCGCATTCAAAGCGCCCGAACGATTCCCCCATCGACGCGGATGTTCTGTCCGGTGATATAGCCCGCGCCGTCCGACAATAGAAACGCCACGGTCTTCGCAATCTCTTCGGTCTTACCGAAGCGCCCTGCCGGAATGCGTGCGACGATCTCCGGCGTTTCCGGCCAGCTATCGATAAACCCCGGCAGCACGGAATTGATGCGAATGTTTTCCGCCGCGTGCCGCTCCGCATAGAGGCGCGTGAATGCGCTCAACGCCGCACGCAACGCCGATGAAACCGGCATCACCGGCTCCGGCGCCACCGCTGCGAAGCTCGAAATATTGACGACGGCGCCGCCGCCTTGCTTCTGAAACACCGGCGTCACGCGGCGCAGCACACGCACCACGTTGAGGATGATGAGGTCGAGGCCTTCGTGCCATTTGGCGTCGTCGAGTGCGAGGAGATCGCCTTTGGGCGGATGCCCCGTGTTGTTCACCACGGCATCGATGCGGCCGTATTTTTCGAGCGTACCTTGCACGAACTTTTCGATATCCGTGTCCTGCGCCACCGAACCCGTCATGCCGAAGCCGTTCAACCGCTCCGCGAGCGTAACGGCGCTGCCCGAAGGCGACATCAGCGCGACTTTGTAGCCGTTGGCCGCGAGTTCCTTCGCGATGGCCGCGCCCATGCCCTTGCCCGCCGCCGTGATCAGTGCAACCTTGTCCGTGGTCGTCATACGTTTCTCCTTCATAGAGTCGAATGAAGCACTCTATGCGCTGCAAGCGCCTATGTCGAGAACGTCGCCAAATGCCGCGCTTCCGTTGCATCGTCGGCGGGAAAGAGACACTCGATGCGCAACTCCTGCGCGGCGATGGTTCGCGGCGTGCCGACCGTCGTCACCATCGAGAAGTAGTCGAGCACCGTACCTTCGAAAACGAAGCCGAGCGGAACGACCGGCAACGCGGAAGCGCCGCGCGATACTTCCCGCGAGCGCCAGTCGCGCGGCACATCGGGATAAGCGAGCAAGGCATCGAAGAGATTACGCGTGCCTTCATCGACAAACTGTCCTACTGCTTCGCGATGCACGCGTTGCAAGAGACTGCGCGCGACGTTACCCCAGTCCGCGATGAACGGGCGCATGCCCAGCGGATCGAACATCAGATGCAGCATGTTGCGCGGCCCCGTGCGCGCGGACATATCGATGAAACGATTGAAGAAGCGCGGCGCGGCAGCGTTGGTCATCAGCACGTTCCAATGCCGGTCCATGACGATGGCGGGATAAGGCTCGTGCTGACGCAACACGCGTTCGAGCGCGCGCACGACGCCCTGCATCTCTTCGGCGTTCCACGGCGCATCGGAATAGAGCGGCGCATAGCCTGCTGCAAGCAACAGCGCATTGCGCTCGCGCAGCGGCACGTCGAGCGTCTCGGCAAGATCAAGAACAGTCTGCCGGCCCGGCACGCTGCGGCCGCTTTCGATGAAGCTAATCTGCCGCTGCGATACGCCCGCGTCCAGCGACAAGCCGAGCTGACTCACGCCGCGCACATCGCGCCAGTAACGCAGCAGGTCGCCGATAGCGTTCGACGTTCGACTTTTCTCGGCGTGAGCGGCTGTCGTCATGTGCCTTCCTCAACGTGTCGGCGCTTGCCACGCATACTCGGCGAACTGCGCTTCGAGCGGCGGTTGCGTGACGCTACCGGTGTAATTCGTGATGGTCGATGCCGCCACGACCGCGATTACATCAAGTATCTGCGCGGCGCTGAAGCCGGCATCGATGAAACGCTCTTCGTCCGCACGATCGATCCGGCCGCGCCTGTCGATGAGCGTGCGCGCCAGCATCGAAAGCGCGGCGAGGTTTGCATCGGCGGGCAAGCGTGCTTCGCGGATGGCATCGACATCGGCGCGGCTCACGCCCTGTTGCAACGCGAGCGCCGTATGAAACGCGGCGGCCCATTCGCTGCGGTTCGTCACCGCGTTGGTGAGCAGCAGCGTCTGAATCTGCGGCTCGCTGAGACTGCTAGCGTGCACGCGCTCGAACAAGCCGATGAAGCCATTGATCAGCGTGGGCGATGCAGCCATCGCGCCCGCGATGTTCGGCACGAGGCCGAAGGTTCGTTGCAGGCGTTCGAGCACAGGCTTCGATTGCTCGGGGGCGGTTTGAATCGTATGAACGGTATGGTTCGACATGAGAGGCTCCTTGTTCTCGAACGCTGCGGCCAACATGGCTGCATCGCGATGATGAGAGAGTAGGAGCGCGCGTGAGGCTCGCCAATTACATGGCATGTAATCATTCACAAGACTTGCGCTTCAATCGCCGCCTTATCGATGACCGACCACACCCGCTCGATACGCTCATCGCGAAACCGATAAAACACGTTCTCGCGAAAGCACACGCGCCGGCCGTTCACGGGCACGCCGAGGAACGTCCCTTTCGGCGAGCAATCGAACAGCAGGCGCGCCGCCACCGTCTGCGCATCCTCAATGAGCAGTTCGATATTGAAATGCAGATCGGGAATCTGCTCGTAATCTCGCTCCAGCATGCCGATATAGCCCGCCAGCGTGCCTGGCACGTCGTTATACGACACCTCGTCGTGAACGAACTGCCCGAGCTTCGTCCAGTCCTTTTCGTTCAGGCAGGCAATGTAGTCGCGGTAAATGAGTGAGAGCATGGGTCGGGCTCCTTGGGGTTGCTGGCAAAGATAACATCGGCTCCTTGCGGCCGTGTTTCGATGCGCGGTGTTTTACGCACTAGGCAAACTTAGCGACGTTTTGTAAAGTCAGCCGAACGCGCATCTCCCTTCAAACTCATCGAGAAATCCGTCCATGACTCAACTCGCATCGAAATCGCTCGCCGGCAAGACCGCGCTCGTCACCGGCTCGACGAGCGGCATCGGCTTAGGCATTGCCACGGCGCTTGCGCAAGCCGGCGCGAATCTCGTGCTCAACGGCTTCGGCGATGTGAACGGCGCCCTCGCGCAGATCGAAGCCATCGGCGTGAAAGCGGTGCATCACGACGCCGATATGACCAAGCCCGGCGAAATCGAAGCCATGCTCGCCTTCGCCAACGAAACCTTCGGCGCGGTCGATATTCTCGTGAACAACGCAGGCATCCAGCATGTCGCGACCATCGACCAGTTTCCGGTGGAACGCTGGGACGCGATCATCGCCATCAATCTCAGCTCGGCGTTTCACACCATGCGCGTCGCGCTGCCCGGCATGCGCGAGCGCGGCTGGGGACGCGTCATCAACATCGCTTCGGTGCACGGACTCGTCGGGTCGGTCGGCAAGTCCGCTTATGTGGCGGCCAAGCACGGCATCCTCGGACTCACGAAGGTCGCCGCGCTCGAAAACGCGCGCAGCGGCGTGACGGTCAACGCCATCTGCCCCGGCTTCGTGCATACGCCGCTCGTGCAGAAGCAGATCGACGATCTCGCCGCACGCGAATCGCTCTCGCCCGACGACGCCCGCGCGAAGCTGCTCGGCGAGAAGCAGCCGTCGGCGCAGTTCGTGACGACGGAGCAGATCGGCGATCTCGCCGTGTTCCTCTGCTCCGACGCCGCGAGCGAAATGCGCGGTTCGGAGTTGAAGATCGACGGCGGCTGGAGCGCGCAATAAAGCGCCCGGCGAAGCGGCGCCGATATCGGCACGAAACGCACGCCTCGTCACGCGCACGACGCGCCAGATGCGTGCTATCGACGAAGCAGTGAACCGCGTATGACGATCATCATGGAAGTGGCGAAAGCCAGCAGCGAGCAGGCGGATGGATCGCGCAAGTGAATCAGGCAGTCTCGCATCTCGACGATTCGACCCAGTAGAACGCGGCGCTGGTCGAACAGGCGGCGGTGACGGCCAAGCGCCCGGCGAAGCGGGCGGTGGTGCTGGAGGAAGCGGTAAGATTGTTCACGGTCGCCGGCCCAAAAGCGACGGCTTGAGTCGGAGTTGGACCGCGAAGGCTTCCGCGCTTGATAATATCGGGCATTGCCAACAAGGAGTGCCCCACATGACCGCAGAAGCCAACCGGCAAGAAGAAGCGCGCGCGATGGAACGCATCGTCAACGCGACGCGCCAGGTTCAATCCGCCTTTCTTGCCTTGCAGAAGCAGTTCGCGCCCGAGGGCGACGGCCGCCCGACGCAACTCGCGCTGACGGCCTTCGACGCCGCCCTGCAAGAGCTCGAAGAGGCGCAAGCCGCATTCGACACCATGCTCAACGACTTGTTCGACGGCAACCGCTAAGGCGGCGGCAGGCTTCAGCCGTTGCGCAACGCCGGCGCGTCCTCTTCGGGCGCGGACGGTCCTTCGAGCGCGGCTTCGCCATCCGAGGGATCGAGTCCGGTCCATGAGACGCCATCGGTCGATTGACGGCGCGCCGCCGCCACGCATGCCTCGACCAGTTCCTTGAACGACACCGCCGCCGAACTCGTGCGCACCAGCGCTTCGCCCTGCAGCGGACTTTCGGGGAACACGAGTCCCACGATCAGCTCGGCTGCCGGCGCACGCTGATGCAGGCGGCGCAAGAGATTGCGCAGATATGGCGGCGACTCGGCGGCATCGAACGAGACCACGCAGATGATCGACACGCCGTGCAGGTTCACTTCGCCGAAGCGTCCGCGCGAGAAGCGTTCGTAGCCCGCCAGATCGGCGCCCAGCCCGTGCTTCCTAAAGAGTTGCACCGCGATTGTCGCGGCCAGATCGTCCAGTTCGCTGCGCCCTGCAATGCACAACACCGACGCCGTGTGACCTTCCGCTTGCGCGTCGAAATGCGGCGGCGGCGCTTCGTAGGCGAGCGGCACCGCTTCGTCCGGCGACTCCAGACTCGCGGGCGGATCTTCGCGATGAGGCGGCGGCAGCACGGCGGTATCGTCGGTTTCCTCCAGCCCTTCGATGATGTCGAGCGCCGACTCGTTGATGCGCCGCAACTGATCCACCGTCACCACGCCGCGCAGCACGTCGTTGTGCGCGAGCCGCAAGCCCTCGAGCGCGACTTCGTCGTAGTAAGCGATCAGCGAGCGTTCCGTCAGCAGCGATTCCGCTTGCGCCAGCGCTTCGTCGGGATCGTTGGCAAGCAGGCGCTGATAAAAATTTTCCGCAGGGGTGAGCGCTGGCCGGTCGCCGAACAGCACATCGAGAAATTCGAGGCGATCCACATGGCGCCCGAGAATCACGAGGCACAGCGTGAGCGGCGTCGACAGCACGAGACCGATTGGCCCCCAGATCCAGCTCCAGAAGATTGCCGCGACGATCACCGCGAACGGCGAAAGCCCGGTGCTGTGACCGTACAGGAGCGGCTCGACGATCTGTCCCGCGACGATGTCGGTCACGCCGAACAATACGATGGTCCAGATCAGCATGGTCCAGCCGGGGCCAACCGCCGCCGCGAATACCACCGCGACGAGCGCGGCGATCCACGTCCCGACGTACGGCACGAAGCGCAGAAGCGCCGTCATCACGCCGAACAGCAATGCGCCCGGCACGCCGATAACCGCGAGCCCGATCGAAATGATGATGCCCACGCTCACGTTGATGCCGAGCTGCGCCAGAAAATAGCGCGAAAGACGGCGCGCGGCTTCGTCCATCGCGGTAGTTGCCCGATGCAGATCGCGCGAGCCGAATAGACGGATCAGCCGGTCGCGTAGATCTTCACGCTGCAACAGGATGAACACGGCGACCACCAGCACGATGCCCGTCGTTTCAAGCGGACTGATGACCGGCGAGAGAAATCGCTGCGCCAGTTCCAGCGGCGACGGCGATGGTTCGTGCACTTCCACCGGCATCGGCTGATCGATCGGCGAGGCGGCGGGATTGTTTTCGGCGGTGCGCTGCTCCTGCTCGCGCGCGGGCGAAATGCGTTTGAGCGCACGCGATGCGCGCCCGAGAAATTCGTCGGCGCGACCGACTGTCAGGCGCTGCACGGAGTCGATCTTGCGTTCTACCGCAACCTGATACTTCGGCAGATCGCCCGCAAGTTGCGCGACCTGCGCGCCGATTAGCGCGCCGACAGCCGTCAGCACCGACAACGCCAGCAACACCGCGACGATCACCGATGGCACCTGCCCGAAGCGAATGCGCCGCAACATATCGACGAAAGGCGCGAGCAGAAAGCTCAGCAGAATCGCGAGGATGATCGGAATAAGTACCGCGCGCCCGAAGTACAAAGCGCATATGACGATGACACCAGTCACCAGCGACGCCAGCGCACGCAGACCGGGCGCGTCGGGCGGCAGTATTTTGGCGGGTGGACGGCGCGAGCCGGGTGCGGGAGGCATTTGAATTATTCGCTCGCTCGTGAGGAGGGAAAAGCGTCATCGGCGCAACGGACGTGTCACGCATTTGTCCGCATGAAGCAAGCGTCATGCCGCAATTCGGGTCAAAGGTGAGGGTTTGCGGGGCACCGCTAGGCGGCGCTATGAGGATCATCGAAACAATCAGTTGGCGACGCGGGCACGCAGCGTGCGAAATTGTTGGCCCACTGTCACGCCCATGCGGCACTTTCACGGATAAATCATGGGAGTCGATTCGCCCTGCATCAGCATCTGCAAGTTCGATGAAAAGACGGGCTTCTGCATTGGTTGCCTGCGCACGAAGGAAGAATGCAAGGAATGGAAGAAGATGAAGGACAAGCATCGCGTGCGGATAATCGATGAGCGCGGCAAGCGCAAAGCCAAACTCAAGAAACACAAGAAATAGCGCGCGCTTGAGACAAACGCTGGACTGGTCGACGGTAGGGAGATCAGCGTTCGTGGCACGGCGCGGGTCTAGACTCAAGCAATGCGGACCGCTTCGCGCCGCCACCTCGGGAGTTTTGTCATGAACGTTCGCCTTTGTGTTTTTACGGGCTTGTTGCTCGCGGCGTCGAGCGCGTTTGCGCAGTTGCATCCGCCGAGTGCGGAAACGGATATGAGCGCGCCTCAGAACAACCCCAAGCTCATGCCGGACGCGCCGCTTGGAAGCCAGTACCCGACGCACGGGAATGCGCAGGCGGGAGAGTTGAATTTGAATCCGAGCGATCCGCGAGCGCAACTAGTCAATGGACTGCCTAACAACGCGAATAGTGGCGGGTATGGGTCGCCGCTGGCGGGGAACAAGGCGAATGTGCCGCCGCAGAATTAAGGTTGCGCGTGGCCCGCGGCGTCTGGTGCGCGTAGCAGTCTCGTCAACAATGAGCGCGCTTGCCCGGTAACTATTCCAAATCGCGGCTGATACGACCGTTCGCTTCGTTGGCTCGGTCACACGGCGCAAGGCGCTGTGTTTATCGCGGGCTGATGGCACTGTCCTTGCATAGGAAGCTAGCAACTCAACCAACGCGCGAACGGGGCGACTTATGCAAATTCTGGTGTTGGACGACGATCGCGATTTCGCGGCAGGCATTGCTTCGCTGATCGGCAAACTGGGGCATCAGGTTCAGCTTGCTCACGATTGCGGCGTCGCACGCGAACTTGCGCATGCACATACCTTCGATGTGATCCTCGCGGATGTCGAGCTGCCCGATGGCGACGGCCGTGAAATGTGTGAGGGCTTGCGGGCCGAAGGCGCTTCTCACGATGCATACATGATCGCGATGACAGGGCGCACGGAATTGGGCGACAACGACTTTCCGTCGTTCGACGGGTATATGCATAAGCCGGTGACGTTTAGTGGTCTCGAACGAGCGCTGGAGGAATGGCAGGCTGCGGCGGGACTGGATTGAGAGCGTTGACGCGATGCTGATGGCCCGTGTTGTTATGCGGGCCAAGTCTAAGAAATGATCGACTTGCCTTTGCCATGCATACGCGGTATCGAGCCTTTGATGCCATACATCTCATAAAATCTTATTAATTTCGAGGCCATTGCGAGCTTGTATTCGCGAGGCAGCGCCGCGCTTTGCGCGTTCTCCGTATCCGCTCGGGAACGAGGAGTCTCTTCGCAAAAAGAAATCCGGGCTTCGTATCCGCTCGGGAACGAAGCGCCTTGCGACGCGCATTTCAAATGCGGTCGCTTGCAGTTCAATTAAGCTGCCCTTCCACCGCGCGCCTACTCAAGCGTGAATCAAAATCTCCCAAATACCTCACCGTTCTCCAAACAAGAACAGTGATTTGAATCCATCTGGTATTCAACTCAGCAGGACAAGTCCCCATACTTGGTTCGTACACGGAGAGACCCTCCGTAAAGGTCAGCAAAACGCGCCTCCGCGTCAGAAGACTGTCAAGAACCCAACATAAGGACAAGCCCGCCATGAAGCTCTATCACCATCCCCTCTCCGGCCACTCCCACCGGGCGCGGCTTTTCTTGCACCTTCTTGCCCTGGATCACGAAGAAGAAGTCGTCGACCTCGCCGCCAACGCGCACAAGTCGCCTGAATTCCTGCGCCTGAATCGCTTCGGCCAAATCCCGGTGCTTACCGACGGCGATCACGTCATCGCCGATTCGAACGCCATCCTCGTCTACCTCGCGAAGAAAAGCGGCGATGCCCGCTGGCTCCCCGAAACGCCCCTCGAAGCGGCCCAAGTGCAACGCTGGCTCTCCGTTGCCGCAGGCCAGATCGCCTACGGCGCATGCGCGGCGCGTCTCGTCACCGTGTTCGGCCGGAAGTTCGATACCGAAGAAGTCATCGGCCGGGCGCACGCCTCGCTCGAAGTCATCGACGAAGAATTGCAGTCGCGCGACTGGATCGCCGATATCGGCAGCTCGCATCCGACCATCGCGGATGTCGCGCTCTACAGCTACATCTCCAGCGCGCCCGAAGGCAACGTCGATTTGTCCGGTTATCGCCATGTGAACGCGTGGCTGGCGCGCGTGGAAGCGCTGCCCGGATTCATCGAGTTCCAAAAGACGGCGGCCGGGCTGCGGGCCTGAGACGATCATGTCCTTCTCCAGTCCCGTCACGATGGACGCGCCGTGGCATCGCGGCGAAATCACGCTGCAGAAAACCGCGGGCGTCTACGAGCGCATGCAGGAACAAGGGCGGCGCGTGGTGCGCAGCTTCATGCCGGAGCAGCATCGGCAATTCTTCGCGCAGCTGCCGTTCATCGTCACGGGCGCGGTCGATCGAAACGGCGACGCCTGGGCCACGCTCCTCGCGGGCCGTCCCGGTTTTCTGCAAACGCCTGACGCGACGACTCTCGCCGTCAGGCATCCGCGCGACAAGAACGATCCCGCCGATGCCGGCATGAACGATGGCGCATCGGTCGGCATGCTCGGCATCGAACTGCATACGCGGCGGCGTAACCGCATGAACGGCGTGATTCATCGCCATGGCGACCGCGCGTTCGAAGTGGCCGTCGAACAGAGCTTCGGCAATTGCCCGCAATACATTCAACTGCGCGATTTCGAATTCGTGCGCGAGCCTTCCGAGCCTTCGAGCTCGAAGCCGGTCGAAGAAGATCCGCACTCGCCACGCACAAGGGCGATGATCGAACGCGCCGACACCTTCTTCGTGGCATCGTATTTCGACCGCGAAGACGGGCATCGTCAGGTGGATGTGTCGCATCGCGGCGGCAAGGCGGGTTTCGTGCGCATCTCCGACGATGGCGTGCTCACCATTCCCGACTTCGCGGGCAACCTCTTCTTCAACACGCTCGGCAATATTCTTGTGAACGGACGCGCCGGTCTGCTCTTCACGGACTTCGAAAGCGGCACGCTGCTGCAACTTACGGGCGACGCCGAAGTGCTCACCGATTCACCCGAAATCGCCGCGTTTCAAGGCGCGGAAAGGCTGTGGCGCTTCACGCCGCGTCGTGTCGTGCTGCGCGAGAATGCGCTGCCCTTGCGCTGGGCGCTGCGCCGCGAAGGCTTTTCGCCCAATGCGCTGATGACGGGCGACTGGGCGAAGGCATCCGAACGCATGAAGGCGGCCGCGCTCGCCAACGCGTGGCGGCCGTTCAGGGTGAGCCGTATCGTCGATGAAAGCGATGTCATCCGCTCTTTCCATCTGCAACCGGCGGATGGCGCGGGCATCGTGGCGCACGCGGCCGGCCAGCATTTGCCGATTCGCGCGCATCTTCCCGGCGAAGCGAAGCCGCTGATCCGCACGTACACGCTGTCGGTGGCGCCATCGGACGGGATGTATCGCATCAGCGTGAAGCGCGAAGGACGCGTGTCCGCGCATCTGCACGACACATTGAAAGTGGGCGATGTCGTCGAGGCGCGCGCGCCGGCGGGCGACTTCACCATCGACGCGCTGGAGCGACGCCCGGCCGTGCTGATCGCGGCGGGCGTCGGCATAACGCCGATGATCGCGATGCTGCGGCACGTCGTCTACGAAGGCCTGCGCAAGCGCCGCATCCGCCCGACGTGGCTGATCGTATCGGCGCGAACGCTCGCCAATCGCGCGTTCGCCGCCGAGATCGATGCACTCGTGCAAAGCGCGGGCGGCGCGGTGCGCGTGATTCGCGTGCTGAGCGACCCGCAAGGCGCGACCTTCAAGGAAGATTACGAGGTCTCGGGGCGGATCGATATCGACTTGTTGACGAGCTTTCTGCTGTTCAACGACTACGACTTCTATCTGTGCGGACCGGGCGCGTTCATGCAATCGCTCTACGATGGCTTGCGCGCGCTCAACGTGGCCGACACGCGCGTCCATGCCGAAGCCTTCGGTCCCGCATCGCTGCTACGCACGGCCGATCGCGGTAGCGAGACGAAGCCGATGCCGCCAGCGGCAACGCAAGCCGTATCGGTGAGCTTCCTCAAGTCGGACAAGCGCGTGCAATGGTCGCCCGAAAGCGGCTCGTTGCTCGATCTGGCCGAAGCAAACGGCATCGACGCGGAGTTCAACTGTCGCGGCGGAACGTGCGGCACGTGCAGGACGCGCATCAGGGAAGGCGCTGTGACCTATGCAAGCGAGCCCGCGTTTCATGTCGGCGACGACGAAGCCTTGATCTGCTGCGCGCTTCCCGCGGAACAAAGCGCGCCGCTGCTACTCGATCTCTAGATTGCGCGGCGCGCCAGCATGCCCGAGAATGCACGGCAACTTCCCAGCCCGCAGGCCGTGCGCCCCAACATGGATCGTTTCCAGGCAATGTCGACCTTCGTCACCGTGGTCGAAACCGGAGGCTTCGCGTCCGCCGCGCGCAAGCTCGAAGTGTCGCCATCGGTGGTGAGCCGCGTCGTCACGGAACTCGAAGAACGGCTTGGCGTGCGGCTGCTCACGCGCACCACACGCGTCGTGCGTCTCACCGACGCAGGCCGTGGCTACTTCGAGGACTGCCGCCGCATTCTCGGCGAACTCGACAGCGCCGACCTCGCCGCGACCGGCACCCATTCGTCGCCGCGTGGCGTCCTCGCCATCACCGCGCCAGTCATGTTCGGCCGACTGCATGTCATGCCGGTGATGCTCGACTACCTTTCGCGCTATCGGGAAGCGGACGCCAGTTGCTGGTTTGTCGATCGCGTGGTGAATCTCGTCGACGAAGGTATCGACGTGGCGGTGCGGATCGCGGAACTGCCGGACTCGTCGCTGCAGGCGATTCCCGTGGGCCACGTGCGGCGGGTGCTGTGCGCGTCGCCCGAATATCTCGATGAACACGGCACGCCGCAACATCCCGACGACCTCGATGACCATACGATCATCACGTCCACCGGCTCCTCGACGCCGCCCGAATGGCGTCTTTACGAGGGCGAGCGGCATATCGTCGTGCGCGCGCGGCCGCGCCTTTCCACCACGACCAACGACTCGGCGATGGAAGCCGCGCTCGCGGGCTTCGGCATTGCGCGGCTGCTTTCTTATCAGATCGCGTCGCATCTGAACGAAGGCGCGCTCGTCACCCTTCTCGCCGATTTCGAACCGCCGCCGCTGCCGGTGCATCTCGTGCATCGCGAAGGGCGCCATGTCGCGCAGAAGGTGCGCGCGTTTCTCGATCTCGCCGTGCCTGCGTTGCGCGCTAATCCATCGCTGAACTGGCGTTAGTTTTTGGTTGCGCGCGGCGGGCAAGACACGCGCGCTTCGAAGCTCGTCCGCTCGAATCGAACGGCCGTTAGCGCGCGCCCCGTGCAAAATGCCGGCAAACCATGCAACATAGCTCTCTCGACCGGATGTCACGGTCGCCGCGCTTCGGCTTTCCTGAACCTTCAACGGCTCACGCACCATGACGAATCAAACATCTTCCTCGAATGAACGCCCGCTCGACATGATCATCTTCGGCGGCGGCGGCGACCTTGCCGCACGCAAGCTGCTGCCCGCGCTCTACATGGCTCATTCGCATTGCAATCTGCCGCCCGACACGCGCATTCTCGCGATCGGCCGCAAGGACTGGACGCGCGAAGACTATCTGAAGAATTTCATGGAGAAGCAGTCGCGCCCGTTCATCGACGAAAAAGGCTTCGATGCGCAGTCGTGGGACAAATTCCTCGCGCTGTTCGACTACGTGCGCGTGGATGTCGAAAACCCGGACGACTTCCGCCGTCTCGCCGAAGCATCGCGCGAAAACGCGCAGCGCGTGTTCTATCTTTCGACCTCGCCGGAACTGTTCACCACCATCTGTGACAATCTCGCGGCAGCGGGTCTCGTGGACGAGCAGTCGCGCGTCGTGCTGGAAAAGCCGCTCGGTCACGATCTCGCCTCGGCGGTCGAGATCAACAACGCCGTCGGCAAGCGCTTCAAGGAAGAGCAGATTTATCGCATCGACCATTATCTCGGCAAGGAGACGGTCCAGAACCTGATGGTGCTGCGCTTTGGCAACGCCATCTTCGGTCCGCTGTGGCAAGCGCCTTACATCAAGAGCGTGCAGATCACGGTGTCGGAAACGGTGGGCGTGGGCAGCCGCGCGGGCTTTTACGATCACACCGGCGCGCTGCGCGACATGGTGCAGAACCACTTGCTGCAACTGCTGTGCATCGTGGCAATGGAACCTCCCGTCTCGCTCGATCCCGACGCCGTGCGCGACGAAAAGCTCAAGGTGCTGAAGTCGCTGCGGCCCATGTCGGTCGCGGATATCGCCCGCGACACCGTGCGCGGTCAGTATGCGGCGGGCGCGGTCGGCGGCGAGGCGGTGAAAGGCTATCTGCAGGAAGACAACGTACCCGCCGAAAGCCGCGCCGAGACCTTCGTCGCATTGCGCGCGCATATCAACAACTGGCGCTGGGCCAACGTCCCGTTCTTCCTGCGCACCGGCAAGCGCATGCAGAACCGGCGCTCGGAGATCGTCATCGACTTTGCCGACTTGCCGTTCTCGATCATTCCGGCGGGTCCGCGTCATTACGGCAACCGGCTCACCATCACGTTGCAGCCGGAAGAATCAATCCAGTTGCAGATGATGGCGAAGGAACCCGGCAGCGGCATGCAAATGCTGCCCGTCAATCTGAACCTCGATCTGCAGCAGGCGTTCACCGAGCGCCGCGCGGAAGCGTATGAGCGTTTGCTGATCGACGTGATTCGCGGCCGTCTCACGCACTTCATGCGCCGCGACGAACTCGAAGCGGCTTGGGCGTGGGTCGAGCCCATTCTCAACGGCTGGAAGGAACTTGGCGACAAGCCGCGCGGTTATACGGCGGGAACGTTCGGCCCGGCGGCTTCATCGGCACTGATGGCGCGCGAGAATCTCGCGTGGGCCGAGGAAGCGTGATGCGTTGACTTCGCGCTGACTTCGCGGCGGGCGCTTTATCGCATCATCGAGCGAGCGCCCTGCCGCGCGGACCACGCCGTGCCGACCGCCATCACCCACGCGAGCACGACGATCCCGCACAGAATGCCGGACAGCCGCAGCACGGCGGGCATCGGGTCCGACGACCAATGGTGGTCCTGCACGAAGACCATGATGAACGCGATGCTGAACTGCCGCCCGACATAGCTCGCGCCCTGCGAGCCCGTCTGCACGTGACAGCCAAGCCACACGCCCGCGCACAGCGCGAGCATGCAGGCGAACGCGTTGTCGCCCAGCAGTGGCAAAAGCGCGAGGCTCACCGCTCCCGCCAGCAGACAGCCGACGAGCCGCTGCACCATGCGCTGCGTGACGGGTTTTTTCGTCGGCTTGTCCAGTGCGGATGCGGGCAAGATCAGCACGGCAACGGCCGTTACCATCGCCTGCGCGAAGCCGGGCAAATTCCACGCATACGCGAGCGCCGCGAGAATCATGATCGACCACGCGGACTGCCATGCCAGGCGCTTGCGCATGACGTCGGCAACGTGCTGCGCGTGCGCGGCTTCGAGCGCTTGCACGGCTTGCGCGGCATCGGAGGGAACGAGCGTGATGGCATGCGTGACGGCGAGGCTGTTGGCATTCACCCTGTCGGCCGTGGACGATGCCTGCGCGCCCGGCACGAGCGCCGCGCCACGCTTTTTCCGATAATGCTGCACGCCCGCGTGAAAGAGCGCCGACACGGCCACACACGCCACGGTGCCAACGATCACCTCGACCACGCGCAGCACCGCGAACGAAGCCGTCGCCGATGCCGAATCGAGCCGATGCGCCTCGAACGTCACCATCAGCGCGGTCACCGCGCCGAGCACCCAGGCGTAGCCGGCATCCGAGACGAGCGCGCGAAACACCGAGAAGCCTGCGATCAACCCGAGCAGCGGCACGAAGAGCCACGGCACATCGCCGATGAGCGGCCCAGCCACCGCCCCGAGCAACGCGCCCGCCACCGTGCCGAGCACGCGATGCACGCCGCGTTGCGCGCACGCGGAGAACTTGGTCTGCATGACGGCGAAGCCGCTGATGGCGGCCCACCAGATGTGCGTCAAGTGAAACGCGTAGGCCAGCGCGACCGCGAGCGCCACCGAGAACATCGCCTGCGTGGCGAAGAGCGCGCGCTCGGGCGTCGGTTTGATCGCGATGAGTTCGCGGCCCAGCGAGACGAAGGCATCGCGCAGAACGGGCGCGAGCGCGTCCACGCCGCTCAGGGCGTCACGTTCGAGCGGCGGGGCGGCTCGGGTCGAGTTTTCGTTGGGCATTGTCCGGGCGTCTTCGAGGATGCACTTTGCAGCGTAGTCGCGATGCGGCCCGAGCGCAAAGGCAAGACAAAAAGACGGCGGTTTGCGTCAAACCCGCGAAGTCAGCAGTCGAATGCCTGCGACTGCGAAGACGAGCGCGAGCGCGGCGTCGAGACCGCGCTGGATGCGCGTGTAGATGCGGCGCGCCGATGCCATCGAAAAAAGCGCGGCATAGCCGCCGAACACGCATACGCCGATACACAGACAGCCCGCGACGACCGCGAGCATGTGCGCGGTGCCCTCGCCCGCCGATGAGCCGAGCGCCGCCACCGACATCCATACGAGAATGGCCTTCGGATTGGTCAGATGCAGCAGCGCGCCGCGTGCATAGAGCTTGCGCGTGTCTGGTTGCTCAGTCGTTTCCACCGACGATGCACGGCGCGCCGGCCGCCACGCCGAGCGGCCCGACTTGAACGCGAGCCACAAGAGATACACGCCGCCACACAGCTTGACCGCGACGAGAAAGCCCGTGTATGCCGTCAACACGGCGGAAAGGCCGAGCGCGGCGAGCATCGCCCAGAAGAAGGAGCCGGAGATCACGCCCGCCGCGAAAGCGAACGCCGCGCGCCGGCCGAAAGTGCTCGCAATCGACATGATCGCGAGATTGCTCGGGCCGGGGCTTGCCGTGCCGACGAAATAAGCGGAATAGGCCAGCAGAAGGTTGGCGCTGACAAATGCGTGAGCAGACATGGAGTGGCTCCGGCGAGTCGAGTGTTTGCCGATGAGCGCGAGCTTTCGCGCCCGCCGATATTCTCGCCGACCGAAGCACCCCCGCACATGCACGATTCCCACGTGAACCGGCAGGCCAGTGCGTGATCAGTCCGCATAGCGCTCGATGCCATCCGCCAGCGCGTCGAACACGGCGCGGCAGCGCGGACTGCCGCGCAGATCTTCGTGCATCGTCACCCAGGTTTCGAGCTGAAACGTGAATATTTTCGGCAGCACGCGCACGAGCGAATCGTTGCGCCGGGCGAGCGCCACCTGACACATGCCGAGGCCCGCGCCCGCGCGGATCAGCGCAAGTTGCGCGAGGTCGCTGTCCGAGCGCAGGGCGAACGTATCGCGCGAAAATTCCGGCAGCGACTTGCTCGCTTCGCGTACGAAGGCGTTCGGCTGATCGAAACCGGTGATCGCATGCCGATCCAGCGCCGCCACGTTGCGCGGCGTGCCATGCTTCGCGAGATAGTCGCGATGCGCGTGCAAGCCCACTTCGATCCGCCCGACGCGCCGCGCGACGAGTTGCGTTTGCTTCGGCCGCACCATGCGCACGGCGATGTCGACTTCGCGTCTGAGCAGGTCCTGCACGCGATTGCTGAGGACGAGTTCGATCACGAGACGCGGATGCCGCTCGCGCAACGCCGCGAGAATGGGCGGCAACACTTCGACGCCCACGACTTCGCTCGCCGATATCCGCACGGCGCCCTGCACGCTTGCGCCATCCGCATGACCCGTCGCGGCGCGTTCGAGCGATGCGGCCGTGCTGTGCATCGCCTCGGCATGCGCGCGCAGGTCGAGCGCGACATCGGTAGGTTGCAGGCCGGTTTGCGAGCGCGTGAACAAGCTTACGCGGAGCGCCTTTTCGAGCGCCTCGATATGCCGTCCCGCAGTAGGCTGCGTGATGCCGAGCGAACGCGCCGCGCCCGAAAGCGAACCTTCCTGCAAGACCGCCAAAAAAGTGCGGTACAGCTCCCAGCCAATACTCTCTGCCATACGAATTTGTATATCTGCTCAACGAGGTTAGGCAATTTTATTGTATCGCTGCACGGCACAGAATAAGGTCTTCGATCCATAAGAGGCGCAAGACATGACACACGGCGAACAGGCATTGGTGCTCGGGGCGAGCGGCGGAATTGGCAGCGAAGTGGCCCGGCAGCTGCGCGATGCGGGCTGGCGCGTGCGCGGCATGAAGCGGGGCGCACCCGACGCGCGGCCCGACATGCATGGCATCGAATGGATTCAGGGCGATGCCATGAACCGCGCGGATGTCACGCGCGCCGCACGGGGCTGCGCGGTCATCGTGCATGCGGTGAATCCGCCGGGCTACAAGCGCTGGGCCGACTTCGTCTTGCCGATGATCGATCACACCATCGCCGCCGCGAAAGCCGAGGGCGCGACCATCGTGCTGCCGGGCACGGTGTACAACTTCGGGCCGGACGCGCTGCCCTTCATCGATGAGCGCGCGCCACAGCGTCCGCTCACGGAAAAAGGCGCGATACGCGTGGAGATGGAAGCGCGACTGGAACGCGCGAGCAAGGAAGGCGCGCGCGTGCTGATCGTGCGCGCGGGCGATTTCTTCGGGCCGAAAGCGGGCAACAACTGGTTTTCGCAGGGACTCGTGACGCCGGGCAAACCGGTCAGGAAAATCAGTTGTCCCGGTGCGCGCGGTGTCGGACATGAATGGTCGTATCTACCCGATGTGGCGCGCACGATGATCGAGTTGCTTCGACGCCGCGATACGCTCGCACCCTTCGCGCGCTTTCACATGGGCGGACATTGGGACGAAGACGGCATGCAGTTCGCTCGTGCTATCCAGCGCGTCGCCGCGCGCAACCGGCCGCGCATCGTCGGGTTTCCGTGGTGGTTGCTCGCGCTGGCATCGCCCTTCAATACGACGTTTCGAGAGCTGCGCGAGATGCGCTACTTATGGCGCACGCCGGTGCGCATGAACAATGCCTTGCTCGTCCATACGCTCGGCCACGAACCGCACACGCCGCTCGATGAAGCCGTCGAAGCCACGCTCGTCGGACTCGGCTGTCTCGATCTCGGCGAGCGCGCGTGACCGAAGCGCGGACTACTTCCGGGCGCAATGAAGCTCGGCTTCGTAAGCAGCTGAAGACGACGGCTCCCGAAAGCGCTCACCTTTAGACGCTCGAAAGCCGCCAAATCGATGGAAAAGCCCTTTGTTTTCAAGGCTCCGTGCCAACCGCGAACATGCCTCCCGAATACCCTCACCTTTCGCGCTAATACGCGTCATGCGACTCGCACGCGCTAGCGGCTTTTTGCCTGCGCTATGCTGCCTTTCCTTCCAACGGCGATTGCAGGAGACAAGTCCATGAGCATTACCGCGCCCGCGCCCAAGCAGCAAAGCGACGCTTTTCCGCCGCAAGGTCTCACGCCCACGCGCGAGCAGATCATCCGGCATCTGCGGCATTCGAGCGTTATCGCCGAGCGTGCAACCTTGCTCGGTCATCATCCGTTCGGCGCGATCCTCGTCGGTCCTGACCAGGAAACCGTGTTGATGGAGCAAGGCAATGTCGATACCGTGAATCACGCGGAGTCGGTGCTCGCGCGCGTCGCGGCGCTCAACTTCACGCCAGAGTACTTGTGGAGCTGCACGCTCTATACGTCCGTCGAGCCGTGCTGCATGTGCGCGGGAACCGCGTATTGGGCGAATATAGGACGCGTGGTGTATGGACTGACGGAAGCGCGTCTGCTGGAAGCCACCGGCAATCACGAAGAGAATCCGACCATGAGCGTCTCGTCACGCTACGTGTTCGATCACTGCCAGAAGCCCGTCGAACTGATCGGCCCGGTTGCCGAAGTAGAAGACGAGGTGCTACGCGTGCAACGCGAGTTCTGGGCCAAACGCTAGACAAGCCGCTTGCAGTGCAACATGGAGCAAGCAAGATGCATTAGCCGTCATGCGTTGACTGCATGCATGAGCCGGGTTCATGCATGGATGAACATCGATCGTTTGTCATCGGATCGCGGCGGGGAGACTATAACGATACGAGGCAACAAACATTGGAGACCCGCCATGAACGAAGTGCTCGAAAAACCCACATCGTCGATCGTCAAGGAAGGCAAGGTATCGATCTATCAGCCGGAGCAGGAAGGGCTGATCTTTCCTGAATTGCCGGAATTCAAGAATGCGGCCGAACATCGGCAGTATTTGAAAGAGCGGCTAGTGGGTGCATGTCGCGCGTTCGCGCTGCAAGGCTTCGATTACGGTTTCGCCGGGCATCTCACCGTGCGCGATCCGGAAAACCCGGGCCTGTACTGGACTAATCCGATGGCCATTCACTTTTCGCAAGTGAAGGTGTCGAATCTGATCTGCGCGGATCACAAGGGCACCGTCGTCGAGGGCAATCACGCGATCAATCGCGCCGGCTTCGTGTTGCATGCGGCCGTGCATGAGATGCATCAGGATATCGTCGCCATGTGCCACGCGCACACGCTCTACGGCACCGCGTTCGCGTCGCTCGGCAAAGCGCTCGAACCGATCTCGCAAGACGCGGCTGCGTTTTTTGAAGATCACGTCGTGATCGGCGAGGAAGCGGGCAAGGTTGCAGTGGAAGTGAAAGGTGGCAACAAAGTCGCGCTCGCCTTCAAGGGCGTGAAAGCCGCGATCCACCAGAACCACGGGCTGCTCACGGCGAGCCGCCACAGTATCGACTCCGCGGCGTTCTGGTTCATTGCGCTGGAGCGCTGCTGCCATCAGCAACTGATGATCGAGCAAACCGGCATCACGCCGAAGCTCGTCACGCCGGACCGCGCGCGTTATAGCCGCGAACACGTGGGCAGCGACTATATCGGCTGGCTGCACTTCCAGACTATCTGGAATGACCTCGTCGCCACGCAGCCGGACATGTTCGACTGATCAGATCACGTTGAGCATGTTCAACGCCGTCTCCTGAAGCGGCGGCAAGACCCGAGCGAGCGCAGCCTCGCTCGTTTCTTTTCCGATCGGCATATTTGCCGACAAAGCCGCGACCACTTGCCCGTGACGGTTCTTCATCGGCACGGCGATCCCGCGCACGCCCACCTGCAATTGCTGTTCGATTGCAACGTAACCCTCCACGCGCGCCGCGCGAATCTTTTCGTACAACCTTTCCTTGTTGGTGATGGTGAGCGGCGTGAACGGCTTGAACTCCGTGGCGTCGAGCCACTTGCGCACCGCTTCCTCGTCCGGCTTGTGCGCGAGCAGAACGATGCCGCCCGACATCAACGCCGCCGGCACGCGCGCGCCGAGCACGAACCCGGTGGTCATGACGCGCGTCGAGCCGTTTCGCGCGATGATGACGAGATCCCATTCGTCCAGCACACTCACATACACTGACTCGTGGATCAGCGCGCTCAACTGCTGCAGATAAGGCTGCACGATACGCGGCAGCCGCGCCGAGTCGAAGTACGACCAGCCCACGCGCAACACGCGCGGCGTCAGGTTGAAGAGCTTGCCATCGGTTTGCACGTAACCGAGATGTGCCAGCGTCAGCAAATAGCGGCGCGCGGCCGTGCGCGTCATGCCGGTGCGCACGGCGGCTTGCGTCGGCGTCATGCGAGCGTGCTGGTCGTCGAAGGCTTCGAGAATGGCCAGACCTTTCTCCAGTCCGGCGATCCAGTCGCGCTTGTCGAGTGTCGATGTTTTCGTCATGTTCGTTGCTCGAATGGGGCAGCCGGCGTGCGCTGACAAAGCCGAAAGGTCAGTGCTAACCCCCAATTCGGTCGATTATCGGACACACGCGTACGATTATCGCGCAAAATGCGTCATAAGTCGTTGCCGCGATCAGCCAGCGCTCTTATGCTCGAAACACTCTGAGCGAGGCGTATTCCGGTGATCCGAATGCCCTGCCGCTCGGCCACGAGCAGCAGGCCAGAAAGCGGCGGCCTCGGTGGCAAACGGGTTCTACTCATAACCATTGTCGGAGACATTACATGGCTAGCCTTCAGGACGAAGCACACGGCGGCCGCCAGGCGAAGAAAGCGACGGCGAGCGGCTGGATCGGCTCGGCGCTCGAGTACTACGACTTCTTCATCTACGCCCAGGCGGCAGCGCTCATCTTCCCGCAGTTGTTCTTTCCCTCGGGCAATCCGAAGGTGGCTATCGTCGCGTCGCTCGCGACTTACGGCGTGGGTTATGTCGCGCGTCCTATCGGCGCATTCGTGCTCGGCCATCTGGGCGACACCCACGGCCGTAAGAACGTCCTGTTGGTCTGCATGTTCCTGATGGGCTTTTCCACCATGGCCGTGGGCCTGTTGCCGACATATCACAGCGTCGGCATGCTCGCACCGACCTTGCTCGTGATCTTGCGTCTGGTTCAGGGCTTCGCCGTGGCCGGCGAAATCTCCGGCGCAAGCTCGATGATTCTCGAACACGCGCCTTTCGGACGACGCGGCTTCTTCGCGAGCTTCACGTTGCAAGGCGTGCAGGCGGGCCAGATTCTCGCCGCCGCCGTGTTCCTGCCGCTCGCGTACTTCATGCCGGAAGACACGTTCAACTCATGGGGCTGGCGCATTCCGTTCCTGCTGTCGGCGGGCGTGCTGGTCGCGGGTTACATCATCCGTCGCGAGGTTCACGAAACGCCGGCGTTCACGGCAGAAGGCAAGCACGGCGATCTGCCGAAGTCGCCGATCAAGGAAGCGTTCGCCAACAGCACGCCTGACATGCTGCGCGTGATCTGCATGGCGCTCATGAACGTCATTCCCGTGGTCGCCACGATCTTCGGCGCGGCTTACGCGGTGCAGGCTTCCTACGGCATCGGTTTCTCGAAGAGCGTGTATCTGTGGATTCCGGTCGCGGGCAACATCCTCGCCGTGCTGGTGATTCCGTTCGTCGGCAATCTGTCGGACAAGATCGGGCGCCGTCCGCCGATCATCGTCGGCGCTATCCTGTCGGGGCTGCTGTCGTTCGCTTATCTGTGGGCGATCAGCATCCACAACGTGCCGGTTGCCATCGTCATGTCGCTGCTGATGTGGGGTCTCGTGTATCAGGGCTATAACGCGATTTTCCCGAGCTTCTTCCCGGAACTGTTCCCGACGCGCTCCCGCGTTTCGGCCATGGCGATCGCGCAGAACATCGGCACCACCATTACCGCGCTCTTGCCCGCCCTCTTCGCAGCGGTCGCGCCGCCGGGATCGAACAATATTCCGATGACGGTCGGTTGCATCACGCTGGTGGTCACGATCATCGCGGCGCTCGCGGCATGGTCGGCTCGCGAGACCTTCCGCGTTCGCCTGAACGATCTGGGCAAGCCGGACGCCGTGCCGATGACCCAGCAGGAATACGACCGTCAGCGCACCGACTCCATGGCCGTGGAAAAAACCGCCAAGGCGCACGCCTGATCAGAAAGAACACGCGATGTTGGAGTGATTGCCGGGCTTTTCGAAGCCCGGCTTTTTTTCGTCCGGCACGAACTCATCTGTCGATACGCACGCCCGACAGACGCTCGCAAATGCCGATGAGGCGGTCCTGCATGGCTTCGTCGCGCGCGGCCGGATCGCACGAGCGCTCACGCAGATGGAAGAAGTAGCGGCCCGATACGCGCGCCTTGTCGTCGTCGCTGGCCGCGAGCCACGCTTGCGTGCGATGCGCCTTGTCCATGTCGTCGGGCGCGGAAGCGCCGCCCATCTTCGTCGGCACCCAGCCGGGTTCTAACGCGTTGGACAGCACATCCGGCCAGTAGCGCGCCACCGCCAGCGCGAGCAGCACGTCCATGAACTTGCTTTCCGCATACGCGAGCGAGCCGTTCCAGCGGCGTTGCGTCCATTCGATGTCGTCGAGATTCGCGGGCGTGCCGTGATGCATGCCGGAACTGAGATACACGAGCCGCGATGGCTTCTCGATCAGCGCCGTCAGCACGTACGGCGCGAGCACGTTGATGGCGAAGACATGCGGCAGGCCATCACAGGTTTCGATACGGTCCGGCTCGCGATACCCCACGCCCGCGTTATGAATGACGGCATCGAAATGTCCCAGCCGGTTGACTTGCTCCGCCACGCCGCGCGTGGCTTCCAGATTCGCGAGATCGCCCGTGACGACGCCTTGCGCTTGCGGCAGGACAGTGCGTGCGTCCTCGGCGCGCGCCGCGTTGCGCGCATGCAGCACCACGGCATGCCCTTGTTCGATCAAAAGACGCGCGGCCATGAGACCGAGCCCGTCGCTCGATCCGGTGATGAAGATTCGTGACATGCAACGCTCCTATGGCGATTGATCCAGAGCCCATTCTGCGCGTGAAGGCGCCGCTTCGCGATAACATGAAAGCCATTTCATCGATGACGCGGAGGCATGAATGGCGGGCTTCAACGAACGCATCCTGAACGGCATCAGCGTGTTCGCGGCTATCGTCGATGCAGGCACGTTCGCCGCCGCGGGCAACCGTCTCGGCATGTCGCAGCCCGGCGTGAGCCGCGCCATCGCCCGCCTGGAAGCGCGTTTGAGAGTGCGGCTATTCGATCGCACGACGCGCAGCGTGTCGCTCACCGACGACGGCCGGCGCTTCTTCGAACAAGTCATGCCGCATCTGAACGGACTGGAAGAAGCGGCGGCCACCGCTTCGGGCGGCGCGACCGCCGTGCGCGGCCGGTTGCGCGTGAATGTCGATCCCATTTTCTCGCGCCTCGTGCTCGGGCCGAAGCTCTACGCGTTCATGGACGCGCACCCGGAGATCGAACTCGAACTGATCACGAGCGACCGCCTTGGCGACATGATCGCGGACGGCTTCGATCTGGCGATCCGTTTTGGCGAGCCGCGCGACTCGAGTCTCGTCGCTCGCAAGCTGCTCGACACGCCGGTGCGCACCGTGGCCGCGCCTTCATACATCGCGCGATGCGGACGGCCCGCGACACCGCAAGCGCTGGAAAGCGACGCGCATACGTGCGTCGAGTTTCGCGATCCTGAAACAGGGCGTCCGTTCGTGTGGGAGTTTCACCGCAAGAAGAAGCGCATGACCGTCGATACGCGCGGCCGCCTCACGCTCAACGATGTCGGCACCATGTTGAGCGCCAGCCTGTCGGGCTATTGCGTCGCGCAGATTCTCGAACTCGGCTCCGAACATCTGTTCACGGAAGGCAAGTTGATCGACCTTTTTCCCGACTGGCCCGACGAGCGCTTCCCGCTGTACGCGTACTATCCGTCGCGGCATCATCCGCCCGCGAAGACGCGGGCGTTTCTCGATCTCGTGATTTCGCTTGCGCAGACGAAGTGAGGCCGTTCGTCATTCAGGCGAGCGCCACGGACTTTCCAGTGCGAGCGCTTTCGATGATAGCGGCCAGCGTCGCCGCGTTATCGAGACTCGCCTGCGCGTAGAACTCGATGGCCGCCGTATCGTGCGTGGCGACCATGCGGGCGAACGCTTCCGCCGTGAAGAAGAAGCCGCTGCCCGTGTCCGCCTGCACTACTTCGAACGGCACCGAATTGGGAATGCCGCGCCGCACGCGCAACTGGCTCGGCAGATAGCCATACGGATGCCCGTGCGTCAGATCGCTCGTATGGTTGAGATACTCGGTATCGATCGTGCCTTCGGAACCGATGATCGTCGCATATCGATGATTCGCGCCATCCATTGCGCAGGAGAGTTGCGCGCGGCGGCCATCGGCATAGATGAGCGTCGCCATGAGGCTGATGTCGACCTTGGTATCGGCCCACGTCGCCACGGCCTGCACGCTTTGCGGTGCGGTTCCGGTCACGAGGCGAATCAGGCTTAGCGGATAGCTGCCTGCATCGAGCAGCGCGCCGCCGCCGAGTTCCGGCTTCATGCGGATGTTCGCGCCCGGGTTGCCCACAGTGAAGCCGAAGTTCGCCTGAATGGCGCGCACCGCGCCGATGGCGCCTTCGCCGATCAGCGACATCATCTGCGCGGTCTGCGGCTGGAAGTACCACGGGAAGGCTTCGAGCAACAGCACGTCGTTGCGCTCGGCGGCCTCGAACATGCTGGCGGCTTCGTCGCGGGACAACGCGAGCGGCTTCTCGCAGAGGACGTGCTTGCCGTGGTTTGCTGCCTTGATTGCCCATTCGGCATGCAGGCTGTTGGGCAAGGGAATGTAGATGGCATCGACATCGGGGCTGGCGAGCAGTGCTTCATAGCTGCCGAACCATGCGCCGATGTCGTTCGCTTCCGCGAATGCTTTTGCGTTGTCGTCGCTGCGGCTCGCCACCGCGACGATGCGCACGTTTTCGCTTGGCTGCACGTCACGCGCGAATTGCCTGGCGATATTGGCGCCGCCGAGAATACCGAGGCGCAAGGGCGATGAGGCTTGAATCGATGACAAGGCAGCTCCTTACTTGAACGAGAGAAATGAGTGGAATCGATCAGGAACCGTATCACAGCTTGACTGCGCGGCGCTTCATGTACGTGTGAAAGGTGAGGGTTTGCGGGATCGTGTGTTTGTGCGCTTCAGTTGCCTGGATTTCGCTTCATTGGATGCGCTGCTCGAAGCGCGCGGAGCATTGCTGCATAAGGACAAGCGGCATGACGCTTGTTTTGCTCAAGCTCCGCGTATGGACGCGCTCTTCGACCAAAGGTGAGCGTTTTCGGGGAGCATGTCTGCAGACAATTAGCGCGATAACCTTAGGCGCCCTTGGGCTTATCGCTTAAGCTCAGGATGAAGCTTAAGGCGCGTTGCCCGTGCAAACACAGAGAGTCGTTGGCGTATGAAGTCGTTGAAACTGCAGGAAATGTCTGGATGGGCTCACGTGTGCACGTCGGAGAACGTGCCGTGCGAAGCGGCGCGCGCCGTTTCGTATGGAGATAGACGACTCGTCGTGTGGCGCGATGGCGAAGGCGGCATCCATGTCTGGGACGATGCTTGCCCGCATCGAGGCAATGAACTGTCGACAGGACGCGTGACGGGCGGGTTGATCACGTGCGCATCGCATGGCTGGCGCTTCGATAGCAACGGTCAGCATGTGCGACCGCTGACGGTCGCATCGTCGTGCCGCGATGACTCTTACGCGAAAACATATGAAGCGCGCGAACACGACGGCACGATTCTCGCGATGCTTTGAGGACCGCGGTATCAGCGAAAGAGCGGTGACGAATCCACATCCGCGAGCTTCGACAACTCTTCGCCACGTTCGTCGCATGACTGCCGGATCTGGCCGCCGTAGCCAATCCATATCGCGAACGATGCCACCGACACGCTGCCAAGCAGCATGAACGCAACCGGATAGCCGAACAGGTGCGCGAGCCATCCGCCAATAAGCGGACTCAGACACGCGCCCGCCGCCTGAACGCCCTGCACCGCGCCCTGCCCCAGATTCACGCGACCGCTGCCATGCAGAAGATGCACGACAAGCGCCGGCACGGCCACGCTTTGCAAACCGGCGCCAATGCCGTCAAGAATCTGCACGGGAAGAATGCCCCATGGCGGCTCTAACCACGCTGCCGTCACCGCGCGCAACGGCAAGGTCAGAAGCGTGACGAAAATGGTCCACCAGAAGCCGAAGCGCCGCGTCAGACGGCTCGCGAAAGCCGCCGCCAACAACATGACGACCTGCGCGATCACGATATTCGCCGCCGTGATCTGGCTTGCGCCCGCTTTGTGTGTCGATGCGACCGCGAGACTGTAGAGCGGCAGCATCGCCGAATTGCCGAGGTTGAACGCGGCAAGCGCGATGGCCAGCAGGAGCAAGGGCCGATTGCGCACGAGGATACTCGCGCTGTCGGTTTGTACCGGCGCGTTGTCGTCGTTGTCATCGCGAGCAATACCGCGTGCGTGATGCCTATGCACGGAACGCGCGGGAATCAGGAACGCAGTAAGCATGCAGCCCACGCCGAAAGCCGCGCTCAAGGCAAACACATAGACGATGCCAAGGCACGCGCCAAGCCATCCAGAAAGCAAGGCAGCAGCAATATTGCCCGCATGATTCGCCACCTGATTGCGGCCGAATTGCCGGTCGAAGTTTTGTCTCCCGACGATGCCAAGCGTCAGCCCCGCCAGGGCCGGTCCCATGGCGGCGCCCGCCACTGCCGTGGCGATCTGCGAAAGCGTGACAGGCCAGAAGCCTTGGCCCAGCCAGATGATCACCGCCGCCAGCACCGTCAGCGCGCCGCCCGCGGCCACGATGCTGCGGCGGCGCGTGGTGGCGTCGACGAGCGCGCCCGCGGGCGCCGTCACCAACATGCCGACGATGCCCGCGATGGTCAGCACCGTGCCGATCTTTTCCGACGTCCAGCCATTGGCCAGCAGATAGATGCCAAGGAACGGCCCGACGCCGGCTTGTACATCCGCTGCAAAGAAACTGACGGCGATTAGAGGAAAAGTCGGCTTCACGCGATAAACCGCCGCGATGCAGGCAGTTCGAGGTCAGGCGGATAAGCGCAGGTCACTTGCTGATCTCCCGTAGTTGGCGGTCGAGGAGCAAAGTTCGCGCCAGTGATCGGTCGTCGCGCATCCGCCAGACACGTCTTGCCGCGCGACGGTACGCCGATTGCTCGAACAATGACGATGCAATCGAACCATCGCGACCAGGTGACGAAATGAAGCGCACTGCCCTGCCGACACTCATCCTCGCCATCGCGATGGTCTCGCTCATAACCGGCTGCAAGCGCAACACGGACACAGCCGCTTCGACCACGCCCACATCTTCCGCGCCCGCAGCGGCAAGCTTCCCTGCGACGGCCGCGAGCGATACGCCGGGCGGCGCCAGCCAGTAAGCCATACGGCTCGAATGCGGCACAACGAATGCTTATTGGATTTTCAAAGTTCATCGACCTCCACGAATCATGAAAGAGCCAGTTTCCGGACGAGCCAAGCTCGTGCTGTTCCCGCATAAGAAGGATCGCAATGCAAAGCCGGGTTTGACCGATGACGACTACGCGATTTACGCGTCATATCGGCCGCATGTGGGAGGCGGTTATGTCGGCACGCTGAAAGTCGTGCGCTTGACGGATGCCCGCTTGCTCTTTCCCTTCGAGGGCGCGGAAGATATTGGCCCGTTCGATTCGAAGCAGACGGCAAAAGATGCTGCCGTGCTGCGCGGCCGGGAAATCGTCCAGGCCGATTTGCAGGTTCCCGAGCTTTAAACGCAGCATTCTTTATCTCTGCTACGTTGCGACATCGCGACGTACGCGTGCGCTTTTTGCTTCGTCATCCGGAGAAAAATTCCATGTCCACTACTGTCGGCGATTTTCTGATCGACCGTCTGCACGCCTGGGGCGTGCGCCGTATTTATGGCTATCCCGGCGACGGAATCAATGGCGTCTTCGGCGCCATGAATCGCGCGAAAGGCAAGATCGAATTCATTCAGGCGCGGCACGAGGAAATGGCCGCGTTCATGGCATCCGCACATGCGAAGTTTACGGGCGAACTGGGCGTGTGCATCGCGACATCGGGACCGGGCGCGGCGCATCTGATCACCGGCCTTTACGATGCGCGGCTCGATCACATGCCAGTGCTCGCCATCGTCGGCCAGCAGGCGCGCGCCGCGCTTGGCGGTCATTATCAACAGGAAGTCGATCTGAGCGCGTTATTCAAGGATGTCGCGGGCGCGTTCGTGCAACAGGCAAGCGTGCCTTCGCAGATACGGCATCTCGTCGATCGCGCGGTGCGCATCGCCATTGCCGAGAAGCGCGTGACCGCCCTCATCCTGCCGAACGATCTGCAGGACCTCGACTATGAAGCGCCTGGCCGCAAACACGGGACCCTGCATTCGGGCGTGGGCTATCGCGCGCCGAAGACCGTGCCGTATCCCGATGACTTGCAGCAAGCCGCCGATGTGCTCAACGCCGGCAAGAAAGTCGCGATACTCGTCGGCGCGGGCGCGTTGCAGGCAACCGATGAAGTCATCGCCATTGCGGAAAAACTCGGCGCGGGCGTGGCCAAGGCGCTGCTGGGCAAGGCTGCATTGCCGGACGATTTGCCTTTCGTGACCGGTTCCATCGGCTTGCTTGGCACCGAGCCGAGCTACAAGCTCATGACCGGATGCGACACGCTGCTCATGATCGGCTCGGGTTTCCCTTATGCCGAATTCCTGCCGAAGGAAGGCGCGGCGCGGGGCGTGCAGATCGACTTGAAGGCGGACATGCTGAGTATTCGCTACCCGATGGAAGTCAACCTCGTCGGCGACAGCGCCGAAACCTTGCGCGCACTTCTGCCCTTGCTTGAAGAGAAGACGGATCGCGCGTGGCGCAAGGACATAGAAGGATGGATGAGCGACTGGTGGAAGACGCTCGAAAAGCGCGCGCTCGAACCCGCTACAACCGGCGTGAACCCGCAGCGCACCGTGTGGGAATTGTCGCCGCGCGTGCCGTCGAATGCCATTGTCACGAGCGATTCCGGCTCGTGCGCGAACTGGTATGCGCGCGACCTCAAGGTGAAACGCGGCATGATGTGCTCGCTCTCGGGCGGCCTTGCATCGATGGGCGCGGCCGTGCCCTACGCCATCGCGGCGAAGTTTGCGCATCCCGAGCGGCCGGTGATCGCGCTCGTCGGCGACGGCGCCATGCAGATGAACAACATGGCCGAACTCATCACCGTGGCGAAGTACTGGAAACAATGGTCCGATCCGCGCTGGATCTGTCTCGTGCTCAACAACCAGGACCTGAATCAGGTGACATGGGAGCAGCGCGTGATGGAAGGCGACCCGAAGTTCGAGGCATCGCAGGACATTCCATCGGTGCCGTATCACAAGTTCGCCGAGATGATCGGCCTTAAAGGCCTGTATGTGGACGATGCCGAACGCATGGCCGCCGTGTGGGACGAGGCGTTTGCATCGGACCGGCCTGTCGTGATCGAAGTCAAGGCCGATCCCAATGTGGCGCCGCTGCCGCCGCATATCACGCTGCAGCAAGCGAAGGCGTTCGCGACCACACTCTTGAAGGGCGATCCAAACCAGGGCAACGTGATCGTCGATACCGCGCGGCAAGTCCTGGGCGCTGTGCTGCCGGGGCATCGGGACAAATAGCTTTCGATGCGACGTGATGCATTGCGGCGGCATAACCGTTGCTGCGTTATTTGCGTAACCGTTGTAACTGTGCGGCCGACCTTCGGCGCACTGATCCTCGATCAGGAGTAAAGAAATGAATAGCGAACCTTCGGACCCGGTGGAACGCGCGGACCAGCGTCGCGAAGCGATTGGCAAAGGCGACGTGAAGGAGAAGGCCGACGGCACGATCGAACAGCGCGAACACGGAAACATGGATGCATCGCTAGTCCCGAAGGGCAAGGACCATCCAGAGCAAGGGCCTTACACGCCGGAGAACGATCATATCGATCCCGATGTCGATCCGGACGCCGGGCCCGATCATCCATCGAGCAAGCGCGATTCGGAAGCGTGAGTCTTATCGAAAAGGAGAGATGCCATGAAGATCAGCAAGCAACTCGTTCTATGCGCACTCATGTCGGGATTGTCCGGCGCGGCGGTCGCGCAAAGCGCGCAGACACAGCCGGGTGCGAGTCATGGTCCGGCCAGCCCCGGACAGGTCAATAGCGATATGACTCGTTCGGGCACCGCCGATATCACTACTGGTAAATCGGCAACGGGTGGGTCCTATAACGGCACGAGTGCCGCGGGTCGTGGCACGAATCAGGGCTCGGGCGGCATGCAGCCGCGCGTAACCGGATCGGGCGGCGGTAGTTCGAATGGTGGAACGAGTCCTTCAACCAATGGCGGCGGTGGACAGGGCTTCTGATAACCGATCGCTTGAGCGCAATGCGGCGGTGTTCGATGGTTCGGACACCGCCGCTTTTTTTATTACGCGCTTGAGGAAGTTATGCGGTGTGGACCGCATATCGACTGTCATTGAAGCTTTCGAATAACCATCGAATTAACTTTCAACTAGCATTCGTTCCGAGTGCTCGACCGTGCTCCTACGTGCGTTCGATGTTCCTCCTATTAGTTAGGATGCCGACTATTTTCACGATTCTCCCGTTGCTGATCGATGCATTTCTCCCATTGCGGCAAGGCAAAATTTCCGCTGATGATCGGCTCCACGTGGTAACTGCAACCGTGTCTTTTGTGGCTTATGCAAACGTTTTCTGAGAGGTCGCGCACGCCCTGCTACATGGCCGCCCGGCGCTAGGTTGAGTAACGCACAGAACGACATCCTGAGACTGCCATTCTTGCCCCACATCGCGTTAAACGCCTCACCGAAGCGTCGCGATAGCCAAACTACGGGGAAGACATGAGGAACCCAAACAAATACAAATTGAGGACGGCGCTCAAGCTTAGCGTGATCGTTATCGCGGCTGCGGTGTCGAATCTTTCACATGCTCAGATAGCCACGGAGGCTTGCAATAACCTGACATCGGCGGCATGCGCGAATGGTGTCATCGGGGTTGCGCCGGCGGCGGTGTCTGCTGCAACGGACCCGCAAACGCGCGCTCAAGCCGCCGTTTTGCCGGGACGGATGGTTGGACTTCCAGCGGGTAACCGGAGCGGGACATCCGCTGGTGCTGCGGGTACTTCGAGCAGCAATGGCGCGAGCACGGGTAGTGGAACCGCTAGTGCTGGAACGGCGGCTGGTCAGGGATCGACCGGAGGGCAAGGTGCGGGGTCGACTGGTTCGCATGGTGGCTCGAGTTCCGGTAGTACGGGGTCTGGTTCTGGGTCGGGTTCGAGTTCGGGTGGCGGGAGCACGGGGTCGGGTGGTGTAGGCGCTGGTGGTGGTAGCACGGGCGGTGGCAGCACGGGCGGTGGCAACACGGGTGGTGGCAGCACGGGTGGTGGCAGCACGGGCGGTGGCAGCACGGGTGGTGGCAGCACGGGCGGTGGCAGCACGGGCGGTGGCAGCACGGGCGGTGGCAACACGGGCGGTGGCAACACGGGTGGTGGAAGCACGGGCGGTGGCAACACGGGCGGTGGCAGCACGGGCGGTGGAAGCACGGGTGGTGGTAGCACGGGCGGTGGCAGTACGGGTGGTGGAAGCACGGGCGGTGGCAGCACGGGTGGTGGTAGCACGGGCCATGGCGGCGGCAGCTCCGGTCACGGCGACGGCGGTCATGGCGATGGTGGTCACGGCGACGGCGGTCACGGCGACGGCGGTCACGGCGACGGCGGTCACGGCGACGGCGGTCACGGCGATGGCGGCCACGGCGACGGTGGTCACGGCGACGGCGGCCACGGCGACGGTGGTCACGGCGACGGCGGTCACGGTAACGGTGGCGGCAACGGCAGCAGCGGTGGTCACGGTGACGGCGGCCATGGCGACGGCGGTCACGGTAACGGTGGCGGCAACGGCAGCAGCGGTGGTCACGGTGACGGCGGCCATGGCGACGGCGGTCACGGTAACGGTGGCGGCAACGGCAGCAGCGGTGGTCACGGTGACGGCGGCCATGGCGACGGCGGTCACGGCGATGGCGGTCACGGCGATGGCGGTCACGGCGACGGTGGTCATGGCGACGGTGGTCACGGCGACGGCGGTCACGGCGACGGCGGTCACGGCGACGGCGGTCACGGCGACGGTGGTCACGGTAACGGTGGCGGCAACGGCAGCAGCGGCGGTCACGGTGATGGCGGTCATGGCGACGGCGGACATGGCGATGGTGGCCACGGCGACGGCGGCCACGGTAACGGCGGTGGCAACGGCAGCAGCGGCGGTCACGGTGATGGCGGTCACGGCGACGGCGGTCATGGCAACGGCGGCGGCAACGGCAGCACCGGCGGTCATGGCAATGGCGGCGGCGATGGTGGTGGCCACGGTGATGGCGGCCACGGTAACGGCGGTGGCAACGGCAGCACCGGCGGTCATGGCAATGGCGGCGGCGATGGTGGTGGCCACGGCGACGGCGGTCATGGCAACGGCGGCGGCAACGGCAGCACCGGCGGTCATGGCAATGGCGGCGGCGATGGTGGTGGCCACGGCGACGGCGGTCATGGCAATGGCGGTGGCAACGGCAGCAGCGCTGGCGGCCACGGCGACGGCGGTCATGGCAACGGCGGTGGCAACGGCAGCAGCGCTGGTGGTCATGGCGATGGCGGTGGCCACGGCGACGGCGGTCATGGCAACGGCGGTGGCAACGGCAGCACCGGCGGTCATGGCAATGGCGGCGGCGATGGCGGTGGCCATGGCGACGGCGGTCATGGCAACGGCGGCGGCAACGGCAGCACCGGCGGTCATGGCAATGGCGGCGGCGATGGCGGCGGCCACGGCGACGGCGGTCATGGCAATGGCGGTGGCAACGGCAGCAGCGCTGGCGGCCACGGCGATGGCGGTCATGGCAATGGCGGCGGCGCAGGTAGCACCGGCGGACACGGCAATGGCAGCAGCGGCGGTCACGGCAATGGCGGCGGCGCGGGCAGCAGCGGTGGCCACGGCAACGGCGGCGGTGGTCACGGTGGTGGTGGTGGCGGTGGTGGCGGCGGCGGCGGTGGTGGTGGAGCAGGCGGCCGCTAACCCACCCTTCACAAACGCGTCGATCGGACCGCAATCCGGTCGACGCGAATCAAAAGCGAAGCCAACGCAAAGCGCTAAAAGTACCCAATGCTGCCTTTGCAGCATCAAACGGATTCAAACGTCAATCGACAACCGCGGGCCCGATGCAATGCGCCCGCGGCCGCAACAAACTTCCCTCCTCGATCTGCTCCATCGAATGCGCCATCCATCCCACGCTTCGCGCGATGGAGAACAACGCGAACGCCGCACCCTCCGGTAACTCTCAATGCCCAACGAGCGCAGCCAGCGCGACGTCGATCACGGGCTTCCTGCCTGTCAGACGCTCGGCTCAATCGATCAAAGCACGCGCCACATCGGATGCCTCGAAAGCGCATAAAAGATCCGCGCGGGAATCGCCCTGCGGATAAGGCTCGGCGTGACGCGAGGCATGCCAAGCGCGCGCAAGACGCATACGCATCGGACGAGCAGCGAAAGCAAGCTCGACAAAGCTGCTCGCGAGCCGGCCGATAAGTTCGGCGGCGCACTAGAACATGCCTGCGAAATCGGCATATCGGTTTGAGTACGGAAGAAACGCGCCAAGCGATGGCCGAACGTAGTCGATGCGCTGGCCAAGCATTCCAACATTGCCAGGCCGCGCGATGAATCGAAACGACGTGCGGCGCGTATCGCCTGACGCCGGACGCCACAATCAGTGCGAACGCCCCGCCTTTGCAATCATCACGCCGCGTCCATCGCGCGGCTTCATGGCCGCGAAGAAGACGAGCGCCGCGGCCACGACCGACATCGCGGCGAGCCCCGTGAGGCCGCCTTCGATCGATCCCGTCTTCTGCTCGAGAAAGCCGAAGGTCGCGGGCGCCACGAAGCCGCCGAGATTGCCGAGCGAATTGATGAGCGCGATGACCGGCGCCGCGATGCGCGCGTCGAGATAGCCTTGCGGAATAGGCCAGAACAGCGACGACGCGGCCTTGAAACCCATCGCCGCAAAACAGATCGCCACGAACGAAAACACCGCGCGGCCCTGCCCCGCCGCATACATGCCCAGCGCGGCGATGATCAACACCACCGCCACCCACGCCTGCTGAAATTTGAAGCGCGCCGCGAGCATGGCGAAGACGTACATCGCTGCAATGGAGATGATCCACGGAATCGAATTGAAGAGCCCGACCTGGAAGTCGTTGAAGTGCCCCATCTTGCGGATGATGCTCGGCAGCCAGAACGTTGCGCCGTAGATCGTCAGCGACACGGAGAAGTAGATCAGGCAGAAGATGAGAATCTGCGGATCGCGCAACAGGCTCCACGTGGATGGCTTGACGGTATGCGACGCGTCACGTTCCACTTGTTCGCGCTCGATCTCGTCGATGATCGCGTCCTGCTCCGCACGCGTGAGCCACTTCGCATCGCGCGGCTTCGAATCGAGCCAGAACCACACGAAGGCCGCGAGCACCACGGAAGCGGAACCTTCGATCAGGAACATCCACTGCCAGCCATGCAGACCCATGCCGTCTATCAGCATGAGCGCGCCGGAGATCGGCCCGGATAGCACCGAAGCCAACGCGGAGCCGCTCAAGAAAATCGCCATGGCACGGCCACGCTGATTGCTCGGCAGCCAGCGCGTGAAGTAGAACACCACGCCGGGAAAGAAGCCCGCTTCAGCCGCGCCGAGGACCAGGCGCATGATGTAGAACGAAGTCTCGCCGCGCACGAAAGCCATGCCGACCGCCGCCAGTCCCCAAGTAATCATGATGCGCGTGAGCCACGCCTTCGCGCCGAAGCGCTGCAACAGCATGTTCGACGGCACTTCGAACACGGCATAGCTCACGAAGAACAAGCCCGCGCCCAGTCCATAAGCCGCAGCGCCGATCCCGAGATCAGCGCTCAGATGCTGACGCACGAAACCGATGTTCACGCGGTCGATGTAATTGACGATGAACATCACGACGAAGAGCGGCAGGATATGCCACTTGATCTTGCTGACGGCGCTCGTCAGTGGATTCGTCGGTTCATCCGCGCGATCTGGCGTCGAACTGCTCATGGGCTTGTCTCCTCGTTGATCGTGCGTGCCGCTCAGAAGCGCGGATTCTTGCCGGTGAATTCCGGCTGATATTTGCGCATCTGCTTGAGGTCGTCACGATTGCGCACGCCGCACGAGAGATATTGCTCATGCAGTTCCGCGAGCCTGTCGCGGTCTAGTTCGACACCGAGACCCGGCGTCGTCGGCACGCGCACCGCGCCGTTATCGAACTTCACCCGACCGCCCTTGATGACTTCCTCTTCCTGCCACGGATAATGCGTGTCGCATGCGTAAGTGAGATTGGGGATACTCGCGGCGACATGCGTCATCGCCATCAGGCTGATGCCCAGGTGCGAGTTCGAGTGCATCGACATGCCAAGCTCCCACAGGGCGCACATGCGTGCAAGCGTCTGCGTCGCGCGCAGGCCGCCCCAGTAGTGATGATCCGACAGCAGCACCTTCACCGAGCCCATTTCGCAGCCGCGCCGGAAGTCGTCGAAAGTCGTGATGACCATGTTGGTCGCAAGCGGCAACCGCGTGTGCTTGGCGAGTTCCGCCATGCCTGCGAGACCCGGACACGGGTCTTCGTAGTATTCGAGCAGTTCGTCGAGTTCGGGCGCGGCCTCGATGCTCGTTTCGAGCGTCCAGTTGGCGTTCGGATCGAGCCGCAGCGGCGTGCCGGGAAAAGCCTCGGACAGCGCGCGCATGCAGGCAATTTCATGCTTCGGCTCGAATACGCCGCCCTTGAGCTTGATACTCTGAAAGCCGTACAGATCGATCATGCGGCGCGCCTGCGCCACGATCTGTTGCGGGCTGATGCCTTCGCCCCAGGCATCCGGCGCATACGGCTTGTCGATGTGTTCCGCATACTTGAAGAAGAGATAGGCGCTGTACGGCACCGCGTCGCGCACCTTGCCGCCGAGCAGATCGACGACAGGCGCGCCGACCATTTGCCCTTGCAGATCGAGCATCGCGACTTCCAGCGTGCTGATCACTTTCGACGCGTTCTTGGCCGTGTGCGAGCCGGGTGCGAGTTCGAATTCCACCGCGCCCGGGCTTGGCTTGATGCTCGCACGCACGCGCTCCTCCATGCGGTTCAACTCAAACGGCGAGAGTCCGATGGCCAGTTCCTTCGCTTGTTCCAGCACGCGCAGCATCGGCTCATCGCCATAAGTTTCGGAGGTACCGACGCGCCCGTCGCTCGTTTCCAGTTCGACGATGGCGCGCAACGCCCACGGCTCGTGAATACCGGCCGCGTTCAGGAGCGGACCGTCGCGAAAGGCGATCGGCGTGATGCGGACTTGCGTGATGGTGACGCTGCGGCTCATGGGAATCATCCGGGAGTGGAATCGATGTCCGCATCATAAACACTAATATATTAGTGCGTCAGTGGGGAAAGTACCCATCGTCACTGCCGCGCCATACGGCCGGAAATCGCTCTTGCAGGCCTTAAAATCGCGATATCGCAATCAAACAGTCCACCATGAAACTCATCGACGCCCCGGCTGCGGCAACCCGACAAGGCCTCGACCGGTCGCGCCACGCCGCGCCGCAAGTGTTCGAGCAGTTGCGCGCGCGCATTCTTTCGCTCGAACTCGCGCCGGGCACGGTGCTGTCGCGCGCCGATCTCGCCGCGCGTTATGGCCTTTCCCAAACGCCCGTGCGTGACGCGTTGATGAAGCTGGGCGAGGAAGGTCTCGTCGACATCTTCCCGCAGCACGCCACCGTGGTTAGCCGCATCAGCGTGACTTCGGCGCTGCAAGCGCATTTCCTGCGCCGCTCGATCGAGCTGGAAGTGGTGCGCACGCTGGCGAACGCGCGCAATGCCGAGTTGGTGGAGCGGCTGCGCACGACCATCGAGAAGCAGATGGAGCTGCGCGACCTCAAAAACTACGAGCAGTTCTCGCTACAAGACCAGGCGTTTCACCGGCAGATGTACGAAGCCGCCGGCGTGCCGCAGTTGTGGGATCTGGTGCGCCGGTTGAGCGGCCATATCGACCGGTTGCGGCGGCTGCATTTGCCTGTCGAGGGCAAGACGCTTGCCGTGGTGCGCGATCACACCGAAATCGTCGATGCCATCGCGAATGGCGACGCCGAAGCCGCCGACGCCGCGTTGCGCAAGCATCTGTCCGGCACGCTGCATCAGATCGATCAGATTCGCACGCGTCATCCGACCTTTCTGGCGGACGACTGAGCGCGCTACCAGCACGCGTCGCCAATAGCGGTCAGCTTGTCGCGTCCGGCGACCTTCGCGCGATACAGCGCCTTGTCCGCGCGTTGCAACGCATCCTGAAAGCCTTGCTCGCCTTCGCTCACCTGCGCGACGCCGATGCTCATCGTCCATTCCGGCATGCCTTCCGTGAACGAGCGGCACGCGCGATGAATCTGGTTGGCGCACGCCTGTGCATAAGGCGCGCGCCATTCCGGCAGGATCGCGATGAACTCGTCGCCGCCCAGCCGCCCGAACTCGCCGCCGAGCGAGCCGACTTCCGCGCCCGCCAGACGTGCCAGTTCCATCAGCACGTTATCGCCCGCGAGATGGCCGTGACGGTCGTTGATCTGCTTGAAGTGATCGAGGTCGATGGCGAGGATGGTTGCGCCCGGCGCGATCAACGGCCGCGCGTGTTGCTCAAAGCCCGCGCGATTCCATACGCTCGTCAGCGGATCGCGCAACGCGGCGTCGCGCAGACGCTGCTGCGCGCGTTCCGCCGGAATCGCGAGCAGGCCAAGATTGAGCACGGCCAGAAGCAGTTGATCCGAAAGCATTGGAATGACCGCGAGAAAATTCACGCGCGAGTCGCCCCACGCCAATGCCGCGAGCGTGATCGCGTAACCCGGCAGATAACCGAGCATCGCAAGACCGGCGATGCGCCCGCCCCGGCTCCTCAGGCGGCGCGCGTCCAACACGAGCATGGCGCCCGCGATCAGCGCCGATATCGCGATACCGATGGTATCGCCCGCGCGCGTCCAGGCGAACACCGCCGGCCGTGCGCCGAACATCCACGTGGGAAGCACGTGGACCAGCACGGAGCCCGCGATGGGCGCGAGCATCCACCAGCGAAAAGGCGGCTTGCCGTCGAACGCGCGCATGCCCGTGATCAGCAGCATATTGCTCGCCGCCAGGCCGCCCAGCAGCAGGCCATCTAGGAATAAACGGTCTTCCCAAAACTCGAAGCCGACCAGAACCGCCGCATAGAGAAACGCGCTCGCCGACCAGTGCGCGAAGTAGCGTTCCGCGCGCGGTTCGAAGCGCACGAGCGCAAAGACGAGTCCGAACGCGCTGCTCGAAAGCACGCTGCAAAGACGTAGGGTTTCGGTGTCGGGTGTGGGGAACATGACCGGGCGACGCGGCCTGCGCGCGCGAGGGAGAAGGACACCGGTATATCGGCAGCCAAATCGTGGAACTTGAGCCACGGCGCGACGTTTTCGTGCGGCATAACCCTTGCTCGCCTTCAAGACGCCAAATCAACGAAACCAAGGAGGGGCACACGATGAAACTCTATTACGCACCCGGCGCATGCAGTCTCGCGGATCACATTGCCATGCACGAGGCAGGGCTCGATTTCGAACGCGTGAAGGTCGATCTGAAGACCAAGCTGACTGAAGACGGCCGTCCATTCGACGAGATCAACCCGAAAAGCTACGTGCCGGTAGTCGAATTGGACGATGGCCGCCGTCTGACCGAAAACATCGCGATTCTCTCGTGGGTCGCGCGTCAAAAGCCCGCGCTCGCACCATCCGACGATGAAGGCGGCACGCGTCTGCTCGAATCGCTCGCCTTCATCTCGACCGAAATCCACAAGCAGTTCGGCCGCGTGTTCCGCCCGACATCGGACGCGGAAGCGTCGGCGGCGCGCGAGAAGATCGGCCAGCGTTTTACGCTCATCGACAAGATGATGAAAGGCGACTATCTCTTCGGGGAATCCGCAAGCGTCGCGGATGCTTACCTTTTCACGATGCTGACATGGGCCAACAAGATGAGCATCGAAGTGCCGGCAAAGCTCAAGGCGTTCTACGAGCGCATGCGCGAGCGGCCCGCTGTCAAGCTCGCCCTCGAACACGAAGGCATTTCGCTTTGAACCTGACCATCTAACCAAATACGAAATCAGGTAAGAAGCATCGTTGAAATGATCGGTTTGCGATGACCGCAAGCAAGGCGAAGATGGGCGACTCCGCTTTCGAAACACTTCGTCCATGCTCCTTTCCGCCATCGCCACCAACACACCGGGGCGGCGCGCATGAACGCGTTGCCCCGGCGCCTGCCCGCCTCGTTCCCTGACGTTTTCCGCGAATCTTCGGCCGGTCGCCTCGACAACCGGCTGTGTGGGCGCGCGCGCCGCGTACTTTCCAACCATTCATCGGAGTAAGCCATGAGCAGCACATTCAAGGACCAGGTTGTCTGGGTGACGGGCGCTTCCGGCGCGCTGGGCGCGGCCACCGCGCGCACGCTCGCCGATGCGGGCGCGACGGTCGTCGCATCGTCACGCAGCGTCGATGAGCGATTGTTCGCAGCGTCGCCGAACGTGGTCCCGCTCAAGGTCGACATCACCGATGACAAAAGCGTGAAGGCGGCGTTTGCGCAGATCGAAGAGCGCTTTGGGCGCCTCGATGGCCTCGTCACCAGCACCAACGTCTCCACTTTCGGCGACTTCCTCGAACTCACCGACGACGACTGGCAAAGCGTGATCGATGCCAAGCTGCTCGGCTCGGTGCGCCCGATTCGCGCCGCCTTGCCACTCTTCATCAAGCAAGGGCGCGGCGCGATCGTGGCGATCTCGGGACGCGGCGGCATTGCGCCGCCGCCGAATCATTTCCCCGGTTCGAGCGTAAACGCGGCTATCGATCTGCTCGTGCAAGGTCTCGGCCGCCGCTACGGTCCGCAAGGCGTGCGCGTGAATGCCGTCGCGCCCGGTCCGATCCGCTCGCCGCGCTTCGATGCGCTCGCCGGCGCGCAAAGTCAGAACGAGCCCACGCGCCTGACCGCGCTCGAAGGTCCCGGCACGCCGGAAGACGTCGCGGCCGCGGTCGCATATCTGCTTTCGGACGATGCCCGTTTCGTCACCGGTTCGCGTCTCTATGTCGATGGCGGCGGGCCGCCCTACGCGTAACTCGTAACGCGTGACGCATAGCGCCCGATTCGCCACGTCAACCGAAACCCATCCAAGGACCTTCTTCATGTCACGTTTCGTTTCGCCCGCGCAATTGCGCACCCTGATCGCTCAACACAATGAACTCGCGGTGCTCGACGTGCGCGAAGAAGGCGTGTCGTCGAAAAAACGCCTGTTCTATTCGTCGGTCGCGCCGGTCGGACGCCTGGGTCTCGTGATCGATCGGCTCACTCCACGGCGCGGCACGCCCGTCGTTCTCGTCGATGCCGAAGGCGCCGAGGACGGCTATGCGCAACGCGCCGCCGCATTGCTGGCGCGCTGGGGCTACACGGACGTGTCGATTTTGGATGGCGGCGTGCAAGGCTGGGCGCGCGCCGGCTTCGAAATTTTCAGCGGCACCAACGTGCCGGGCAAGGCGTTCGGCGAACTGATCGAGCATCGGCTGCATACGCCCAACATCGACGCCGAAACGCTTAAGGCGCGTCAGGATGCGGGCGACGATCTGGTCGTGCTCGACTCGCGCCCCTTCGGCGAATTCAACAACTTCAATATTCCCGGCGGCATCGACTGCGCGGGCGCGGAGTTGGTGTATCGCGCGCTTGCGGCGGCGCCTTCGCCGGATACGCTGATCGTCGTCAATTGCGCCGGCCGCACGCGCAGTATTCTCGGCGCGCAATCGCTCATCAATGCGGGCGTGCCGAATCCGGTCGCCGCACTCACGGGCGGCTCGATGGCTTGGCTGCTCTCGGGCCTCGAACTCGAACACGGCGAGATTCGCACCGCACCGCGTCCCGAAGGCGCGAGCCTCGCGACCGCGCGCGAACTTGCGGCGGCCGCCGCGCGCAAGGCGAACGTGCCCGTGATCAACGGCGAAACGCTCGCGGCGCTCGAACGCGAAAGCGGCGAGCGCACGCTGTATCGCTTCGATGTGCGCGATCCGCTCGAATACGCGGCGGGGCATCCGGCAGGCTGGCGTTCGGCGCCGGGCGGTCAACTGGTGCAGGCGACCGACGAGTACATCGCCACGCTGCATGCACGCGTGGTACTGCGCGACGACGATGGCGTGCGCGCCCGCATGACCGCGTCGTGGCTCAAGCAACTCGGCTATCTCGATGTCCGCGTGCTCGACGATGCCGCCAGCGCCGCCCTCACCCACGACGCGCTCGAAGCCGGTCCCGAGCCGTTGCGCGTGCGTCCGCATGGCGCGCGCACGCGCTGGATCGAGCCGGATCATCTGCAACGCGCGCTCGATGCCGGTCGCGCGCAAGTGATCGATATCGACGCGAGCATTGCGTATCGCAAAGGCCATGTGCCGGGCGCACGTTTCGTGGCGGCAAGCGCAGTGGAAGACCACCTGCGCTCGGGCGTTTTCAAGCGCGATGCGCCCGTCGTGCTGACTTCGGAAGATGGCTTGCTCGCCGGACTCGTCGCCGCCGAACTCGCGCCGCGCTGGCCGGAGATCGCCGCGCTCGTGGGCGGCACGGCGCGCTGGAGCGCGATTGGCTTGCCGCTCGAAACCGGCGACGCGCACAACCTGACTGGCGACGACGACGCGTGGTATAGCCCGTATCACGTCGAGAAGGAACGCGTGGCCGAGCAAATGAATGCGTACCTCGCGTGGGAGCTGCAACTGGTCGAACAGGTAGAGCGCGACGCGATTGCATCGATCGATGTGCTGGACTTCAAGACGGCCACGGACAAGCGCAGCCGCGAACGCCTGGCATCATGACTTCACCGACGATACGCCCTGTCTTCGACGGTTCGACGAGTCCCGCCGACATTCCCGGCAGCGCGCTTCACGGCGCGTTTCAGCAACCGTTGATGCTCGGCCTCTTCTTGCCGATTCAGAACGGCGGCTGGTCCATCTCGACCTTGCCGCGCTCGACCGACTGGCGCTTCGACTACAACGCGCGGCTCACGAAGACAGCGGAAGCGCTCGGCTTCGATCTGGTCTTCGGCCTCGCGCAATGGCTTGGCAAGAACGGGCATGGCGGCGCGCTCAAGTATCGTGAGCAATCGCTCGATGCGTTCATCGCGACGAGCGCGCTTGCCGCCGTCACCGAGCGCATTTTGCTGATCTCGACGGTGCATGCGCTCTATGGTCCGTGGCATCCGCTGCATCTCGCCAAGTTCGGCGCGACGCTCGACCATATCTCGGGCGGACGCTGGGGCATCAACCTGGTGACGGGTCACGTCAAAAGCGAATGGGCGATGTTCGGCCAGCCGATGATCGAGCACGACACGCGCTATGAACGCGCGGCCGAATTCGTCGCCGTGCTCGATTCGTTGTGGCGCAGCGATGCGAATCAGAACATCGATTCTCCGCACTGGCAGTTGCAGGACGCGTTCGTGAGTCCGCGACCGCGCTTTCATCGGCCGGTGCTCGTGAATGCGACCGCGTCGCCCGCGGGGATTGCGTACGCGGTGCGTCACTCGGACCTGATCTTCATCACGAGCCCCGCAGGCGCGGATTTCCACGACGCCATCGGCGCCCTGCCTGCGCATACCGCGACCATTCGCGAAGAGGCCGCGCGGGTGAAACGCAACGTGCGCACGCTCATCAATCCGACCATCGTATGCCGGCCGACCGAACGCGAGGCGCGCGAGTATCGCGATGCCATCGTCGCTCACGCCGATGAAGGCGCGCTCGACGGCTTCGTCGGCCAGCACGGCCGCAGCGACGCGAAGGCATGGGCGAATCACAAGCGCGAGCAGCGCATTCTCGGCGGCAATCTGCATCTGATCGGCTCGCCCGAGCAGATCGTCGATCAGTTGCTTGCATTGAAGCGCGCCGGTTGCGATGGCGTGCAACTCACCTTCTTCGACTTCGAACCGGACCTCGCGTATTTCGGCGAGGCCGTGTTGCCGCTTCTCGTCGATGCGGGCTTGCGACTGCCCGTGCCCGCAGCGAACTCCTTACCTCGGACGACGTCATGACCAAACATCGCCAATTGCATCTGAACACCAACATCACGGGCGTCGGGCGGCATCCCGCAGGATGGCGCACATTGGACAACCCGCGCGCGATCATCGACTTCACGTTCTTTAGGGAGATTGCAACGACAGCAGAGCGCGGCAAGCTCGACGCCGTGTTTCTCTCGGATGCGCTCGCCCTGCGCAATCACGCCGAAGGTCCGCAGCAATCATTCGAACCGACAGTGCTCCTCACCGCGCTCGCGGGCGCGACCGAGCATGTCGGTCTCATCGGCACGGCATCGACCACGTTCAACGATCCGTTCAATCTGGCGCGGCGCTTCGCATCGGTCGATCACCTGAGCGGCGGGCGCGTCGCGTTCAATGCCGTGACGACCTACGACGCAGCCGCCGCCGCGAATTTCAGCTTCAACACGCCGCTTTCCACGGAAGAGCGCTATGCACGCGCGCAAGAATTCGTGGATGTGGTGACGAAGCTCTGGGATAGCTGGGAAGACGACGCGCTCGTCGCCGATCAGGCCACGGGACGTTATGCGGACCCGTCGCGCGTGCATGCCATCGAGCATCGCGGTCAGTACTTTTCGGTGCGCGGCCCGCTCAATGTGCCGCGCAGTCCGCAAGGAAGGCCCGTGCTCGTGCAGGCGGGATCGTCCGAAGGCGGACGCGCGCTTGCCGCCCGTTTCGCCGATGCGGTCTTCACCGCGCAAACCACTCTGCCGAGCGCGCAGGCGTTCTACAAGGAGATGAAGGAACGCGTGGCGCGGCATGGGCGCAACCCCGATCACTTTCTGCTGTTGCCGGGCCTGTATCCGGTGGTCGGCGGAACCGAACAGGAAGCGCGCGCGCATAAAGCCGAACTCGATGCGCTGCTCGACACCGACCGGGAAGTCGCGCGGCTGGCCGGCGCGCTCGGGCTCTCGCCGGTTGATCTGCATATCGACAAGCCGCTGCCTTATGAGCGCATCGAAAAGGTCGTGCGCTCGGACTTGCCGCGCGGCTTCATCGACTCGACGGTTGCGCTTGCCAAGGCCGAAAACCTGACCGTACGCGAGTTGCTCGATCGCAATCCGGGCGCGCATCGAATCATTGTCGGTACGCCCGAGCAGATTGCCAACGACATCGCGCAGTGGTTCGAGGAGCGTGGCGCGGATGGCTTCAATCTCAACGCGGATGTGTTTCCGAGCGGCCTTGCGGCGTTCGTCGATCACGTCGTGCCGCTCTTGCAGCGCAAAGGCATTTTCCGCACCGATTACGAAGGCACGACCTTGCGCGAACATTATGGTTTGCCGCGTCCCGACAGCCAGTATGCAAAGAGGCGCGAGGCCGCCTGATCTTTTATCGTCCGAGCCTCTAAGGGAGTTTCATGTCTTCTACTCTGGATCAACCGACTCGCACGCAAGAAGCGCATCGCATTCGTACCGATGCAGAAGCGCTGGAAACGGCACAACGTCTCGAACATGCGTTCGCGCAGGAAGCGTCGGAGCGAGATCGCGAGCGGCGCTTGCCGCGTGAAGAACTCGAAGCGTTCAGCGCATCGGGACTGTGGGGCATCTCGGTTCCCAAGGCATTCGGCGGCGCGGATGTTTCCGTATGGACCATCGCGCAGGTCTTCGAACATATCTCGGCAGGCGATTCATCGCTCGGCCAGATTCCGCAGAATCACTTCGCCAATCTGGAACGCCTGCGGCACGACGGCACGCCTTCGCAGCAGGCGTTTTTCTTCGAACGCGCGCTTGCAGGCGAGCGACTCGGCAATGCGACGGCCGAACCCGGCGATCGCTTGCCGGGCTCGCATGAAACACGCGTGCGGCGCACGACGCGCGGGCTCGTCGTATCGGGCAAAAAGGTGTATTCCACAGGCGCGCTCTTCGCGCACTGGATACCCGTCGCCGCGCGCGATGACGATGGCTCGCCCGTGTTCGTCTACGTGCCGCGTCATGCGCGCGGCGTCGAAGTGATCGACGACTGGTCGGGCTTCGGGCAACGCACGACTGCAAGCGGTCGGGTGCATATCGACAATGTCGAAGTGGACGCGGTGCAAGTGGTGCGTCGCGAGCCAGGCGGCGAGATCGATACGGGCAACGCGGTTTCGCAGCTGATTCATGCGGCGATCGACTTGGGTATCGGCCGTGCCGCGCTCGATGAGACGAAGCGCTTCTTGCGCACGCTTGCGCATCCGGCACGAGGAAGTGGCGCCGCACATGCCACGGACGATCCGTTCACGTTGCGCGATATCGGCAAGCTGACCGTGGACCTGCACGCTGCGCGCGCGTTGACCGAGCGCGCAGCGGTGTTGATCGAAGCGGCGCGTGTGCCCGGTTCAGCGCGTGACAGAGTGAGCGCGGCCATCGTCGCGACGGCGGAAGCCAAGATTCTCACGACACACCTCGCGCTCGATGCATCGAACAAACTCTTCGAGCTTGCAGGCACGCAATCGACACTCGAAGAGCATAACCTCGACCGACACTGGCGCAATGCGCGCACGCATACGTTGCATGACAGCGTGCGCTGGAAGTATCACGCGGTGGGGCAGTATGCGCTGAACGACTTGCTGTGCGATCCCTTCAGCTACGCGCATCCTTATACGGCGGTGAAGGAATGACCAAGCGGGCGTGTTCTGCGCACGCCCGCTTCAGGTATCAACGCGCGGCGACTGCTTGCGAATCGAATACCGGATTGAACTCGATATCCACCTTGATGTTGTTCTTGATATCGCCGGACTTGTAGAGCGTGTCCGCAATCTTCTGCTCGCGCGCGACGAGCGTCTTGTCGAGCGGATAAAACACGGAGCGTCCATTTTCCGCCGAGAACTTCGCTCGTGCCGGCGACTGCTTCATTTTCTCCGCATAGATCTTTTCGACGGCCGGCACGTTCTGCGCCCACCACGTCCACGAGCTCTTGAGACGTCCCAGGAAGTCACCGATGGCCTTGCTCTTCGCGGGATCGCGCAAGACATCGGTGCGGGCCGCGAACACCGAGAGCGCTGGAATATCCAGTTCGTCGCTCTTGACGATCACGCGTGCATCGCCCTTATCGACCGCTTCCTTCACCGGACCAAAGCCACCCGAATAAACCGACACCTGTCCCGCGTTGAAAGCGGAAGCCGACACGTTGCCATCGCCGAACTTGACCGCTTGGAAGTCCTTCGGCTTGAGATCGGCCTTCACATACGACAGCACGTATTGCAGATAATTGAAGCCGCCGAAGTTGTAGCCCCAGGTCTTGCCGCGCAGGTCCGCGAGCGTCTTCACGTTGGCTTCCTTTCGAACCACGGTGACGATAGGCGGATACGCGTTATCCGGGTTGCGCCATCCCGCGATGATCTGCAAGGGCGCGGTCTCCGGCGTCCATGTCTGACGCGCATTCCCCTGTTCGATGATGAGCGAGGTATCGCCCATCAGACCCACGTCGAGCACTTTCGAATAGAGCGCGGACAGTTGCGCGGCGGGTCCCGTGAGCACGGCCCACTTGACCTTGTACGGCGCGCCATCCAGCACGTGCGATGCCTCGACGATCAATGGCCACGCGGCATCCTGCGTGCCGATCTGAATGGTGAGCGGCTCTTCCGCGAACGCCGAAGTCGATAAAGCGAGGTAGCCCGTAATGAAGAGTGCGGTTAAGCTTTTCTTGATGCGCATGAAGTGAGTGGTCGGTTAAGGAAAGGAATGTCAGGCCGCGCTTGCTGTCGCGGCTCGTTGTGGTTCTTCTGTCGTCACGCCGAGCGCTTCCAGCAGTTTTGTTCTGAGTGCTATGGCGTTGCCGTCCGCACGCGAGCGCGGCCGCGGAAAGTCCACGGTGAAGTCCGCGCTTATCTCGCCTTGCGACAACACGACAATGCGGTCCGACAAGAGAATGGCTTCGTCGATGTCATGCGTCACCAGCACGACCGCCGGCATATGCGCGCGCCACAAGCGTGCGACAAGGTCGTACATGCGCATGCGGGTCAATGCATCGAGTGCGGCGAAGGGTTCATCGAGGAGCAAGAGACGCGGCTCGCGCACGAGCGCTCGGGCCAATGCAACGCGTTGCGCTTCGCCGCCCGAAAGCGTCTTTGGCCAGCCTTCCGCGTGACTTGCAAGACCCACTTCGTCGAGCGCGGCGAGTGCGTCGTTTTTTGCGGCGCCCAACCTGTCATGGCCGATGACGACGTTCTCCCACACGCGCCGCGCCGGCACGAGACGCGGTTCCTGAAACACGACGGAGCGCGCATTCGCCACGCGCACGCGTCCTTCATCGGCCTTGTCGAGGCCCGCGAGAATACGTAGTAGCGTGGTCTTGCCGGCGCCCGATGCGCCGAGCATCGATACGAATTGGCCGCGCCTTATGTTCAGCGATACGTCCTTGAGTACTGCACGTCCGCCGAAGCGACGGCTCACGCCTTGCAATTCGAGTGCGATTTCACGATGATCGCGTGCGTTCTTCAAGGCATCGATATCAGGCGAGTTCAAAGCGCGGCCTCCACGGAAGCGCGACATGTTCGAGACCGCGCATGATGAGATCGGTGAGAATGCCGAGCGCCGCATAAACCAGAATGCCCGCGATGATGATGTCCGCGCGCTGGTTCTGGTTCGCATTGACGAGGATGTAGCCAATGCCGTTCTGCGCGTTGATCTGCTCCGCGACGACGAGCGCAAGCAGCGCCACGGCGGACGCATAGCGCAAGCCGACGAGTATGGAAGGCAGCGCGGTCGGCAGAATGATGCGCAACGCTACTTGCCGGCTCGATAGCCCGAACACGGTGGCCGCTTCGAGCAGCTTGGGATCGACACCGCGCACGCCCGCGTAGGTGTTGAGGTACATCGGGAAGATGGTCGCGGCGAGAATGACCGCGATCTTCGCGCCCTCGCCGATACCGAACCACGTGATGAAGAGCGGAATGAGCGCGATGAATGGAATCGTGCGCAACATCTGCAAGGGCGCATCGACGACTTCTTCGCCTACGCGCCACAGTCCCGCGAACAAGCCCGCAATCAGGCCGATACCGCCGCCAATGGCAAGGCCGGTCGCCGCACGCGCCAGCGATACGCCGATAGCGCTCTGCAATTCGCCATCCGCGACGAGTTCCTTCAATGCAGCAAGAATGACGGTCGGCGGCGGCAGCGTTTCGGGCGCGATGAGTTGCAGCGACGACACGAGTTGCCACAGCACGACAATCGCAATGGGCACGCCCACGCGCAAACTGCGCGAGCGGATGAGCTTCCAGTTCAGTGTCGTGGTACGGGCACGTTCGCGTGTGGGCAGTTCGACCAGCGTCTGTGCGCCGGATGCGCGTGGCGCGGGCTGTTCGAGCGGCGTGCCCGGATCGAGCTCGAGTGTCGCCGAGGAAAAGCGAGGGGCATTCATGGGCATTCTTCGAGTGAGAAAGAGAACACCCGATACTACGTTCGTGTTTGCCCCACGCAAACCAACGGTTTGCCAGATGCTATCCAAGGATCGCGCAATATCGTTTTGCGCGCCGCTGGCTCACATTCAGACGAGATCCGTGCTGGTTTCCTCTTGCGTCACCGCATAGCGAGAACGCGGTCTTTCGAGACCAAGATGATCGCGCAACGTGCGCCCTTCATAGCCGTGTCGGAAGAGCCCGCGCCGGCGCAATTCAGGCAGCACCAGTTCAATGAAATCATTCAGCGAATCGGGCAGCAACGCGGCCATGACGTTGAAACCATCCGCCCCGTAATTGACAAAGCGCTCTTCCAGCGCATCCGCAACCTGCACCGGCGTGCCGACGATTTGCCAATGACCGCGCGCGCCCGCAATGCGCAAATAGAGCTGACGTATGGTCAGATTCTCGCGGCGCGCCAGATCGATCATCAAGCCCTGGCGGCTCTTGCTGGCATTCGTTTCCGGCAAATCGGGAATGGGTCCGTCCAGCGGATAGCCCGAGAGATCGAAGCCGCCCGTGAGCGTCGAGACCATCGCTAGGCCGACCACGGGATCGATCAATGCCTGCAGTGCATCGAACTTTTCGCGTGCTTCTTCTTCCGTGCGTCCGACTATGGGCATGACGCCCGGCATGATCTTGAGCGATTCGGGATCACGTCCATATTGCGCCATGCGTCCCTTTACATCGGCATAGAACGCAACGGCATCTTCGAGCGTCTGCTGCGCGGTGAAGATCACTTCGGCGGTGCGCGCGGCAAGCGCCCTGCCCGCTTCAGACGATCCCGCCTGCACCACGACTGGATGACCCTGCGGCGCACGCGAAACGTTCAGCGGACCATGCACCTTGAAAAACTCGCCGCGATGGTCGAGCACGTGCCGCTTGTCGGGATCGAAATACCTGCCCGATGTTTTGTCGCGCACGAAGGCGTCGTCGTCCCAGCTATCCCACAGGCCCGTCACCACTTCGGCGAATTCCTCCGCGCGTTCGTAACGGTGTGCATGCGCGAGATGCTGATCGAGATTGAAGTTGCGCGCTTCATGCTCGCTCGACGAAGTGACGAGGTTCCAGCCCGCGCGGCCGCCGCTGATGTGATCCAGCGACGCGAACTTGCGCGCGATGTGATAAGGCTCGTTGAACGATGTCGATGCCGTACCGACCAACCCGATGCGCTCGGTCACGGCCGCGAGCGCGGACAACAGCGTAAGCGGCTCGAACTGCGCGACATAGCTGTGCGCGGTGCGGCTCAGGAACGCGGCATCGTCGCCGCGCGTGCCGGAGCCATCGGCGAGAAAGACGAGATCGAAGCTCGCCGCTTCCGCTGCCTGCGCGAGCGCTGTGTAATGCTTGAAGTTGACGCCGGCATCCGCGACGGCATGCGGATGACGCCACGCGGCAATGTGATGTCCCGTCGGATAAAGAAACGCGCCCAGGCGCAGTTGTCCGCTTCGTTTTGCCATGGCGTCGTCGATCAGTTGAGTGCGACAGCGGCCGCGGCACCCACCGGCGAGCCTTCGATTGCCACCGATGATTGACCGTCCGGTCCCACTGGAATATCGCCGACAAGCGTCGTGCGATATAGCTGTCGATCGAAATCCAGATCGAAGATATCGGTCGGCGCGAGATGCGCGGTCGTGCGGTTATCCCAGAACGCGATGCTGCCCGGCTCCCACTTGAAGCGCACGGTGAATTCCGGCCGCGTCACGTGTTCCCACAGCAGTTCGAGCAACGCCTGACTCTCGCGCGGCGCAAGACCCGCGATGTGCTTGAGAAAGCTCGGGCTTACATACAGCGCGCGTTCGCCGGTTTCAGGGTGCACACGCACGAGCGGATGCTCGCTCACGAGCGTGTGCTGGTCGACCGCTTTCGCGAAAGCATCGGTGCCGGCGGCGCCTTGCGGCGGCGCGAAGCGATGCACGCCACGCAGGCCATCGACGAATGCGCGCAGCGGCGCCGAGAGCTTTTGGTACGCGGCCACGAGGTTGGTCCATTGCGTATCGCCGCCATACGGCGGAATGGTCACGCCGCGCAAGATGGATGCATACGGCGGATTCACGGCAGCGGTGACGTCCGTATGCCAACCGGTCCACGGACGCAATACCGACTGCCCTTCGAAGCGCGTGGCCTTGCGGAACTTGGAGATCGAATAAATCTCGGGATGCCCGTCCACGTGACCGAAGACAGGGTGGCCCACCGTCAATTGGCCGAACTGCGCGGAAAACGCGACATGCTGTTCATGACTCAGGAATTGCTCGCGAAAGAACACCACGCGCCACTTCAGAAGCGCGTCGCGAATGGCCTTGACCTCGTCCTTCGACAAGGGCCGCGTAAGGTCGACACCGCTGATCTCCGCACCGATATGCGCGGACAACGGCTTCACTTCGACACGCGCTGCGTGTTCGATGACGGCTGCGTTCATATGCCTGTCTCCTGATTGATGTTGATGCCGGCGCGGATGCTCGCGTCAACTGCCTTGCGCGTTTGCATCGTCCACGAAAAAGTAGTCGCGCCAGGACTTCGGTTCATGATGAATCACGCCTACGCGATAAAGAAAAGCGCCTAATTGCAGCGTGTTTTGCGGCGTCGTCGTGAAGCTCACGTCTTTGTCGCCGAGAATGCGTGCGACGAAAGCGGGCGTGAGTTTCGACTCGTCCTGACGAAGATAGATGGCTGCGGCCTGTTGCTTGTCGCTCGTAACGAGCTTTGCGGCATCGACAAGTGCGGCGCGTACGGCTGCATAGGTCTTCGGATTGTCCTTGCGCCATTTCTCCGATGTCACGACCACGCTGCCCGTCGATGGACCGCCGAGAATGTCGGTCGAGCTGATGACCTTGTGGATCTTCGGATCGTCGAGTTCCTGATACTGATACGGCGCGTTCGAGAAATGCAGGTTGATGACCGAGTTGCCCGAGAGCATCGCGGTGGTTGCATCGGCATGCGGCATGTTCACTTCGAAGCGGTCGAGTTGCGCGTAGTTCGCATCGCCGTATGCCTTGGCCGATGCCATCTGCAACAGCCTGCCCTGCTGCGAGACCGCGACGGAAACTACCGCGATGCGGTCCTTCTCACCGATATCCTTGATGCTGCGAATGCGGGGGTCGTTCGAAACGAGCACGACCGGAACCGAGCTTTGCGCCGCGATTGCACGGAAATTCTGGTGACCTTGCGTGCGGTCCCAGATCGTCATGAGCGGTCCGATGCCGAGCGTGGCGATATCCGCCGCACGCGAAAGCAGCGCTTCGTTCACGGCCGCGCCGCCGGAGAGCGTGTGCCATTCCACGTCGATCTTAATTCCGGCGCGCTCGCCTTCCTTCTCGATGAGCTTCTGGTCCTTCACGACCTTCAGCAGCAGCGAGCCGATGCCGTATTGATCGGCGACTTTCACTTCGCCTTCAGCATGCGCGCATTCGAAGGGAAGCGCGATCGATGCGATCAGCGCGAGCGCGGCCATGCTGCGATTGCTTGAGCCTTTGATCGTCATGCGGGGATTTTTGCCGTGGATTCGTCGCGCCAAGACGATGAAATGTACAAGCCGTCTCGTCACGCGCGAACCAAGAAAACGCCATACGGTTATCTCCGTGCGAGATAAGGTGCGCGGCACGGCACTTGCACATGCTTACTGAATATCCTTAGCGCAAATCATGCGTTCCGATACGCACGTTCGCTGGCTATCATGTTTAGTCTGTCGGCTCGCCGTAAAACGAACGCGCGCGCTGCTTTACCTTTCATGGAGCGTTCACCTTGACTCGAAACACCTCATCGCGTCAGCCGCTGGTTGTCGGTATCGGCGGAACGACGCGGCCGGCATCGTCGACCGAGCGTGCGCTGGCTTTTTCGCTGCGCGGCGCACAGGAATCCGGCGCGCGCGTGCAGTTGTTCGGCGGCGCGTTCCTGCATAGCCTGCCGCACTACGCGCCTGAGCATCGCAATCTGACCGACGAGCAGCACGAACTCATCGAGGCGGTGCGTATCGCCGACGCAGTGATCATCGCGACGCCGGGCTATCACGGCGGCATCTCGGGGCTGGTCAAGAACGCGCTGGATACGCTGGAAGAGCTGCGTGAGGACGAACGCCCTTATCTGGATGGGCGCGCAGTCGGCAGCATCGTGACCGCTTACGGATGGCAGGCAGCAGGCACCGTGCTGACGTCGCTGCGTTCGATCGTGCACGCGTTGCGCGGCTGGCCGACGCCTTTCGGTGCGACCGTCAACACGCTTGAAACGCGTTTTGAAACCGCCGATACGTGCTCCGACCCGAAGGTCGTCGAGCAGCTGCGCACCGTGGGCCGTCAAGCATCGAGCTTTGCGCTCGCATTCGCCGCACACGATAGCGACGCTTATCACGATGTCGAACGACGCGTGGCCGTCGCGCAGAGTTAAACGACCTCGCTTTAACGAAAAAGCCTTCGCCATGAGTGGCGAAGGCTTTTTTTCATGGGCGCTACGGCTTGTTCGCGCTCACTATCACTAAGCCGATTCGGGCCATCCACCGAACTTGGCGATCTCGTCCAGCGCAAGGCGCGCACGTGGCGCCTGCTCACGTTCGGCAAGCGCTTCGGGCAACGCCTCTGCCTCGCCATGATGCGCGATGGAGATCATGCTCAAAGCCTGATAGCGCTCGGGAATGGCGAAGGTATCGCGGAATTTCGCTGCATCGAAGCCGCCCATCGCATGCGCGGCGAGGCCGAGTGCATGCGCCTGCAACAATACGGCAAGACCCGCGGCGCCCGCGTCGTAACTCGCGCTTGGATTGATGGTGCCTTTGGCCGTGAGCGTGTCCGCAAGAACGGCGATGAGCACCTGCGCATGCGCGTTCCACGACTGATTGAACGGCACGAGCGTGGCGAATGCGCGCTCGAAGGCCGCTGCATCTTGGCCCTTCTCGAACACCACGAAACGCCACGGTTGAACGTTATAAGCGGACGGCGCCCAGCGTGCGGCTTCCAGAACAGCGACTACCTGTTCATGCGCTACGGGCTGTTCTGCATACGCGCGCGGACTCCAGCGGCCTGCAAGCAGCGGATGAATGTCGATATCGGTTGGAGCGGGACGATGTGTCATGCGTTTATCTTCGATGGATATGACCATGCTTCATATGCGAAGCTTGGCAGTCAAGGGAATGCATCAAGTGTCGCCGATGCGCGCGGCATGGACAAGTCGCTTCAGGCGTTCATCTGTTCGAGATGCGCGAGCAGCTTTGTCACCATCCACACGACGGTAAGTCCAAGCAACACGAAGAACGCTGCAAGCGGCGCCAGGATGTGGACCGATACGAAGCCCGCGAGTCCCATCATCACCGCCGATACGAGCAGCAATGCGCAACCGAGTATCGCGCTCGTCAGTCCAGCAATGTGGGGAAACAGCGAGTTGCCCTTGGCCATCAATGTCGGATACATGGCCCCTGCGCAGAAGCCCATTACGAGGACCGGTAGCGCAAGCGTCCACACTTGCAGACCTATCGTCAACGAAAGCAATAGCATCACGATGGATGCGCCCGCCATGATCCGCGAGCCATACTTGAGCCGTTGTTCTGCTGTCGGCAGACGCAGGCTGTGAATACGGTTGGACAGGCCGCCGAGAAAGTACATCAAGCCGATGCCAAGCGCGAGGTAACCGAAGTAAGTCGGCGGCTTATGCAACGTGTTCTGCACCATGAAAGGCCCGACGATGTTGAACACGAGCAGAATGCTGTAGCACAGTCCTTGCGCAAGAAAGCAGCTCTGAAAAACCGGGCTCGACAAGACCTTGCCCGTGTTCGCGACGAGCGTACGCAATTCGAGTCGAACAGGCTTGGGTAATGTCTCGCGATAACGCCACACGAGCACCCACATGACGATCGAATACACGAGCAGAAACACGAGACAGGCCTTCCAGCCGAACCACTCCTGCAAGTGCGCACCGATCACGGGCGCAATGATCGGCGCGAGTCCCCAAGCAATCGACATGTAGGTGAATGCGTGCAGCAGCGCCTGGCCTTTGAATGAATCGGTGATAATCGCCTTGGCGAGCAGATTGGTGGCCGCAATGCCGAAGCCCTGCAGACAGCGCGCCAACAGGAATGTTTCGAGGCTCGGCGCGACGAGTGACAGCAGACAGCCGACCGTATAGACGACGAGTCCGAAGGCCAGCACCGGCTTGCGGCCGTATGCGTCCGCTATCGGACCAAAAACGAGTTGGCCTAGCGCATAAGCGGCCATGTAACTGGATACGCTCGACTGGATCGCTTGCGGCGAGGTATCGAAGAAACGCGCCATCGCGGGCAGCGCGGGAACATAGATGTCGATTGCGAGCTGCCCTGCCGAAGCGAACAGGCATACGAGAAACAACAGATAGCGCGGCGAATTCGATACGCGCGCGACGGTACTGGTGCGGCTGGGAATGTCGGATGGCATGGAGGCGTCGGGAAGCGGGTGGCGATGTGCGATGGCATCGCAACGTATTGTGCCTGCATGAGCGGGATTTGGCGTAAATGTCCACTGCACGCGCGGGGATTGGTACGATCTCAGGTTCGAGACCATGAATGCAGCACTGAGGAGAAAGGAGCAAAAAATGCTTGAATTAAGGCCCGGTTGCGAATGTTGCGACAAGGACTTGTCGCCCGCTTCATCGGAGGCATTCATCTGCTCGTTCGAATGCACATTTTGCAGCGATTGTACCGAGCAAGTGCTAAAGGGCACGTGTCCGAACTGCGGCGGTGAACTGGTGAAGCGTCCGCGACGACCGGCGGAGAAACTGGAGAAGAACCCGGCATCGACGAAACGAGTCTTTAATCCAGCGTGCCGTTGATTAGTTCGGATGCCGTATAAAATCGAGTTTGACGGTCAAAACTTGACCTTGATCTGAAAGCCGAGCGTGAACGGCAAGTCGCTCGAAGGAATGGGCGGAATGAGGATGATGTTCGCGCCCACACGCTTATAGTCCACCATGATGAGCGGCGCGGCCACGGGGCCAAGCGTGTGATTGTGCCCAATGCCCCAGCGGCCGTAGTCATAACCGGAGATCAAGCCACCCATGGCTGCGAGCCGCACGAAGCCCCAGTGAAGGAACTCGGGCGCCCAGACGCCGCCGCCGTAAAACGAAGGCTTCGAGAGCGAGTTGCGGAAATAGCCGCCGGTCACTGCCCATTGCGGCGAGACCCAGCATTCCACGCCAATGCCGGGATTGAACTGCTCGAAGTGCTTATCGGGATGAACGTGATGCGAGCCGATCATCGCATCGATCCAAACGCCGTCAGAGCACAGCGCGGCGTGCGCCGACGGCGTCCAAGATACCGTGATGGCAGCGAGCACCGCCGCACCCGCGGCGCGAGCGAATCGGAAACAGAGTGGCCATGAGCGCATGATTTAGGCGTCTTATTTTCGAGATGAAGGTCGTCGCGAACTCTACCTGATCGTGCCATTTTCGTGTGATGAACTGACACGCACGTGACGAATGCGCACTTTCCTTTTTCGGAGGAAACTCGTTTTTCGCGTCAAGGAGATACAGATCGATGAAAGTTTGGAAAAGCTTGCAATGCGTCGCGCTATTCGCGTTGATCGCAACGAGTGGATGCACGCCGCTTGCGGTCGTCACGCACAGTGTGTCCGCGAATGAATCGAGCGTGCTGCCCGGGATGTATCAGTTAGATGCGCATCACTGGAATGTGAGCTTTGACGTCGATCATCTTCATTATTCGCGCTTTGTCATGCGTTTCGACAAGACGGCCGGACAACTCGACTGGAGCGCGGATGGCATGACGGGGAGCACGGTACATGTGACTATCGACGCCGCGAGCGTCAATACGAATGTGCCGTTGCTCGACCGGATGGTGAAGGGCCCCGACATGTTCGATGTCGCGCGTTATCCGAACATCGAATTCGTCAGCACCGGCTTCACGCGTACGGGCAACGACAAGGGCACACTGGCAGGCAATCTCACGATTCGCGGAACGACACGACCCGTCACTCTGGATGTCACGTTCAACGGGCATTCGGTCGATCCACTGACCAAGCTGGAAACGTTAGGCTTCTCGGCCGACGGTCATTTCAGCCGCGCGCAGTTCGGACTGACGACGTGGTATCCGGCAGTCGGCGACGATGTTCACGTCGCCATTCAGGCCGAGTTCGCAAAAGAGAAGCAGTGAAGCGCTGACACTTACGCCGCGGTCCAGTCGAGCACGACCTTGCCGCTGTTGCCCGAAAGCATGGTGTCGAACGCGCGCTGGTAGTCGTCGACGGGGAATGTGTGCGTGAGGATCGGCGAAAGATCCAGACCACTTTGCAGCATCGCGACCATCTTGTACCAAGTCTCGAACATTTCGCGCCCGTAAATGCCTTTGAGCTCAAGACCTTTGAAGATAACTTGATTCCAGTCGATCGCAGTTTGCGCGGGTGGAATGCCGAGCAGAGCGACTTTGCCGCCGTGGTTCATCGCTTCCAGCATGGCGGTGAAAGCGCTCGGTACGCCGGACATTTCCAGGCCGACGTCAAACCCCTCGGTCATGCCGAGTTCTTGCATGACATCGCGCAAATTTTCGTTGGAAACGTTGACCGCTCGCGTTGCACCCATCTTGCGGGCAAGTTCGAGACGATATTCGTTGACGTCCGTAATGACGACATTACGCGCTCCGACGTGCTGCGCAATGGCGGCGGCCATTACACCGATGGGTCCGGCGCCGGTAATCAGCACGTCTTCGCCGACAAGATTGAACGAAAGGGCAGTGTGCGTCGCATTGCCGAAGGGGTCGAAGATCGCGGCGAGGTCGTCGGAGATATCGGGCGGAATTTTGAACGCGTTGAAGGCAGGGATCACGAGGTATTCGGCAAACGCGCCTTCGCGATTCACGCCGACGCCAACGGTATTGCGACACAAGTGACGGCGACCTGCGCGGCAATTGCGGCAGAATCCGCATGTGATGTGACCTTCGCCGGAAACGCGATCACCGATGGCAAAGCCGCGGACTTCCTGTCCCATCTCGACGATCTCACCGACATATTCATGGCCGACGTGCATCGGCACCGGTATCGTCTTCTGCGCCCAGTCATCCCACTTCCAGATGTGGATATCCGTACCGCAGATTGCAGTCTTACGGATGCGGATAAGGACATCGTTATGTCCGACTTCCGGCCGCTTGACGTGAGTCAAGGTAAGACCGGGGGCGCGTTCGAGTTTGGCGAGTGCTTTCATTGTTGGTGTTCCGGGCGGTTGTGTCGCGGCGCTGCTTGTGACCGCGCCGTGCATCTAAAGGTCGCGTGACGTGTCCTGACTTTATGCGCATAAAGGACCCTGCGAAGCGTGAGTCCTAACGGATCACACCAAGCGAGCGGCCCACGCGCGCGAATGCATCGACTGCGCGGTCGATGTGTTCGCCAGTGTGGGCGGCGCTCATCTGCGTGCGGATGCGCGCGCGGCCCTTGGGCACGACAGGGTATGAAAATCCGATCACATAAACGCCTTCGTCGAGAAGCGCGTCGGCCATATTCGAAGCGAGTTGTGCATCGCCAAGCATGACGGGAATGATCGGATGCTCGCCGGGCACTAGATCGAAACCTAAAGCGGTCATCGCTTGCCGAAACCGCGCGCCGTTTTCGCGAACGCGTCGCCGGAGCGCGGCGCCTTCATTGCTATCCAGCAACTCAAGCACTTTCAGCGACGCTGCCGCAATGCTCGGCGCAAGCGTGTTCGAGAACAGGTACGGCCGGCAGCGCTGCCGCAACAAGTCGATAATCTCCTGATGCGCAGCCACATATCCGCCTGACGCACCACCGAGCGCCTTGCCGAGCGTACCCGTGATGATGTCGATTCGATCGAGCACGCCGCAATACTCGGGCGTCCCGCGTCCGTTCTCCCCGATGAATCCAACGGCATGCGAATCGTCGACCATCACCAGCGCGCCGTAGCGTTCAGCCAGATCGCAGATGCCAGCGAGATTGGCGATGATGCCGTCCATCGAGAACACGCCGTCAGTTGCGATCAATTTGAAGCGGGCGCCGGCTGCATCGGCTTCCTTCAAGCGCGCTTCGAGGTCTGCAAGATCGTTGTTCTTGTAGCGCAAGCGCTTTGCCTTAGAAAGACGCACGCCATCGATGATGCTCGCGTGGTTCAACTCATCGCTGATGATTGCATCATCCTCGGTCAGCAACGTCTCGAAGAGCCCGCCGTTCGCGTCAAAACAGCTTGAGTAAAGAATGGCGTCGTCGGAGTGGAGAAACTTCGCGACTTGTTGTTCGAGCGCTTTGTGGACTGTTTGTGTTCCGCAAATAAAGCGAACGGATGCCATGCCAAAGCCATCTGCTTCAAGTCCGGCTTTTGCGGCATCGACCAAGCGAGCGTCGTTCGCAAGACCGAGATAATTGTTCGCGCAAAAATTGAGGACGGTGCTCCCGTTGGCAAGGCGGATCTCCGAGGACTGCGGGCTAGCGATGACCCGCTCGCTTTTGTAAAACCCGGCGGCGCGAATCTCGTTAAGCGTAGTTCGCAAATGGGAGAGGTATCGGTCTTTCATCGGCATCTTTCCAGTATCCGGCTGTTTAGGAGTCGATGCGGACCAGCCAGGCTCGGCCACACCTTTAGCCCTGTTATAGTTCATTCATTGCATTGGACAGGTTCGGTATTTCGAACAAATTTCCAATATACCGAACACTCTAAAGGAATGCAGCGTTCATGACAAGTTCTGTCACAAGCGGCAAGGCCGGTGATTCCTCAGCCAGCGGAACTGCGCCACCGCGCGTTGGCGAGCAGATTCAGCGTCTACGCAATGAAAGGAAATTGACACTCGATGACTTATCCAGGGCCGCTGGCGTTTCGAAATCGATGCTATCGGAGATCGAGCGGGACAAGGCCAATCCAACTATTGCCGTGGCGTGGCGGCTAACGAACGCACTGGGTATTAGCCTCGATCAGCTATTTGCGCAGCAGAAGGCCGGTGACGTCATACGCGTTGCAGGTCCGCATGAGATTCCGACGTTGAATGGTGATAACGGCGGCTATCAGCTTCGCGTGTGGGGACCGATTGAGCTGGCTGGAAAATTCGAATGGTACGAGCTCACGCTGCACGCGGGTGCGGCGCTCATCTCGGACGCGCATGAGCCAGGCACGCGGGAGCATTTGACCGTGTTAAATGGCGCGATCGAAATCGAAGCATCAGGTGCTGCGAAGCGACTGAAGGCGGGGGAAACCGCACGTTACGCTGCCGACGACGGTCATGTCATTAGGAATGTCGGGCGAGGCGAAGCAAAGGCTTTGCTCGTGGTTATACATGGGTAATGGCCCGACTCGCGAGTCTGCGGTTTTCCGCGAGCAGGTGCTCCGCCTCTCCTCCAGCGCACAGCAACGGTGGCATGGCACTTCTTTATGCGCATAAATTTCTGGCGCGTCCTGCGAAGACGTAGCATCCGTCTGCGTCGCGCGGCCGCCTTACGTGACTCGCCGCGCACTCCCACGCAGGACTGAACCGCCCATAAGCGAAACCGCACATACACGCAAGGCGACTGGCGAGACCCTACTTTCATGGCGGCAAGTACTGTATATTTATACAGTACAAAGACCAGTCGGAAGGGGCGAATCATGGAGTCGAACGGCGAGCATCTCAGCAGGAAGCAGTTTGCACGTGCGGTACAAGATCTGGACCGCATTACGCGACAGATTGCGGGCCGATACATCGATCTGGGCGTGCCGTTGACCTGGCGTTTGCTGCACGCCATCGAAGCGGAAGCCGTGGCGGACCTGGGCTTCGCTGGCCGGCACGAGGCTGCGTTGCGCGAACTTTTTGCCCGCCCCGACGACTTCCATTTCCCCGAAACCGACGACGTGGTCGATGTCGCCTCTTCCGACGCTTTGCCGGCAGTATTCGCATTCGCCGTCGACGCCTACGAATGCGCTGCACGACAAGGCCGACCGCAACTGGCCATCGCCGCACACTGACATGCGAGCGATGCACGCCGCACATCGCTAGTCATCAGGCGGCAAAGTCCGCCGCCATGTCCGCATCCGTGCGCGCCATAAGTCTGCCGCTGCGGCAGGCCAAGCGGAACGCGTCGTAATCTTTTTCGACTTGATCCGCATAGGAGCTCGCGTATCGGACGAGCACTTCCGCCATGCGATCACCCGAACCCAGAAAGCCGGAAATCTCAAGCGCGCAGCCGCTTGCCTTGGCATGCGCGCGCGCGAGCGCCCAGCCGCATAGCGACGCGTATCCGCGAAAGGCCTCGCCGCTGAATGTTTCGAGGTCGGCGGATATTTTCATGTCGCGCAGTTGGCGAACATAAAGCGGGCGTCCAACCGGGCCCGACGCCCAGCCTAGAAAAGGATCGCTCGCCGCCTGCATCAGGCGTTGCCCGTGAACGATGCGATGCCCGTCGTGCGTATGTTTCGTCGCGCCGACGTAGCGCGCCACCACGGCCGTCGATGCCTCTTTCAACTGCAGGAAGAGCGCCTTACCAAGATGATCGGTAAGCAACAACACGAAGCATCGCGTTCCGACACTTCCCACTCCAACCACTTTGAAAGCGATGTCCTGAAGCGCGAATTGCGACAAAAGCGCGGCGCGCTCGGATGTCAGCGTCGAAACGTAATCGCGTATGAGCGGAGTCAGGATCGTGTGCGAATCGCCTTCGAGCTTCATCCACTCGTCGTCCTCGTCGACGAGCGTGCTTGCGCCGCGAATATGAAAGATCGCGGGCGGCGCGTCGCGAATTCGCCAGGCATCGCCCGATCGATCGGCGAGCTTCGGCAGCAGCTTTTCATGCGTGCGCCGGCTCGCGCGTTCGCTACCGCGCTTGATCCGACGTTTCACGTCTTCGTTTTGCACATCGTCGTACATCCTGTCGAACGTAATTCGTTCGTACCAAAGATCCAGCACGCCCATCTCGGCATACTCGCGCATGTGCTGCTGATAGCTCTGGGCCGCTTCGAAGCAGAGTGCTTCAGAGCCCGCGCGGCCGTGGCCCAGATGCCTGCCCGCGACCGCCACGCTCGCGACGAGTCGCTTGACGTCCCATTCCCATGGACCTTGTGCGGTTTCGTCGAAATCGTTCAGATCGAATACGAGCGCACGCTCGGGCGTCGCGAACCCGCCGAAGTTTGACAGGTGGCAGTCACCGCAGATTTGAACGGTCAATCCACTCGAAGGTGTACTAGCTAGATCGTGCGCCTGAACAATCGCGCTGCCACGAAAAAAAGCAAAGGGCGATGCCAACATGCGGCCGTATCGCAGCGGAATCAGCGCAGGGACGCGACCCATGCTGCTTATTCGCAGCAACTCGATGGGATCGCGATCGACGTCGCCGACAGCCTCTTGCGTGCCTCGTGGTGTTCGCTGACGCGCGGCACGTCCGCTAGCCCGGCGTTCCTGCCACGTAAACGTCGATTGCCCCGAGTCTGATGCAAAGCCTTCGCCCATGGATCACCTCTCGTTATTATTCGAAGTACGTCACATCGAAAACAGTAGTCGACGATTGCAAACACCGCTACAAGACACTTCACCACACTTATCCTGAAGAGTGCCCTTGACGGAATCAGTCCGAAGTCCGACGCTGTTCGCAACGCAACATGACGCTTAGAAGCGCACTTTGAACACCATGCCGAACACTACCGATCTCTTCGACCAACAGCGCGCCGACTGGCAAGCGGACCCGCATGCTGCTTTCGATGCGTGGCTCGCGCAACAGCAGTTCCGGGCATCGTCGGCTGATGTCTATCGGGCGCAATGGGGCAACTTTCTTGAATGGCTCGCGGCCAGGCGCACAACGCTTCATACGGTGCAGCGACCGGTCATCGAGCAGTTCGTCTCTCAACTCGAGATTCGGCGGCCACAGCGCATGCGCTATCTACGCTTGATCGAACGCGTGCTGGATCACGTGCGCGAGATCGAATCGGCGTCGACGAATCCGGCTCGATTTATCGCGCAGGACGGCGAGGCGGCGTGGCGCAAGGCACGCGACAACGAGCCGACCGGCTTTCTCACGCATGACGAACGCGGCTTGCTGATCGCGCGACTCGATGCGCCGCTTGGCGCCTTGTCGAGTGTGCAGCGGTGGCGCGAGCTTCGCGATCGAGCGCTCGTCGCGGTGTTTCTAGGCGCAGGGGTGAAGACCGGTGAGGCGGCGCAACTCACTATCGATTGCTATGCGCGCGGCGCGCCGTATGTCACCGTCGACGCCTCGAATCCCATGCTGATCCGGCAGGCCCGGCTCGCGCCTTTTGCCGTCGATGTGCTGGATCGGTGGATCGACGAACGCAAGGTCGCCGGACTCTCGGGCGCGCTGCTCTTCCCGGCCGCGCCCGCCGGTCGGCCGATGCACAAAGCGACCATGCTGCGCGCCATCGATGCGGTGGTCGCAGCGGCGGGAATCGCCGAGTCACGCGCCGCGCGCGCGAGCCCGCAAACGCTGCGCAATACCTATGCGGCTGAACTTTTCGAGAACGGCACAGACCCTGAACGCGTTGGACAATGGCTCGGATTCCAGCAGATGATCTCGGTTCATCGCCTGCATCGGGCGTGGCAGGACTGGATGGGTGAGCAAATACGGGAGCGCGATATGGCCGAGGCTTGCGGGCAAGACGGGATGGAAGATCGGTTCATCGATCCCGAAAACTCTCACCTTTGACCTTCGATACCCGCGTGCGGGCTAATCAGCCTTCAATCGCGGGGCTTCGATGAATCTTTCGATTGCGGCCAGCTTCGACGCGGCGGCGCCCGAAGTGCGCTCGCAATTCGGACAAGAGAGCTCGAACTCGTCTTCGTGACGCTGCAGTTCTGGCTCGCCGATTTCGCAGGCCGGGCACGCGGTGGGGGTCACGAAATACGCATCGACCTGGGTGCCGAGCGCCGCCAACTCTTCGGGGTTCAGTCGGCCGTCCTGGGCCATCGACGCCAGCAGTTTGCCAATCTCGGCACTCATGCCCGCTCTGACGCGATGCGCGTCTCGCTCGCGAACCAGGGCATCGATCTCGTCCGACTGCGTGCGGACCTGCGATTCCAGCCGATCCGCGCGGCCCCTCGCGGCGCTAAGTTGTTGAATGAATTCGAATTCTTTCTGACCTGCTTCTCGCGTGCCGGCCTGATACGTCGCCGCCATGCCGCGTAACGCATCCAGTTCGACGAGCATGGGCTTGACCCGGCGCTCCGCTTCCTTGACTGCATCCTTGATCTGCTGCGCGTAGTGCTCGCTATTTCGACGCGATTCGTCCTGAAGCGCATCGATGCGTTCGCGCAGCCGCGCGCCATGCGCTTGCTCTTGCAAAAGACGATCGGAAAGGGACCCGTTTTCCTTTTCCAATCGCGCGATGACTTCACGCAGGCCTGTCTGCGCATCGATCTGCTGCTCACGGGCCACTCTCAAGTCGGCTTCAAGATTTGCGATTTGCGCCATCGCCGTGTCGAGATGCGCTTTTGCTTGCTGATGCGCTAGCTCGATCGCTTCCCTCCGGATTTCGGCCTCGCGCGCTTGCATTTGAGCCGCGCTGACAGTGGCATCGACTTGCGTGCGCTCGGCATTCAGCTTCGAGCGGGCTTCTTCTTGCGCATGTACGAATAGTTCCGTGAGCAGCTCGCCAGCGCGCTCCTGTAAGGCTGCAGGCAGCCCGCCGGCATCGATTCGTACGCGCATCGACGAGCGCACGGTGGACCAGAACGCTTCAATGTCTTTGGGAATGTCGCCAGCGCTACCCGTCTGCGTGAACTCTCGGACCGTCGTAACTGACGGACGAATGCCAAGATCGAAAAACAGGCGCTTACACGCGTGCATGGACAAGTCCTGCCTGCGTGCGCCTGACGCCCTCATCTGTTCTATTTCTTCGCGCAAGGACTCGCGAGTCGCCATTTTCATATCAAGTTCCAGCGCATTTGTATCGAACGGTACGTTTTACGTTTTGAGCGTTATACGGCAGCAGTTCCACTCGAGTCAAGAGTTGTCGATGTGCGGTGGCACCGACTGAGTACTACAAATCTTAGTGCTTTGAACATCAGAGCGTGAAACATCCTTAGCGTTTCTATCTATCATGTTGATATTCTTGAATAATTTCTGCTGCGACTGGTTTTTGTGAGGTTTCACGTCGTACAGAGCCGGGACGGATCGTTTTGTTTAGAGCCAGATGCTCGCGGGGCTCGTTTGAGAGTAATAAAAGTAAACACCTTTGAAACCTTGTTAACCCTGTTAACGCCTTGGCAAAGCCTTACTGCATAAGGCTTTCCAGGCCGTCGGGTGAGATGTTTCAGGATAGAAGGTGAACCTATTCGGGACAATCTGGTGATGTCCTTCAGGGCCGTACGTGAGGACTCGCGGGAGGCTTGGTGAGCGGATTCAGGGAGCCCGTTTTTGATGTAGGTGAGATTTTCCGGGGGCTTAGTGCCTCAGTTCTCCCGCCATGGTTGGATTGTGGTCGAAATCCTCGATCAACCGAGGTGAGCCTTATCGGGATTGGCCGATTTGTGTCCGTCACCGGCTAAAACGGGTCGATTTTACCGATAGGTGAGGTATTTCAGGCGCCAAAGTGTTCGTGCGGTGAGACTTTGCAGGACCAACGGCCATAAAACGAGCGAAATCGGATCCCGAAGCCTTGGAGGTGAGGTTTTACGGGGAGAGGTGAGGCCAGAGAGACCGCCACGCTTTGTGCAATGCTTCCCTTGAAGCGGGCCAAAATAGGAGAGGTGAGCTTTTACGGGGGCCTACTCGTGGCAAATCTAGCCTCATTCCCGCATTGGCTTGCTCGACGGAAAACACTTCCTTTGTCCTACTCCGAAATAGCGTGACATCGCTGAACTCGGTTGAAACACCTCATCTTCAGAATACCTCCTTTAAACAATGAGTTAGCACAAGCGCATGGGTTATGCCGGCGTTAGGGTGAGAGTATTCGGGACCTCGACGCGATAAGGCAGCGCTCAAGGAATATCTTCTAGGGTGAGAATATTCAGGACCGGTCATTCGTCACGTAAGCCTTTTCAGCCGTCTTCGGAGCCTTATAGGGGGAGTCCCCAGCAGACGTAGACCGCAAAGGTGAGCTTTCTCAGGAGCTTCAAGTGAGCCTTTGCAGGACCGAAACGCGCCCCGAATTTTCCTTCAAGGTGAGCCCTTTCGGGATGCCAACACGCATGAACCAAGACGGCGTCTAGAGACGGCTTTGCTCACGTTTGTCCTATATTCCGCTTAAGGTGAGGTATTACAGGAGCGTTTTGAAGTTCGTCGAATTAAGGAGATCCACATATGCCCTTTTTCTGTTGCTTTTGGCGACGATCGTCATCCCAAATGAACGCGTCGTGCGTGTGCGACACGCCATTTTTGGGGAAAATTTTTTTCGGTGAGATTTTTCGGGACCTGTGCCGCGATGCCGTGATGCCCCCTGGCGCTCGCCGCTCCTGTTTACCCGCGTGGTTTCTAGGGATGGCGCCTGACGCTCAAAGGTGAGTGGTGAGAGTTTACGGGACCGCACCGCAGTGAGCTTCCGTTTGTTCTCGTACTTCACCCCAAACGGTGAAGGCCACCCCGTAGACGTTGATCACCGCACTCGGTATGCTGCTGGCAATCCCGATACTGTCCGACGCATGGCAACCAAACGCGCAAAGAAAACCGATGTTGTCAGCCCGAGCTCGGCTGAGTTGCGCAAGGCGGTCGAAGCCATCGCGATTCAACCGAAGAGCGGCAAGATCACGCTGCTTACTCGCAAGCTCTTCAACGTTCTGCTCGCCGTGGCGCAGCAGGCGGACGAATCTGGCGACACCTACCGCGCGTTGCTGTCCGACATTGTCGCGAATTCCGCATTCGATTCAAACGATACAGCGCTGGTCAAGGAGCATCTGCGTCGCATGGTGTCGGTGCAGGTCGAGTGGAGCACGGGCACGTCGAGCCAGAAGCCCGGCCGCAAGTGGGGCATCTCGACGCTCATCGCCGACGCGGAAATTCTCGAGGACCCGACGACGCGCCGCGTATGGGTCGAATTTTCCTTCGCTCCAAAAATCAAAAAGAAGCTGCTCGATCCGGTGCAGTATGCGCGTCTGAGCCTGCAGTTCCAAAGCCAGTTGCGCAGCAGCGCGGGTCTTGCGCTTTATGAAATATGCGTGCGTTATCTGACCAACCCCAGCCATCTGACGATGCGCGAAACGTGGGAGTGGTGGCGGCCGATTCTATCCGGCACGCCAGATACCGAGGCCGGAGACGAGGCCAAGCGAGAGTACAAGTATTTCAAGCGCGACTATCTTCGTCCCGCAATCGCGGAAGTCAACGCCGTCACCAACATTTTCGTTGAACTGGTGGAACATCGAGAGGGTCGTCGCGTCGCCGAGATTCAGTTCCGCGTCACGGAGCGCAAGCAGCCGATGCTGGCGCTCGACGAACATCCGAACGTCTTCGACAGCACGCTGGTCGACAGGATGGTAAAGATCGGCATTCCGTTGAAAGAGGCGCAGACGCTGTACGCCGACAGCGAGGAAAATCGCATTCGGGCGGCGTTGCAGATGACCGAGCAACGGTTGCGCAGCACGACGCTTCCGCCTATCAGAAGCGCGGCAGCGCTGTTCAAGGACGCGCTCAAGAAGGGCTACGCGCCGCCGCTCGAAGCGCTACCGCCGGCAACGGCCAACGGCGCGCCGCGGTCGACAGCGGGATCGGCATCCGGCGCCGATGATCTCAAGGCACGCCTGCTTGGCGAGTTTTCGGCATATAGAAGGAAGGAAGCGCGTGCGCTCTACGACGAGCAAGGTGAGCGGGAACGGGAGCTGGCGCGGCAAAGTTTTGAAGACGACGTGTTGCCGGAACTCGGTACGCATATGCGCGACGATTGGCGTAAGCGCGGCCTCGATTCGAAGCTGGCGGAAACGTCATTTTTCGACTGGCTGGCTAGGAAGACGTGGGGCGAGCCGACCGATGGGGATTTGCTCGCCTTCACACTTAGCCAGACACGCGCTAACTGAACGCGTCTGGCAGAGGGCGGACGCTGTTATTTCTTCTCTTCATTGAACTGAAGCATGGTTTCGATCTGACGCAGCAGTTCATCTCGTCGATCCCGCGACAAACCGCGCAACCGCAACTCAAGGCGATCCTCGCCATATGACTTGAGATCGCCGACCGCGACGCCGTCCAGTTTAATCTCCATTCGTTGGGCATAGCGTTGCCGGCCGGGTGGCTTGGGCACTTCTTGTCCGCTTGCGCGTCCCTTCACGATATCCGCAACTTGTCGCGTGCTCAGATCATCCGACGTGATCTTGTTGATGAGGCGCAGCGTGGCATCGCTGCCACGCGCCGAGTGGTAGCGCGTGATTTGATAGGCCATGTTCGACCCGAATCGATCAGGCCGAGCGACCATTTCCTGCATGACGTTTTCAGGAAGCTTCGCAACCGATAGCGCGACTGCGATAGTAGATTCGTCTAGCCCAAGATGGTCGGCCAATTCTCGTTGGCTCTGGAAATGTTGCTCGTCCAGAAAGCGTCGCCAGACGACGGCATTATCGAAGACGGTTTGCGAATCCCGCTGAACGTTTAGATCGTAGCCAAGCTTGTAGCTTTGAATTCCAATAGGCAGGTCGACGACGATCGCTTTGACGGTTTCCTTGTTGGCTTCCTTGAGCGCACGGACGCGACGGCCACCGTCGCTTACGAAGAAGGTCCCAGCGTTATCGTAGTCGGGGATGACGTGGATGGCCTGCTGCTGTCCCTGCCTTGCAAGGTTGACGGCTAGCTCCGCGATTGATGCTTTCAGATAGAAATGGCGCGGATTAAACGGGCTTGCTTTGATCGCCTTTAGCGGCAACTCGATGACCTGCCCAGCCGTGTAGCGGTTCGCCCGTCGCCACGCGCGAAACTGCTCGGATTCGGTGCTGACCTCTGCGTCGGGCTGCTCGTCGGATACGAAGGCGCTTGCGCGTCCATTCGCGGCCTGTCCGACGCTTTGTATATCGACGATTCCATCGATGGCGTTCAGGCGATCTAGAGCGGTTCGCTTCTCGCTGCTTGTCGTGTCGGGGCGGGCCTTGAAGCCTTTTGCCAGTTGGGACGGTTTCATTCAGGGTCCTTTATGCGCATAAAGTCAGGAGAGCATGCCGAGGATTTCATCGGCGCACGCGCGAATCTCGGCAGCAGCGAGGCGCGAGCCGCGGTCGGACATTTGCAAAACGGTTTGTCCTAGCGCCATGGCCTGCTTGTAGCACTCTCGGGTTGGGATCTGCGTTTTTAGTAGCGGAAAGCCCAGTTCTTCAAGAGCGACCTTCAGCTCGCGCGTGAGCATCCGCTTCTCTTCCGTCTTGTTCAGCAGAAACACCGCGCGCAGATCTTCGTTCATCACCTGCGCTTGCTGAACCAGTTTGACGAGGCCGACGCTCGACCAATAATCGGCTGGCGATGATGAAGTCGGAATCACTGCCACGCTCGCGGCTAGCAGAACGACGCCTGACACCTTCTCTGTAATTGACGGCGGGCAATCCACCACGATGATGTCGTAGTCATTCACGAACTTCCTGATTTCACGATGGATTTGTCCGCCCGCTTCCGAAAGATTCACGACAGGAAAGGGGATGCCGTTCGCTTCGTCTGACGCAGCGCTCGACCAGTGGATTAACGTGTTTTGACCGTCTGCATCGACGACGAGCACGCGCTTCTTCTTTTCGTGAAAAGCTGCGCCCAGGTGCATTGCAATCGTGCTCTTGCCAACGCCGCCCTTCTGCTGCGTGATCGCTATGATTTCCGCCGCCACTTTAATGCTCCAGTTTTTGCAGGCGGTTGAATTTTACATTGAGGTTTAGTAATTTCAACTTTAATTCGACATTAAATGTGTCGTTAGCCATTTGGCATAGGGGTGAGCTTTAGTTGATATTGTGAAAGCGCGGACGTGGGCCTGATGGATGCAGTTTTAAATCAAACATCATGCTCGACAGCAAGAAGCTGAGACGTAAGACCAATATCTCCCCGTCACGGCTTTAGGCGTCTTGGAAATTGTTAAGCGGTGCCGCGCGGCCGGACCAGCTTTATGCGCATAAAGTCACGGCATCCCCGAAGCCCCGAAGCCCGAAGCCCGAAGCCCGAAGCCCGAAGCCCGAAGCCCGAAGCCCGAAGCCCGAAGCCCGAAGCCCGAAGCCCGAAGCCTCGCAGCCCACAGCCCACAGCCCACAGCCCACAGCCCACAGCCCACAGCCCACAGCCCACAGCCCACAGCCCACAGCCCACAGCCCACAGCCCGCAACGACACCGCACGCCGCACCCCGCACCCCCAAAATCGCCTATCCTAACCCTGCCTCAACCGCCAATCGCCGACCGAGTCTGGAGCTCCGTAATGACCGTTCGCAACCTGGACATCCTGTTCGCGCCGAAGTCAATCGCAGTGATCGGCGCATCGACGCGGCCGGGCAGCATCGGCGAAATGGTATGGGCCCGCGCCAACAGCGCTGGATTCAAAGGCCCAATCTGGCCAGTAAATCCAAAGCACCAAACCATAGGCGAACAGCCGAGCTTCGCCGACATAGCTCACCTCCCCGAAGCGCCGAGCGTTGCGGTGCTATGCACGCCCCCTAAAACCTGGCCTCAACTAGTTGAACAACTCGGAGACCGTGGGACCAAAGCTGTCGTCGTTATTGGAGAGGCAGCGAGACACCCCGCGAGAGCCGAATTCATCTCCAATGCAGAGTCCCACGAATGGACTGCCCGTACCCTTGCCACCGCGCGTCCCTTCCTACTGCGCGTGGTAGGACCAGGAAGTCTCGGCGTAGTGTCTCCCGCCGTCGGCGCATGCCTCGGGGCGCCAGCGTGCAGTGTCAAATCGGGCGGCGTCGCTTGGGTATCAGGCTCGAACGCGCTAACCAATGGCGTGCTCGGCTGGGCCCGCGCGCGGGGCCTCGGCTTCTCACGCATCGTCGCGTTGGGCGACGAAGCTGACGTCGATTCCGGCGATATCCTCGACTTCCTCGCCACCGACGCATCGACCAAAGCGATTCTTCTTGCAATCGAAACCGTCCGCGCCGCACGCAAATTTATCTCCGCCGCGCGCGCCGCCGCGAGGAATAAGCCGGTACTCGTTCTACGAACCGGACACGACGACCCATTCGATCGCCTATACGGTGCAGCCTTCCGCCGTGCCGGACTTGTACGCGTGGATTCGCTCGACGATCTGCTCGACGAAATCGAAACCCTGGGCGTAGGAAGCGTCGCAGCCGGCGACGTGGCAACCGTCATCACCAGCGATCGCGGCGTCGCCACTTTGGCAAGAGATGCGTTCAGCAAGGCCGGCGATGATCTGGCGCAATGGCCACTCGCCGCACGCGACGCCGTCTCGCTCGCGTTACCCCGAGCCGAATCCGGTAATCCCCTTTTGCTCGGCGACGATGCATCGCCCGCCGATTTCGGCATCGCGGTGGAAACGCTGGCTCCGCATCGCGACACCGGCACCATCTTCGTCGTACACGCGCCGACGCATAGCGCGCCCGTCGCGGACGTCGCTCGCACATTGATCGCCGCGCGCCGCCAGGCTCATCGCGGATTGCTCGCGTGTTTCTTCGGTTGCGTGGATGCCGCCACCCGCGACGCACTCCACGCAAATGGCATCCCGGTTCACACTACCCCGCAGCGGCTCGCACGTGGCTTTGCACGCCTCGTCGATTTTCGTCAGGGACGCGAATTGTTGATGCAAACACCCGACGGACTTCCAACGGAAATTCCAGAAGAAATCGATATTGCGCAAAAGGAAATTCGAATCGCGTTGGAGAACGGCATTGCGGAATTGAATGGTGAACGTGCGGCGCGCATCCTCGCCCGCTTCGGCATCACGGTGAAGCCGGGACCGCCCGATTCCTTTTCCGCCGATGCAGTCGAGATACAGGCGCGCCTGCTCAACCATCGCGTCTTTGGACCGGTGTTCGAATTCAAGGCCGAAGGCGCGCTCGGACTTGCCGATGCGCTTCATGAATTTGCGCTGCCTCCGCTCAACCCTGTCCTTGCGCGCGATCTCGTCATGCGTTCGCCGCGCTCGCGCGAGTTGCCCACCGACATGCTGTTGAACGCGCTGACCGCGCTGTCGCAAATGGTTTGTTATATAGAGGAGATCGTCGCACTGCGGCTGACGTTGCGTGTCACGCGCGATTCGGTTGCGGTGCACGAGCCGCAACTGACCTTAGGCGCGCACCGCAAGCAACTAGCAATCGTGCCGTATCCGCGATGCATGGATGAGACGCTCGACTGGCGCGGCATGCGTATTACCGTGCGGCCCATTCGTCCCGAGGATGAAGATGCGCATCGCGCGTTCGTATCGGCGAACACGGCCGAAGATTTGCGCTTGCGCTTTTTCGGTGCCGTGCGCAGTTTCGATCATTCGCAACTCGCGCGGATGACCCAGATCGACTACGACCGCGAAATGGCGTTGATCGTGACGCGGAGCATTGCGGAGGGCGCCACGGAAACGCTGGGCGTCGCACGCGCCATTTCCGATCCGGACAACGAGACTGCGGAGTTTGCCGTCGCCGCGCGCTCGGACATGAAAGGGAAGGGCTTGGGCTCGCTGCTGCTCACGCGAATCATCGACTATGCGCGAGAGCGCGGGACACGCTGGCTGGTGGGCGAGGCTTTGCGCGAGAACACGGGGATGATCGCGCTCGCGCGCAAAGCCGGTTTCGAATTGATCAGAACCGAAGATCCGAGCGTCGTTGGTTTTCGGATGCGGCTTGGTGAAAAATCGACCTAGCCGGCCGTTCGCAATTGGCCGGCCAATCGCCCGGACGCCTCGTCGATCTGCGCTCTCGTTATCGCCAACTCTTCGAGCAAAGCATCGGGATACGAACTTCCCGTTTCCTTTTCGAGTCTCGCGATTGTCAGCGCCGAGCGCGCCGAGTCTTTCGGCGTCGCGATGAACGACTTCACGGAATGTCCCGCCGAGAATGCTTCGAAGAGCGGTACACGAATCTCTTCCGGCAGCGCACGCGAAGTCCATTGATAAGGCTTGCCGTTATGCGTCAGTTGCGGCGGCAGTGTGCGTTCCTTCTTCGCGGCCGGAATAAGGCCGAAATTGCGCGCCGCTTCCGCGATCTGCTCGGCGGAAAAAAGCTCGTCCGGCGTGATGTCGAACTGTGCGATATGCGCTTCGAGCGCTTGCATTGCAGCGGCGCGATCGTCGCGCTTCTTCTGTGCGCGCGCGACGATATCGCGCAATTCGTCGGCCTCGTCAGGCGTGATCGTAAAGCTCGCCTGTTTCTGTTGAAGTTCGGAAAAACGCTGGAATTCTGAATCGGAAAGGAGTTTTGCCATGAACCGTGAAGATAGAGCGCGGCGTGCGCGTGAACCGGCTGCCGCTTTTTAGGAGGGCCGCCATTCTAACGCGTGTATCAGCCGTGATTCAGTCTCGCGTCATCGAAAGCTCGCTCGCGGCGCCTCGCAAAAGCGCCGTCACTTCTTCGATGGAAGGTGCGACGTATTCGTCGATACGCCGCATGAAAGGGCAGGTCAGCGCCGCGATGGCTTGGCCCGATGGCCCAAGCAACGGAAAAGTCACATCGGTGACGCCGAAGGTCTGTTGGCTGTCCTTTTGTGAATAGCCGAGCTCGCCGATCTTTTCGTAGTCGGCATCGAGCACCGCGCGATCGAGCGCCAGTTCGCCTTTCACCTTTGTATGTTCCGCCAGCATGTGCTCGCGCTGCTCCTCGGTTTGAAACGCGAGCACCACGCGACCGGAGCCGGTGTCGATAAGGCCGACGCGTGACCCCAGCCGGACCGAAATTCCCCACGTGCCGGGACCGTCCACTTGCGCGATCACCAGCAGGTTGCCGCGATCGTAGACGACCAGATGAACCGACTGCTCGGCGGCATCGGCAAAACGTTGCATCACGGGCAGAGCCTCGGCAATCAGCCGGTTCATCGGCGGATGCCGGTGCGCAAGCGCGTACAACTTCAGGCTCAGCGAATAACGGTCGCCCTCGGGCGAGCGCACGACGTATTGTCGCGCGACCAGCCGTTCTAGCATCCGATACATCTCGCTTGCATTGCGCCCGAGCATCTTCGTGATCTCGGCGCGCGTCAGTCCCGATTTCTGTTCCGAGAGTAGTTCGAGAATGTCGAGTCCCTTGTCGAGCGCGGGCGCGCGATAGCGATCCGCGTCGCCATCGGTGTCGGTTACTTCAACGTCCATGTTGGGTATGCGTTGATTCATGAATTGGCGCCGAGTTTAAGCCTTTCGTCAGCAATAGCGTTGCCCGCGCTAGGGAAAGCACCAACTGACTTCTGATTGTCCGTATATGAATAATACGTTCACTGATAAATATGCGTATCGACAGTTTCCCGTAGTCACCCACACGGCCGTAGTCGCAAAAAACACAAGATCAGGAGACAAGCATGACGTCCTCAACTTCCTTTCGCCGCCTGGCCGTAAAAGCCGGCGTGGCGCTCGCCGTACTTTCGACCACCGGTGCAGTTGGCCTCGCGCAAGCCGCCGATGCCGGCAAGGTCGGCCTCGGTCTCCCGCTTCTGACTTCGCCGTTCTGGCAGTCGTACAACAACTATCTGCCGAAGTACGCGAAGGACATGGGCATAGACATCCTTGCGCCCGTCAACTCGAACGGCGATCCCGCGCAGCAGATCACCGACATGAACAACCTGCTGAACCTGGGCGCGAAGGGCATCGTGGTCGGCCCGCTGGATTCGGCCGCAATCAGCCGCGCGCTCGACGCCTCGGCGGCGAAGAACGTGCCGGTCGTCGCCGTCGATGTCGCGCCGACGCAAGGCAAGGTCGCGATGGTCGTGCGCGCCGACAACCGCGCGTATGGTTCGAAGTCGTGCGAGTACATTGGCGAGCACGTGAAGTCGGGCAAGGTCGTGCAGATCATGGGCGATCTGGCATCGGTCAATGGCCGCGATCGTTCGGAAGCGTTTCGCGAGTGCCTGAAGAAATTCCCGTCGCTGAGCCTGCTCGAGATTCCCGCCGCATGGAAGGGCGAGGCCGCCGCGACCGCGCTCGACAGCCTGCTCACCGCGAACCCCGACGTGAAGGCGATCTATATGCAGGCGGGCGGCGTCTATCTGTCGCCGACGTTGCAGACCTTGCGCCGCAAGCAGTTGCTGGTGAAGGCGGGCGATCCGAAGCACATCGTGATCGTGAGCAACGACGGCATTCCGCAGGAATACGACGCGATCCGCCGTGGCGATATCGACGCGACCATCTCGCAACCCGCCGATCTCTACGCAAAGTATGGCCTTTTCTATATCAAGGCGGCTCTGGCGGGACAAACCTTCAAACCGGGCCCGACGGATCACGGCAGCACGATCGTTCAGCGCGGTCCAGGCATTCTCGAAGATCAATTGCCCGCGCCGCTCGTGACGAAAGCCAATGTCGATGACAAAACACTTTGGGGCAACACCGTCAAATGAGCGCGCCCGTCGTTGAGACAGTTGGCCTGACAAAGCGCTATGGCTCGACGCCCGCACTCGCAGATGTAAGTATGCGCGTGCTGCCCGGCGAGTCGCATGCGCTCGTCGGACGCAACGGCGCGGGCAAATCGACGCTCGTGTCGATGATCACCGGCCTGAAGAAGCCGGACGCTGGCGAGATCCGCTTCAACGACGCGCCCGCGCCGCCGCTCGCCGACCGCGATGCATGGCGCGAGCGCGTCGCCTGCGTCTATCAGCATTCGACGATCATCCGCGAGTTGTCGGTGGCCGAAAATCTGTACATCAATCGGCAGCATCAGAAGGGCGGCGTGATCGACTGGCGCGCCATGCGCCGTGATGCCCGCGCGCTGCTCGACCACTGGAAGATCGACGTGCGCGAAGACGCACGCGCGGGCGATCTGACAGTGGAAGCGCGGCAGTTGGTGGAGATTGCGCGGGCGCTGTCGTACGGTGCGCGCTTCATCATTCTCGATGAACCGACTGCACAGTTGGACGGCGAGGAGATCAAGCGTCTCTTCAAGCGTATTGAAGAGTTACAGCGCGAAGGCGTCACTTTCCTGTTCATTTCGCATCACTTGCAAGAGGTGTACGAAATCTGTCAGGCAGTGACAGTTCTGCGCGACGCTCGGCATATCGTCAGCGCGCCGGTTTCGGCATTGCCGCGCGACCGGCTCATCGAAGCGATGACGGGCGAGCAGGGAGGCCTTGCCGTCGCGGATGCCGCCGCGCGCGCGCCCCTGCCCGCTGGTGCGCCGCAAGCGCTGCGTGTCGAAGCGTTACGCGGCGACGACTACGAGAACGTCACGTTGAGCGTTCGCAAGGGCGAAGTGATCGGCCTGACCGGCGCGACGACGAGCGGCCGGACGAGCGTCGCCGAAGCCATCGCCGGATTGAAGGCGCAACGCGCGGGCACGATCAGCGTCGATGGCCGCGTGCTGCCGCCGGGCGACGTGCCGGCCGCGCTGGCGCATGGTGTCGGCTGCGTGCCGAAAGACCGGCATCGCGAAGGCTTGGTGCTGTCGCAATCCGTCGCGGAAAACGCGTCCATGACGATCGCGCGATTGCTCGGCCGCTTCGGTATTGCGACGCCCGCGAAAAAGAACGCCTTCGGACGCCGCATGATTGCCGCGCTCGGCATCAAGACGCAGGGCCCGGAACATATCGTGTCGGGCTTGTCGGGCGGCAATCAGCAAAAAGTGGTGATGGCGCGCGCACTCGCCACTGATCCGGACGTGCTCGTTCTGATCGATCCCACCGCTGGCGTCGATGTGAAGTCGAAGGAAGCGCTGCTCGGCGTCGTCGAACGCGTGCGCGAGGAAGGAAAGGCGGTGCTCGTCGTATCGGGCGAGCTGGACGACTTGCGCACGTGCGACCGCGTCCTGGTGATGTTTCGCGGCGCCATCGTCGCCGAATTCCCTGCCGGATGGCAGGACCATGAACTCATCGCATCCGTCGAAGGGGTGAATCTCCATGAAGCATGACGTACCCAACCCGGCGATGAACGGCGCGAGCATGGCCGTGGCGCGCCCGCGCATCGAACTGGCGCGTTTTCGCGACCTCGCATTGCTGCCCGCGCTGGCGCTCTTGCTTGCCATCGGCGCGTTCGTCAGCCCGAGCTTTCTCACGCAGGCGAATCTCATCAGCATCCTTGGGGCATCGGCGGCGCTTGCGCTTGTCGTGCTGGCCGAATCGCTGATCGTTCTGACAGGCAAGTTCGATTTATCGCTCGAATCGACGGTCGGCATTGCGCCGGCTGTCGGCGCGATGCTCGTGATGCCGGCGGCGTCGGCGGGCTTCGGCTTCGAGTGGCCGGCGGCAGCGGGACTTGCGGCGATCGTCGTGGTCGGCGCGCTGATCGGCTTCTTCAACGGCTTTCTGGTCGTGCGACTGCGGCTGAACGCGTTCATCGTCACGCTCGCAATGCTGATCGTGCTGCGCGGCATGCTCGTCGGCGCGACCAAGGGCGGCACGTTATTCGACATGCCGCCTTCGTTCTTCACGCTGGCCACGACACTCGTGCTCGGTCTGCCGATCTCGGTATGGCTCGCGGCGGCCGCGTTCGCCGTTGCCGCGTTCATGCTGCGTTACCACCGCCTCGGCCGCGCGCTTTACGCGATCGGCGGCAATCCCGAAGCGGCGCGCGCGGCAGGCATTCGCGTGGAGCGCATCACGTGGGGCGTGTTCGTGCTCGGCAGCGTACTGGCGTCGATTGGCGGTTTGATCGTCACAGGCTACGTCGGCGCGATCAATGCGAACCAGGGCAATGGAATGATCTTCACGGTGTTCGCGGCGGCAGTGATCGGCGGCATTTCGTTGGATGGCGGCAAGGGCACGATGCTCGGCGCGTTATCGGGCGTGTTGCTGCTGGGCGTCGTGCAGAACTTGCTGACCTTGGCGCAGGTGCCATCGTTCTGGATTCAGGCGATTTACGGCGCGATCATCCTGGGTTCGCTGATGGTGGCGAGACTGGCGGGTGGAGATGCGCAGAACTGAAGCGGGAGCGCAGCCGCACGCGTGTCGCGAGATCGGCTGACGCGTCCAGCGCCCGGACGACGAACGTCAACAGGCGGCTGCTGAAGATGCCGCGAGCATACGGCTCAATGTCCACGACGACACGGATTTCAGAAGGAACGAGATGCCCGACACAGAGACAAAAACGACCGACCCCCGCCTGATCCTCTTGAGCAAAGAAGACAACTGTCTGATAGCAGCAGCCCGCCTAATCGCAGGCGAAACGCTTCAGATAGAAGGCGAGCCAGTCAAGCTGGAAACGACGATAGAACTGGCTCACAAAATAGCCCGCCGCGCGTTGAAGAAGGACGACAAAGTCCTGCGCTACGGCGCGATCATCGGCCACGTGAGCACAGACGTTCCCCGCGGCGCGCATCTCCACACTCACAATCTGGAGAGCGACTACATCCCCACCTACACGCACGACGCCGGCCACGCCTACGTGCAGCATTGAGAGCCATGAACACATCAACATTGCTGGGCTTCCCAAGATCCGATGGCCGCAAGGGCATCCGCAACATCGTCGCGGTGGCGTACATGGTCGAGTGCGCGCATCACGTTGCCCGCGAGATCGTCACGCACTTCCGCCCATCGTTCGACGCGTTCGACGCCGCGCAAAACGAAGCGCCGCCCGTGCACCTGATCGGCTTCCCCGGCTGCTATCCAAATAGCTACGCCGAAAAGATGCTGGAGCGCATCTGCACGCATCCGAACGTAGGCGCGGTGCTGTTCGTGTCGCTTGGCTGCGAAAGCATGAACAAGCACTATCTCGCCGATGTCGTGCGCGCGAGCGGCCGCCCCGCCGCCGTCGTGACGATCCAGGAAAACGGCGGCACGCGCAGCACGATTCAGCACGGTCTCGACTGGGTACGCGAAGTGCGCGCGACGCTCGCCGCGCAAGAGAAAGTGCCGATGGCGCTCGATGAACTCGTCATCGGCACGATCTGCGGCGGCTCGGACGGCACGAGCGGCATCACGGCGAACCCAGCCGTGGGCCGCGCCTTCGACACCTTCATCGACGAAGGCGCGGCGTGCATCTTCGAGGAAACCGGCGAACTCGTCGGCTGCGAATTTCATATGAAGACACGCGCGGCGCGTCCCGAACTCGGCGATGAAATCGTCGCGTGCGTGGAAAAAGCCGCGCGCTATTACACGACGATGGGCCACGGTTCCTTCGCGGTCGGCAACGCGGACGGCGGGCTCACGACGCAGGAAGAGAAGTCGCTCGGCGCGTATGCGAAGAGCGGCGCGTCGCCTATCGTCGGCATCATCAAGCCGGGCGATGTCCCGCCGACCGGCGGCCTTTATCTGCTCGATGTCGTGCCCGACGGCGAGCCGCGCTTCGGCTTTCCGAACATCAGCGACAACGCTGAAATCGGCGAACTCATCGCGTGCGGCTCACACGTAATCCTCTTTACGACGGGGCGCGGCTCGGTGGTCGGCTCGGCGATATCGCCCGTCATCAAGGTCTGCGCGAATCCGGCGACGTATCGCAACCTGTCCGGCGACATGGACGTGGATGCCGGCCGCATCCTGGAAGGCCGCGCGACGCTCGACGAAGTAGGACGCGAAGTGTTCGATGTCACCGTGGCGGTGGCGGCGGGCGCTGCGTCGAAATCGGAGTCGCTGGGTCATCAGGAATTCATCCTGACTTACAAAACCTTCGAGCCCGTCGGCCCCGCGTGTTTGCCTGGCGGCGCGCAACGCGTTAGTGTTGCGTCTCGCGGCACCGCAGAAGTCGTTTCGAACTGAACAATCGACTGAGGGTTGCACAATGAACGGAGACACGCAGGAGGCCGTCACGCGCCGACGCAAGATCGGGCGGACGGATCTGGAGGTGACGGCACTTTCGCTCGGCACGGCGCCGCTAGGCGGGCTATATCACGAACTGACGGAAGACGAGGCGCGCGCTACAGTCGATGCCGCGTGGCAAGCGGGCATCCGTTTCTTCGATACCGCGCCGCATTACGGACACACGAAAGCAGAACATCGTCTTGGCGATGCCCTGCGACGCCACGCGCGAAGCGACTACGTGCTCTCGACCAAAGTGGGCCGCCGCTTCGTGCCGCGCACCACGCCCGACGACGGCAGCGAAGGCTGGGCCGCGCCGCTACCGTTCCAGGCCATTTACGACTACACCTACGACGGCATCCTGCGCTCGTTCGAAGACAGCCAGCAGCGGCTCGGCATGATCGACATCGATATCGTGCTGATACACGACATCGGCCGTGTCACGCACGGCGAAAAAAACGCGCATTACTGGCGTCAGCTCACCAGCGAAGGCGGTTTTCGCGCGCTCGATGAACTCAAACAGTCGCGCGGCGTGAAAGCAGTCGGCCTCGGCGTGAACGAAGGCGCGGCGGTGCGCGAGGCAATGGCCGAATACGACATCGACTGCGCGTTGCTCGCTGGCCGCTACACGCTGCTCGAACAGAACACACTCGACGATCTCCTGCCCGAGTGCGAACAGCGCGGTGTGAGCATCCTGCTTGGCGGCGCGTTCAATTCGGGCATTCTCGCGCGCGGTCTCGATGCCGACGCGCAAGGCGATCTCAAGTTCAACTACGGCGATGCGCCCAAAGAGATCGTCGATCGTGTGGCGAGGCTGGAACGCATCTGTCGCGAGTATGGCGTCGCGCTGTCGACGGCCGCACTGCAGTTTCCTTATGCGCATAAAGTCGTCGCCACGGTGTTGATGGGCGCGCGCAAGCCCGAGGAAGTGCGTGAGAATGCGGCGTCATTCGCTACACCGGTTCCTTCGGCGTTGTGGAACGCTTTGCGTGCGGCTGGCTTGCTGCATGAGAAGGCGCCAACACCGCAATGAACATCGACGCTCATCAACATTATTGGGACCCGGCGCGTGGCGATTACGGTTGGCTCACGCCCGATCTCAAGCCGCTCTATCGCGTCTTCGGTTCCGATGATCTGGCGCCGCTCCGCAAGATCACGAATGTCAAGCAAACGGTCGTCGTGCAAGCGGCGGCGACCGTCGATGAAACGCGTTATCTGCTCGATCTGGCGCGCGATGACGAATCCATTGCGGGCGTCGTCGGCTGGGTTCCGCTCGATTCCGTCGACGCGGTAGAAATCATCGAAGAATTTGCGCGCGACAAAAAATTCAAAGCCGTGCGGCCGATGCTGCAAGACCTGCCCGACGATACGTGGATAGACCACGCGCCGCGCCCGGAAGCCATCCAGCGTCTGATCGAGTTCGATCTTGCTTTCGACGCGCTCATCTTCGCGCGCCACGTGCCATCGCTCGTCGAGTTCGCCGGGCGTTATCCAGCGTTGCGTATCGTCGTGGATCACGGTGCGAAGCCGCCCATCCGCGATGGCGAAGCGGGCTGGCAACCGTGGGCCGATGGCATCGCGCAACTCGCTGCCTTGCCGCAGCGCCTCTATTGCAAGCTATCGGGGCTCGCGACAGAAGCGTCGCCTAGCTGGACCGCCGACACGCTCGCGCCTTACGTCGCGCATCTCATCGACCAATTCGGACACGAGCGCCTCATGTGGGGCAGCGATTGGCCGGTACTGAACTTAAACGGTTGCTACACTGATTGGCACGCCGCCGCGAGGCGCTTGGTCTCGCATCTCGAAAAAGCCGAGGAAGACGCGATTTTCGGCGGAAACGCCCGTGCGTTCTATCGCCTCTGAAGCCGCTGATATACCCGGCATGTCTTAAAATCAACTTCCACTGGAGCAGTAGATGGTACAAAGACTGGCAGGCAAGACGGCGCTGATCACCGCGGCGGGACAAGGAATCGGGCTCGCGACGGCCGAGCTTTTCGCGGCGGAAGGCGCGCGCGTGATCGCAACCGACATTCGTATCGAAGGGCTCGAAGGCAAGCCGGTCGAAGCCCACAAGCTCGACGTGCTCGACCCCCAAGCCATCGAGGCGCTCGCGAAGGAAGTCGGCGCCATCGACGTGCTCTTCAACTGCGCGGGCTATGTGCATCCCGGTTCGATTCTCGAAGCGAGCGAAGCGGACTGGGACCTCGCCTTCAATCTGAACGCGAAGGCCATGTATCGGACGATCCGCGCGTTCCTGCCGAAGATGCTGGAAAAGGGCGGCGGCTCGATCGTCAATATGTCGTCGGCGGCGTCGAGCGTGAAGGGCGTGCCGAATCGCTTCGTGTATGGTGCGTCGAAGGCGGCGGTCATCGGGCTCACGAAATCCGTCGCGGCGGATTTCGTCACGCGCGGCATCCGCTGCAACGCGATTTGTCCGGGCACGGTGGAGTCGCCGTCGCTGAAGGACCGCATCGCCGAGCAAGCCAAGGCGCAGGGCGCGACGATCGACCAGATTCAGGCGGCTTTCGTTTCGCGTCAACCAATGGGCCGCGTCGGCCGCACGGAAGAAATCGCGGCGCTCGCGCTGTATCTCGCCTCGGACGAGTCGTCGTTCACGACGGGTCAGGCTCACGTCATCGATGGCGGCTGGTCCAACTAAGACCGGCCGCTGCGTTTTCAACCTTTGAATTTCGAAACACGAGGATCTATTCAGATGAAGCTGCTTCGTTACGGCCCCAAGGGTCAGGAAAAACCGGGTTTGCTGGATGCCGAAGGCAAGATTCGCGATCTGTCGAAGGTCGTGGACGACATCTCCGGCGCTACGCTGACCGATGCGGGCCTGGCCAAGCTGCGCGCGACCGACCCCGCGTCGCTGCCGGTGGTGGATGGCAATCCGCGTATCGGGCCGTGTGTCGGACGTGTGGGCAAGTTCGTGTGTATTGGCCTCAACTACGCGGATCACGCCGCCGAATCGAATCTGCCCGTGCCGACCGAGCCGGTCATTTTCGGCAAGTGGACGAGCGCCATTTGCGGCCCGAACGACGACGTGGAAATTCCGCGCAATTCGAAGAAGACCGACTGGGAAGTCGAACTCGGCGTGGTGATCGGCAAGGAAGCCAAGTATGTCGATGAAGCCAACGCGCTCGACTACGTGGCCGGTTACTGCGTGATCAACGACGTCTCCGAGCGCGAATGGCAGCTCGAACACGGCACGCAATGGGACAAGGGCAAGGGCTTCGACACGTTCGGCCCGCTCGGCCCGTGGCTCGTGACGAAAGACGAAGTCGCCGATCCGCAGAAGCTCGATCTCTGGCTCGAGGTGGACGGTCACCGTTACCAGAACGGCAACACGAAGACCATGGTCTTCACCGTCGCGCAACTGGTCGCGTATCTGTCGAAGACGATGAGCCTGCAGCCCGGCGATGTCATCTCGACCGGCACGCCGCCGGGCGTCGGCATGGGCGTGAAGCCCAGCGCGGTGTACCTGAAGTCCGGGCAGACCATTCGCCTTGGTATCGAAGGTCTCGGCGAGCAGCAGCAGAAGACGGTCGACGCGTAATTGCTTCGCGCCGTGAAAGCAAAAAACCTCGCTGCGGCGAGGTTTTTTGTCTTCAGGACGGAAGGTTGAAATTTAGGCGTTATAGAGCGCTTCGGCCGCGCTTTCGCTGATGCGCGTGATCGTGCCTTGCGCCACCGCGACGAGCGTTTCGGCATTGCCGTCGGTGACGAAGACATCGCACTGGCAGGTTGCCTGCGTCATGCCGGCATGCACCACGCGCGCCCGCGCCATCAGCGTGCCGGAAACCGCCGGGCGCAGATAGTTGATCTTGTATTCGCCGGTGACGACCTTCGGACCGAGCCTCAGCGCGCCCGCGAACGTCAGCGCGTTGTCCACGAGATAACTCACCACCCCGCCGTGCACGAAACCGTGTTGTTGCCTCAGCTCATCGCGGATCGGCAGACACAGCGTGAGACTCGCTGCATCGACCTGCATCAGTTTCGTTCCGAGCAAGGCGCTAAACGGTTGCGCATTCAACGCACCGCGCGCGATATCGACTAATTCGGCCATTCGGACACTCCTTGGGGTGGGTTCGGCGCCGTCCTGCAAAGACAATAGGTAGGGTTTCTTCGCACTGCAAGGACGTTCGACAAAAATCGTGCGAACGCAGCATGCGCGCGCCCGCCGTTTCGGCAAGCGCGCCGGTCATCCCGCTCGCGCAAAGCGGCATCGACGCAAAACAATTCAAGCTGGCGCGCTTCACTGCCGTAAACCCGGACTTCCGCCGTAGTCATACGGCTCATTCGTTTGTTCGGGTTCTTGAGAAATGTTTGCAAAGATCAAGGTTTCATCCGGTTTGCTCGCCGTGCTGGTGGTGTTTTGCCTATTCCAACTGGTCACCGAAGGGCTTGGCTTCTGGTCGCTTTCGCGCACGCATGACGATGTGGGCAACCTGTCCGATATCGCGCTCAAGCAAGTCAACGCGGTCAACAAGACCACGCAGCATCTGATGGATGCGCGCATCAACCTGTCTCGCGCCGGCACGCGCATGGTGCGCGGCGGGACGGAGCCGGTCGAGATCGTGCAGCACGCGCGCGAGCAGATCGCGCAGGCGGACAAGTCGTTCGCGGCCTTCCTCGACGCGCCGAAGACCGGCGATGAGAACAAGGCGCGCATGGCCGCGCTTCAGGCCAAATACGCGGAGTATTCGAAGGCGCTCGGCGAACTCGTCCAGTATCTGGATGCGGGCAACATTCAGGCGTTCCTCGATCAGCCGACACAGGGCTTTCAGGATCGCTATCTCGCCGAACAGCAGAACTTCGTCAACTTCGGCAATGCGGCGAGCAGTGCGTATCTCGAATCGATCGATACGCGCTACGCCTGGTTCCGCGCGGTCGGCATCGTCATTTTCGTGGCGCTGGTCGCGGGTGTCGCGGCGGTGCATTTTGCGCTGCGCCGTGGCGTGATCGCGCCGCTGGAAGAAGCGGGACGCCATTTCGAGCGCATTGCGCAAGGCCGCCTCGACGAACGTATCGCGGAACGCGGCAGCAATGAAATCGGCAGGCTCTTCGCGGGACTCGCGACGATGCAGGCAAGCGTCGCCACGACGGTAAAGACGGTGCGCGAGACGTCCGATTCGATCAACTTGGGCGCCGATGAAATCGCGAGCGGCAACGCCGATCTGTCCGCGCGCACGGAGAATCAGGCGGCATCGCTCGAGGAAACGGCGTCGAGCATGGAAGAATTGACGGCGACGGTGCGTCAGAACGCCGAGCACGCGCGCGAGGCCAACACGCTGGCGGGCGTGGCGCTCGAAGCGACTTCGCGCGGTTCGGGCGTGGTGGATGACGTCGTGGAGAAGATGCGCGGCATCGCTAAAAGCTCGGACAAGATCGCGGAAATCATCTCGGTCATCGACGGCATCGCGTTTCAGACCAACATCCTCGCGCTGAACGCGGCCGTCGAAGCGGCGCGCGCCGGTGAGCAAGGGCGCGGGTTTGCAGTCGTCGCGGGCGAAGTGCGCGGCCTCGCGCAACGCTCGGCGCAATCGGCGAAGGAAATCAAGGAACTGATCGGCGAATCGGTCGCGCAGGTCAGCGACGGCTCGACGCTGGTCGAACGCGCGGGCACGGCGATGCGCGAGGTATCGACCTCGATTTCACGCGTCACGCAGATGATGGCGGAGATCAGCGCGTCGTCGCTGGAGCAGAGCGTGGGAATCGAGCAGGTGAACCAGGCCGTGACGCAAATGGACGAGATGACTCAGCAGAACGCCGCGCTCGTGGAGCAGGCCGCGGCTGCCGCGCAGTCGCTCCATGAACAGACGCGGCAGTTGAAGGATGCGGTTTCGGTGTTTCAGGTGGCTTGACGAGTGGATGACTTCGGCGTCTGTCGGGCGCCTGAATTTTCACGGCCCTGACGCTTTCGCTCGTCGCGAAGGCGATCCAACCGCTCAATCCGGCAACGCCGCGTATGCCGTCGCCAAATGATACGGCGTGGTCGAAGGCATCTCCGACCTTGTGATCGCGCCGTCAGCCGAGCGGCACTCGATCCACCCGCGCGCATGTAGGAACCGTGCGCCGAAGCGTTCGATCTGTTCGCCGACGGCTTCGCCGCGCGTTGCCAGCGCGCGTAGATATTCGGTTTGCGCCCAGATGCGCTGCGTGCCGTCGATCACGCGTCCCGCTTCGTCCAGCGCGGCGCTCACGCCGCCAGTCGACTTGTCGACGCCATGTTCCCGCGCGAAGTCGAACGCCCGTTCGAGCCGCGCGTTCAGTCCCGCCGCCTCGAATGCGGGATGGCCGCTGCCGATTGCCAGGAAATACCACTCGAATTGATGTCCCGGCTCCAGGCGATTGCCCGGCGCGCCAATCGGCAATTCGGCGATACTGCCGGTCGCCTCGTGCACGAACGTGCGCGCGACCGATTGCGCCAGCACGGCGAGCCGCTCGTCGAAAGCGATGTTGCCCGTGGCATCGCGCGCGGCGAGCCACGCTTCGCTCAAATGCATGAGCGGATTTTGCAGCGGACCTTCGAGCATCGCGCCGAAGTCTTCGCTGTACGCGGCGTTCAGCAAGCCGCCATCGCTACCCGCGAACTTCGTTTCGATGAGCCGCGCGGTTTCATCGAGCAAGGCGAATGCGTCCGCCGATCCGCTCTTTTGCGCGAAATGCGCGCACGCATACGCCACGAACGCGTGCGTATAAAGGTCCTTCTGGCGCTCGTAGGGCGCGCCGTTTGCATCGACGCTATAGAACCATCCGCCGTTTTGCTTGTCCTGAAAATAGTGTCGCAACGATTCGAACAGCACCGACGCGTGCGCGAGATCGCCTGCATCCGTGAAAGCGAACAACTGACGGGCGCATGCCATCGCGCGATAACGCTTAGGTGGCAACGGCGCGTGATCGTCGGGCGTAACGGCTTCGAATGGCAGGTGAAGCGCTGTGTTGAAGCCGGGACCGCGCCAAATGGGCAGCACGATGCTCGTGTAGTGTTCGCGCAATGAAGTGCCGTTTGAGTGCTGTTGCTGCATAAGACAAGTTCCAGCCTGATGGTTCGGAAGAGATGAGCCCTTTGAAAACGGCTCGGCACAGCCGGATAAGCATAGCAAAAGCGCTCCGGCAGGAGACCGGCCACGACGACAGGAGGTCAAAGATGTTGGGCAACGTAGAACTCGTTTCACGACTCATCATGGCCGCGGCGCTCGGCAGCGTGATCGGTTTTGAGCGCGAACGGCTTTCATGGGCGGCGGGCTTGCGCACGCACATGCTGGTGTGCGTTGGCTCCGCGCTCATCATGATCGTGTCTGCCTACGGTTTCGAAGAGGCGCTCAAGGCGGACCACGTCGTGCTCGATCCATCGCGGATCGCGGCGCAGGTCGTGTCCGGCATCGGCTTTCTCGGCGCGGGATCCATTCTGCTGCGCGGCGAGATCGTGCGCGGGCTGACCACCGCCGCGAGCTTGTGGTCGGTCGCCGCCATCGGGCTGGCGGTAGGCGGCGGGCTGTACACGGCATCGATCGCGGCGACGGCCATCATCCTCGTCATTCTGGCGGGACTCAAACCGCTGGAGCGGCGCTTCATCAGCGTCAAGCAGCAGCGGCAATTGACGATGCTGGTCGATCGCGGCTCGCTGTCCTTTCACGGCCTGCACGAAGCGCTCGGGCCAGGCAGCGTGCGCGTGAAGCAGTTCGTCGTGCAGCAAAGCGACGAATCGCCGGAACTCGATGAAGTGCAGGTCGTGCTTTCGCGGCTTTCGACGCAGGAATATCGGTCGATTTGCGAGCGGCTCAAGCATCTGAGCGTGGTGCGGGAATTCCACGAAGAGGATGGAAGCTGACGGCATCGCCCGCGCGGCGCAAGACATGCACGAACACGATGTGGGATAAGCCGCCGCGCCGTGCGACAATGCCGCCTCTCGAAAATCATTGCCGAACCGCATGTGCGCATTTCGCGCCGGTTGTCCCGGTCACCGCCTTTCGACCTATGCCAGATCCTGCTGTTAAGCGTCACCGCCATACCTTCGATACACCCGCCGACGCCGTCGCTCCTCTCACGCGACCGCGCCGTGGCCGCACCGCCGAGGCGTCTTCGGCCGACAGCGCCGACACCGAAAAGAAACTCGCGCGCGCCGTGCGTTCGGCGCAGCGTCTTGCCCAGTTGAGCGCAACGCAGCGCTGCGCGGGCGAGACGCTCGATCTCTTCGCCGAAGACGCCGAGCGCGCCAACCTTCAGGCGCTGAACACCGACATTCGCCAGGGCACGTTCGAAGGCTTCGAACTGCCGGACGTGTTTTTGGCGGCGGTGCAATCGAATGGCGCATTGGCCGTGAACAAGCGGATGGCGCCGCGTTCGGAAGCCGCGCCGCATCCGGCATCGGTTCAGGACGAGCTTCTCGTCGTGGCCGAAGGCGATGAAATCGACGCTGCGCCGCCAACTCATGCGCCAGGCGAACTTGCTGCATCGATCGACTCGCATTCCGCGGATATCGTCGCAGGTTCATTGAGCGCCGCGCTCGTTGATGCACGCATTGCGCACGAGGACGCGTCCTTCGACCCGGTGCTGGATCGCGCACGCGTGACGGCGTTCACCGACACCATCGACGCGTTACGCGCCGTGATCTCGGAGCAGCGCGGATCGACTGCCGCGCACGCCCGCCGCATGAAGACGCTGCTGACGATCATCGTGTGCGTCACGCTGCTGACGGTGGCGACCGGCGTCGTGCAAACGGTCGTGCTGATGCGTATGGGTCGCGACACCACGTTGCAGCAGGAGCGCATGGAGCAACTCATGCTCCATCAGCAGGCGACACTTGCTTCTCTCTTCGACGCGGATTCCGAAACCGCCGCCATTAACGGCCCTACGAATAGAACGATGGCGCCTACGGTCCACTCGCAATGTCACACGCGCTGATTCCCGCCAAAAACTGTTACTTTGACGCGACATTCCGTCTCAAGACGGACTGTCGCGTAATTTTTTTCGTCACTTTCTGCGTGCTTGCCGGAAGGCCGTCTCCGAGCTGTCCCCGTTTTCGCGAGAAACAGTCACACTAAAGAATGTAGAAAAACTACCAATTTGTTCGGTCGTAAATTTTGCATTGCACTAGGAATAGCTAAGGGCAAACCCTATAATCGGTCCTAAGGGAAAACCCTCTTATCACCAACCGGAGTTTGACATGAGCTACCTCTTCGCCTTGCTGCAAAAATTCGCTTCGCTGTTCGAATCGCCGCACCTGCCGATGGACAGCGACTACTCGTATCAAGCGCGTTTCCGTGAATCCGAGCGTCAACGCAAGTCACGCGGTACCGCTTTCGGCGTTCGTCTGTAATGCGTAACTAATGGCGGTGCGGGACAACCACAAATAGCAATGCGAGACGGCCTGACGCCGTAGACCCCGCCCGCCGATTAGTCTTAAGTTTGTAGTTTTTCTAGCGGATTCTCGCTGACTTTCCGCCTTTAAGATCGCCCCGACCGAGCAATTCGGCCGCACGATCATCCTTCTTCCCCGCATCTGCATCGCAAACGCGCGAACACTTGTTCTTGCGCGACACGCGCAATTCGCCGAATCTTGTCCATTCGACGCCAAAAAATCCTTGCGTCACAAGGGCTTACCCGCGCCCGTCCAGAATCCTCCTTATTCCATTGTCGTATTTCGACATGCAGTTGTCGCAAATAGTCGGCTAGCGATACTTTTTTCTGGCAACTATGTATGCACAGCGCGGACGCACGTCCGCCACGCTATGGAGATTTCGATGAATTCCCCAAAGGTAGTAGTCGAAGGGCTATGCAAGGTGTTCGGCAACAGCCCCAAGCAGGCGATCGACATGCTCGCCGGCGGCGCGACGAAAGAAGAAGTCTTTGCGCGCACCGGGCAGATCGTCGGCGTACATAACGTTTCCTTCGACGTCAAGGAAGGCGAGATTTTCGTGCTCATGGGCCTTTCCGGTTCCGGCAAATCGACGCTGATCCGTTTGATCAACCGTCTCGTCGATCCCACCGCCGGCAAGGTGCTGATCGATGGCCGCGACGTGGCGGCCGTGCCGCGCTCGGAACTCACGGCGTTGCGCCGCAAGGACATGAGCATGGTGTTTCAGTCCTTCGCGTTGATGCCGCAGCGCACCGTGCTTTCGAACGCCGCGTTCGGTCTGGAAGTCGCGGGCGTCGGCAAGAAGGAACGCGAGAAGCGCGCGATGACCGTGCTCGAACAAGTCGGCCTTGCATCGTTCGCACAGAAGTTGCCAGCGCAACTATCGGGCGGGATGCAGCAGCGCGTGGGGCTTGCGCGGGCGCTGGCGGTGAATCCCTCGCTGATGATCATGGACGAAGCGTTCTCCGCGCTCGATCCGCTCAAACGCAAGGAAATGCAGAACGTCCTGCTCGACTTGCAACGTGAGCAGCAGCGCACGATTCTCTTCGTCTCGCACGATCTCGAAGAAGCCATGCGTATCGGCACGCGCATCGCGATCATGGAAGGCGGCCGCGTGGTGCAGATCGGCACGCCGCAGGAAATCATCCAGAACCCCGCCGACGACTACGTGCAAGCGTTCTTCGACGGCATCGACACCAGCCGCTATCTGACCGCCGGCGACCTCATGCAGACCGATGTCGTGCCGCTCATGAAGCATTCGCCGCAGATCGACGCATCGAGCGTGGCGGAGACGCTCAACGGCAGCGCGGACTATGCGTTCGTGCTCGACGGCGAGCGGCGCATTCGCGGTTTCGTCGGCCGTGATTCGAACGGCAATCCGGTGCCGCAGATCAATCACATCGAGTGTATCGAGCGCAACATGACGCTCGATGACGTCGTGCATCGCGTGGTCGCGAGTCCAGCGCCGCTGCCGGTGGTCGACGCCGAGGGTTTCTATTGCGGTTCGGTCAACAAGTCGAACGTCCTGAAGGTCTTAACCCGCCATCGAGGTTCCCATGTCTGAAATCATTCCGCTCGGTAGCTGGGTCGATCACGGCGTCCATTACCTGCTCGACCACGACGCCAAGACGTTCGATTCAATCGGCAAGGTCATCGAGAGCTTCGCCGCTTTCATCGAACACAGCCTCCAGGCCGTCCCGATGTGGGCGCTCATGGCCATCTTCGTCGGCATCGGCTTGTGGCGCGTGGGCTGGCGCTTTGCCGCCTTCACGTTGCTCTCGCTGTTGCTGATCTACGCGACCGGCTTCTGGGATCAGATGGTCATCACGCTCGGTCTCACGCTCTCGTCGACCTTCATCAGCCTGTTGCTCGGGATACCGCTCGGGATCTGGACGGCGAAGAGCAAGGTCGTTGAGATGGCCGTTCGTCCCGTGCTCGACTTGATGCAGACGATGCCCGCCTTCGTGTATCTGATTCCCGCCGCGATGCTGTTCGGCCTCGGCCGCGTGCCCGGCATTCTTTCGACCGTGATCTTCGCGATGCCGCCCGCGGTCCGTCTTACGTCGCTCGGTATCAAGCACGTGAACCGCGAGATCGTGGAAGCGGGTCAGGCGTTCGGCTGCACGCCGTGGCAACTGCTCTACAAGGTGCAGATTCCCAACGCGCTGCCTTCGATCATGACCGGCGTGAACCAGACGATCATGATGGCGCTGTCGATGGTCATCATCGCGTCGATGGTGGGTGCGGGCGGTCTTGGCAACGACGTGCTCGCGAGCATTCAGCGTCTGGATATCGGCCTCGGCTTCGAGAGCGGCTTGTCCGTCGTGTTGCTGGCGATCATTCTGGACCGTATCACCGAGAGCTTCGGCCGTTCGCCCGGCATGGCGCGCGCCCCGCTTCTTTCGGGCATTCGCAGCGTCATGAAGGTGCGCCGCGCACCGGCCGCGCAACAAGGCTGATGCGCTCATGAAACGCGACGCGCTCGTTCCGGCTGCCTTGGAATCGCCGTTGTCCAACCTCGCGCACTTCGGCTTCCTCACGCTGCCGAATTTCTCGATGATCGCGTTCACGAGCGCGGTCGAAGTGCTGCGCATGGCCAACTACGTCGGCCGCGCGCAGCACTACACGTGGTCGGTCATCACACCGGATGGCGAGCCTGCTCGAGCAAGCAATGGCATCACCGTGAAGCCGACCACGACGCTCGACGAAGCCGGCATGCCCGATGTGCTCATCGTCTGCGCGGGCTGGCACGTGACGGATCACGTGGACGATACGATCATCGAGCTATTGCAGCGCGTGCACGAAGCGGGCGTTCCGCTCGGCGGCATTTGCACTGGGCCTTATGCGTTGCTCGCGGCGAAGCTGCTCGACGGCTATCGCTGCACCGTGCACTGGGAAGACATGTCGCCGCTCAACAAGCGCTTCCCGCATGTGCGTTTTGCCGATGAGCTCTTCGTGATCGACCGCGACCGCATGACTTGCACGGGTGGCACGGCGCCGCTCGATCTCATGCTCAATCTCGTGAGCTTGCGGCTTGGCCAGGCGCATGCGGCGCAAGTGTCGGAGCAGTTCATCGTCGAACGCATTCGCTCTTCGACGGACTATCAGCACATTCCCGTCGATGCGCGCGTCGGCTTCTCGCGTGCCGAACTCGTCGAAGTGGTGCGCCTGATGGAAGCGAATATCGAAGAGCCGCTTTCGCTCGAAGAACTCGCGCGGCTCGTGCATCTGTCGCAACGACACTTGCAACGCATGTTCAAGATGTTCCTCAATGTATCGCCGACGCATTACTACTTGACGCTTCGCTTGCGGCGCGCACGCGAGTTGTTGCGCAACACGGATGCATCGATTGCACGCGTCACCAGCATCTGCGGATTCCATTCGCCTTGTCATTTCAGCAAGGCGTATCGCGCGCAATTCGGGCACGCGCCGAGTGTGGAGCGGCGTCTGTCTGCTTGACCTAATCGACATCGTTCTGGCTTCGCACGTTCTTCATGGACCGCGCGTGAGCCTCTCATCGTCAATTGAAAACAGCAACGGGAGATAAGGCATGAATCGTTCGTGGATCGCATCGTTTGCTTTCGCGGTAACTTGCGCTGCGAATGCGGCCGAACCCGCTGCATGTAAGAACGTGCGTTTCGCCGATGTCGGATGGACCGACATTGCCGCGACCACCGGGCTTGCATCGACGGTCCTGCAGGGACTTGGTTATAGCCCGACGAAAACGATCGCATCGGTGCCGATCACCTTCGCTGGCGTGAAGAGCAAGCAGATCGACGTGTTCCTCGGCTACTGGTCGCCGACCATGGATCCGATGATCGATTCGTTCAAGAAAGCGAATCAGGTGAAGGTGCTGCCGACGCCGAATCTCATCGGTGCAAAGTACACGCTCGCGGTGCCGGAATACGCGTACAACGGCGGCATCAAGACGTTCAGCGATATCGCGAAGAACTACGACAAGCTCGACGGCAAGATCTATGGTATCGAGCCGGGCAACGACGGTAACGCGCTCATCAAGAAGATGATCGACAGCAATCAGTACGGGCTCGGAAAGTTCAAGCTGGTTGAATCGAGCGAGGCGGGGATGCTTGTCGAAGTGAATCGCGCCATTCGCGACAAGAAGCCGATAGTGTTTCTGGGCTGGGAACCGCATCCCATGAACGTGCAGATGAAGATCGATTATCTCTCGGGCGGCGACGATGTCTTCGGCCCCAACTACGGCGAAGCGCGCGTGCTGACCGTGACGCCGACCGATTACGACACACGTTGCCCGAATGTCGCGAAGTTCGTATCGAACCTGCGGTTCACGACGGACATTGAGAATCACGTCATGCTGCCGATCATGAACAAAACCGACGCCAACAAGGCCGCGCGCGAGTGGTTGAAGCAGAATCCCGCGGTGCTCGATAAATGGCTCGCAGGTGTCAAAACCTTCGATGGCAAGGACGGGTTGCCGGCGGTGAAGGCTTATGTCGCCGGCAACTGAAGGTCAGGTGCGATAGTCCGTCTTGCCGCCCTCGATCATGCGCAAGGCGGCTTGCCATTGCAGCGCGATGATCCCTTCCGACTCGTCCCTGCGATACTGCGCGGCAGTCGTTTCGCAAACCTTCTGCGAAGGCAGATTCAGCTCGCCGCCGCCCGCGAGCGCACGCAGTTGAATCTCGCAGGCGCGTTCGAGGAAATACATCTCTTGAAACGCCGAGGGAATCGACGGGCCGCAAGTGAGCAGCCCGTGATTGCGCAAGATCATCGCGTTATGCAGGCCGAGATCGTTGACGAGCCGGTCACGTTCCGCGAGATCGAGCGCAATGCCTTCATAGTCATGGTAAGCAATGTGCCCGTAATACTTGAGCGCATGCTGGCTGATCGGCAAAAGCCCCTGTTTTTGCGCCGATACCGCCGCGCCCGCCGCCGTATGCGTATGCACGACGCACACGACATCGTGTCGCGCCATGTGAATGGCCGAGTGAATGGTGAAGCCCGCCGGATTGACGAGAAATTGCTCCGGATAATCCCGCGCCGCCGGATCCACCGCGCGTCCTTCGCTATCGATCAAAACAAGGTCCGACGCGCGCATCTCGTCGAAGAGCACGCCGTATTTGTTGATGAGGAAGTGATGCTCCGGCCCCGGCACGCGCGCACTGATGTGCGTGAAGATCATGTCGGTCCAGCGAAAATGCGCAATCACGCGGTAGAGCGCCGCCAGATCGCAACGCAGCGCCCATTCTTCCTTCGAATAACCGTGGTTCTCCATGCCGTTCCTCCTTGGGTTGTAAGCCGCGGATAACGTGGATAGATCGTGTTAGATCGCCTGTGCGCGGCCCGGGAAAGTCTCGTCGTAGTCCAGCGTCTGATTCTCTTCTTCGGCGTTGCCAGAGCCGCCTTGTTCACGATACATCATCGGCGGAAGACCGTATTGCTTGCGGAATTCGCGGCCGAGATGCGAGGCATCGGAAAAGCCGCAACTCGATGCAATATCCGCTACCGTCTTGTCCGAACTCGTGAGCAGCCACGCCGCCGTGCGCAAACGCACTTGCTTTGCGTAGGCTTGCGGCGCCTTGCCGGTTTCCGCCTTGAACAGACGTTCAAGCTGACGCGTTGAAAGGTCAAGCTTGTGCGCGAGTTCGTCGAGCGTGAGCGAGCGTCCCACGTGCTGTTCCATCAGCAGAATGGCGCGCTTGACCTTGGGATGCGTCGCCGGCGCAAGTCCCGGCGGATGCGGCTGAGGCGCGTTGCCCTTCTGCATGTCGTCGACGAGGAGAATGCGCAATGCCTTTTGCACCGTCGCGGTCTCGAAGTGACGCAGCAGGATGGCCGCCGCGACATCGATGGATGCGCGTCCGCCCGAACACGTAATGCGCCGCCTGTCGATCACGAAGAGCCGGTCCGCCACGAGCGCCTGCTCATCCACGTGCGGAAAGCGTTCGACGAAGTCCCAGTAGTGAAACCAGCTCACGCAGATTCGATGCCCTTCCAGCACGCCCGCACGCATCAGCGAGAACACGCCCGTGCACATGCCGACGATGGTTGCATCGAGCGCGGCGGCGCGGCGGATGAACTGCAAGGTGGCATCGCTTGCGGAGGGCCCCGAGTGCAAGAGACCGCCGACCACGACGACGTAATCGAAGTGCTCGGCCTGATCGAAAGTCTCCCACGGCGTGATCTGGATGCCGCAGCTTGCGCGCACGGGTGCGAGCGTCTCGCCAATCACGCTCCACGAACAGCGCACGGGGCGGCTGAAATCGCCTTCATCGGCGGAAAGGCGCAAGAGATCGACGAAACCGGAGAACGCGGTCAGCGTGAAGTTCGGCAACAGCACGATGCCGAAGCGAATACGCGATTTGGATTGACCGTCGATGGAAAGCGGCGGAAGCGATTCTGCGGGGTTCATGCGCGTGAAGTGCGGCGGCCTGGAAGTATGCCGCGAGCATATCACTCGTGCGTGGAGCACGGGCGCATGGTCAGAAATGAGAAGGGCCGCAATACGGCGGCCCTGAAGGAAGACTAGTTGCCCAGCACGGCGATGGCCCAGGCGAACGCCGAGCCGACGAGTGCGCCGGTGGTTCGACCGAGCAGGCTTGCGACGGTGTAGTCGGCCCAGCGCTGTTCGACTTCGGCCTTCAATACGCCGAAGTAACGCAAGGCGGGATCGACGCAACACGCGATCATCAACGCGGCCCAGGTGGGCGCTTCGCGCGTGAGAACGTGTTCGGGAGAAATGATGTCGATGGCCTGAAGCAAGCCGACCACCGCGGCGCCGACAATGAAAGCAAGAGTCCAGGATTTGAAGAACTGATCGGGAAGAGCAGAGCTTTGCATGGATACAGAAGACGAAGGAACAACAGGGAAACGAGCGACGCGTCAAGCCTTGAAGGGTGGCCGCTCACGGACTTAGGGAATATACCGAGACGTCCTCTTTCGGCCCGTAGGATCAGTCTCAAAAATCCCGCGATCTGCAACGAAGCTGCGCAAAAACGCGCCAACCTCGAAATGCTCTGCTACCGCGCGCGTTCGCGTGGCGGACTCATGCGGCGACTTTCGATCAAACGTCATGAACCTTGGTAAATCCGTCATTGGGGCGAGCGTTCCCGCGCGCTGACGCCGCCATCCCATTTCGATGCCGCTTTTGTTCTATCGGACGGATTTGCGGTTTGGTGCAATGAGCACAGTCGCGAAAGGTGGGCAAGCGGCCCATGATCCAACCAGGAATGCACATGAACGTCAGCGTTTTCGATCTGTTCAAGATCGGCATCGGTCCTTCCAGCTCGCATACCGTCGGGCCGATGATCGCGGCGTGCCGCTTCGCCTCGCACATCGAGGACGCGAATCTGCTTGGCTTCGTCACGCGGGTGCGCGCTGAACTGTTCGGCTCGCTCGGCGCCACCGGCAAGGGCCACGGCACCGACAAGGCCGTGCTGCTCGGCCTGGAAGGCAATCTGCCCGATCTGATCGATCCCGACCTGATCGCGCCGCGCCTCAAAGAAATTCGCGAGACGAAGCGCCTGATGTTGCTCGGCAAGCATGCGGTCGCGTTCGAAGAGCGCGAACACATCGGCTTTTATCGCAAGCTGATGCCGGGTGCGCCGGGATCGAGCATCGTGCATCCGAACGGCATGCGCTTTCAGGCGTTCGACGAGAACGGCCAGCTGCTCGTCGAGAAAGAATACTTCTCGGTCGGCGGCGGTTTCGTCGTGAATCGCGAAGGCGATCGCGTCAACGGACTGCGCGCGGGCGGCAGCGTGCCGTATCCGTTTCGCACCGGCGACGATCTCATGCGCGTGTGCAAGGAGACAGGTCTGTCTATCGCCGATATCACGTTGCAAAACGAATGCGCGAATCGCAGCGAACAGGAAGTGCGCGAGGGCATGCTCGCCGTGTGGCGCGTGATGGCGGCATGCGTCGAGCGCGGCTGCAAGGAACGCGGCGAGTTGCCGGGACCGATGCACGTCAAGCGTCGCGCGGCGGATCTTTCGTCGCAACTGCGCTTTCGTTCCGAAGAGTCGTTGCGCGATCCGCTTTCGATGCTCGACTGGGTCAACCTCTATGCAATGGCCGTCAACGAAGAGAACGCGGCGGGCGGCCGCGTCGTCACCGCGCCGACCAATGGCGCAGCGGGCGTGATCCCCGCCGTGCTGCACTACTACGTGAAGTTCATGCACGGCTCGAACGACGATGGCATCGTGCGCTTCCTTCTTACGGCAGCCGCCATCGGCATCATCTACAAGGAAACGGCTTCGATCTCGGGTGCCGAAGTGGGCTGCCAGGGCGAAGTGGGCGTGGCCTGCTCGATGGCCGCCGCCGCGCTGGCATCGGTCATGGGCGGCACGCCCGCGCAAGTCGAAAACGCCGCCGAAATCGGCATGGAACATAACCTTGGCATGACCTGCGACCCGGTGGGCGGCCTCGTGCAGATTCCCTGCATCGAGCGCAATGCGATGGGCGCGATCAAGGCCATCAACGCCGCGCGCATGGCGATGAAGGGCGACGGCCAGCATTACGTCTCGCTCGATTCGGTCATCAAGACCATGCGCGAAACCGGCGCCGATATGAAAACGAAATACAAGGAGACGTCGCGCGGCGGACTGGCCGTCAACGTCATCGAATGCTGAATTCAGTACGTCACGAAGGAAAGGAAACACCATGACCCGCTATTCGATCTTCAGCCTCTTGCGCAACGGCATGTCGTATCACGAGAACTGGGAGCGCCAGTGGCGAAGCCCCGAGCCCAAGCGCGAATACGACGTGGTGATCGTCGGCGGCGGCGGGCATGGTCTTGCGACGGCGTATTACCTGGCGAAGGAACACGGCATCACGAATGTCGCGATTCTGGAGAAGGGATGGATAGGCGGCGGCAATACCGCGCGCAACACGACGATCGTGCGCTCGAACTATCTGTGGGACGAATCTGCGGCTTTATACGAAAAGGCAATGAAGCTGTGGGAAGGCCTTTCGCAAGACCTCAACTACAACGTCATGTTCAGCCAGCGCGGCGTGATGAATCTCGCGCATACGCTGCAGGACGTGCGCGATACCGAACGCCGCGTGAACGCCAACCGTCTCAATGGCGTCGATGCCGAGTTCCTCACGCCCGCGCAGATCAAGGAAATCGAGCCGACTATCAATCTCAATAGCCGCTATCCGGTGTTGGGTGCGTCGATTCAACGGCGCGGCGGCGTCGCGCGTCACGATGCCGTGGCGTGGGGCTTTGCGCGCGGCGCGGATCAGGCGGGCGTGGACATCATCCAGAACTGTCAGGTCACGGGAATTCGGCGCGACGGCAGCCAAGTCACGGGCGTCGATACCACCAAGGGTTTCATCAAGGCGAAGAAGGTCGCGGTGGTCGCGGCGGGCAATACGACATCCCTTGCGGATATGGCCGGCGTGCGTCTGCCGCTCGAAAGCCATCCGCTGCAGGCGCTCGTTTCCGAGCCCATCAAGCCGGTGGTCAACACGGTCGTCATGTCGAACGCGGTGCACGCTTACATCAGCCAGTCCGACAAGGGCGATCTCGTGATCGGCGCGGGCGTCGATCAATACACGGGCTTCGGGCAGCGCGGCAGTTTTCAGATTATCGAAGGCACGCTGGAGGCTATCGTCGAAATGTTCCCGGTGTTCTCGCGTGTGCGCATGAATCGCCAGTGGGGCGGCATTGTCGATGTCTCGCCGGATGCTTGCCCGATCATCAGCAAGACGGATGTAAAGGGCCTCTATTTCAATTGCGGCTGGGGCACGGGCGGCTTCAAGGCGACGCCGGGCTCGGGCTGGGCGTACGCGCACACCATCGCGAAAGACGAGCCGCATGCGCTGAATGCGCCGTTCTCGCTGGAGCGCTTCTATACGGGTCATCTGATCGACGAACACGGCGCGGCTGCCGTGGCGCACTAATCGCACTTTAGGGAGTTAGGAACATGTTGCTGATCGAATGCCCCTGGTGCGGCCCGCGCGCCGAAAGCGAATTTTCCTGCGGCGGCGAAGCGGATATCGCGCGCCCGCTCGAAACGGACAAGCTCACCGACAAGGAATGGGGCGATTACCTCTTCATGCGCAAGAACTCGCGCGGCAAGCATCGCGAGCAATGGATGCATGCGCAAGGCTGCCGCCGCTGGTTCAAGGCGCAACGCGATACGGTTTCATACGAGATTCAGGGCTACGAGACGTTCGACCGTCCGCTTGCCGTGATGGACACGAATAACGGAGGCACGTCGAAATGAGCCAGAAAGACCGACTCGGCGCGGGTGGACGCATCAACCGCGCGATTGCGTTGACGTTCACCTTCAACGGCAAGTCGTACCAGGGTTTTCAAGGCGATACGCTTGCCTCCGCGCTGCTCGCCAACGGCCAGCATTTCGTTGCGCGTAGCTGGAAGTATCACCGGCCCCGCGGCATCGTCACGGCAGGTGTGGAAGAGCCGAATGCCGTCGTGCAGTTGGAAACCGGCGCGTACACGGTGCCCAATGCGCGTGCCACCGAAATCGAGCTATATCAGGGACTCGTCGCGACGAGTGTGAATGCGAAGCCGAGCATCGAGAACGATCGCATGGCCGTGAATCAGAAGATCGCGCGCTTCATTCCAGCGGGCTTCTACTACAAGACCTTCATGTGGCCGCGCAAATTCTGGCCGAAGTACGAAGATGTGATTCGCGATGCAGCGGGTCTCGGCAAGGCGCCCGAGCAACGCGACGCGGATCGTTACGACAAGTGCTTCGCGCATTGCGACGTGCTCGTGGTCGGCGGCGGTCCTTCGGGACTCGCGGCGGCGCATGCGGCGGGTTTGTCGGGCGCGCGCGTGATTCTCGTCGACGATCAAAGCGAACTCGGCGGCTCGTTGCTCTCGTGCCGCGCGGAGATCGATGGCAAGCCCGCGCTGCAATGGGTGCAGAAGATCGAAGCCGAACTGCGCAAAATGCCCGACGTGAAGGTACTTTCGCGCAGCACGGCGTTCGGCTATCAGGATCACAACCTCGTGACCATCACGCAGCGTCTGACCGAGCATCTGCCGGTGTCGTTGCGCAAGGGCACGCGTGAACTGCTGTGGAAGGTGCGCGCCAAGCGCGTGATTCTCGCGACGGGCGCGCACGAGCGGCCTGTCGTGTTCGGCAACAACGATTTGCCGGGCGTGATGATGGCTTCCGCCATATCGACGTATCTGCATCGCTATGCGGTGTTGCCGGGACGTCGCGCGGTCGTGTTCACCAACAACGATGACGCGTATCAATGCGCGCTCGATCTGAAGGCGGCCGGCGCGGACGTCACGGTCGTCGATCCGCGGCCGGCGGAAACGAAAGGCGCGTTGCCTGCTGCCGCGCGTCGCTATGGCGTGCGTGTCATCAACGATGCGGTCATCACGGCGGCGCACGGCAAGCTGCGCGTGTCGTCAGTGGAAGTCGCGGCTTATGCGAAGGGGCAAGTCGGCGCGAAGCAGTCCGACCTGCAATGCGACCTCGTGGCGATGTCGGGCGGCTGGAGTCCCGTGTTGCATCTCTTCGCGCAATCGGGCGGCAAGGCGCACTGGCACGAGGATAAAGCCTGCTTCGTCCCCGGCAAGGCCATGCAACTGGAAAGCAGCGTGGGCGCATGCGCGGGCGAGTTCTCGCTGGCGCGCGGCATCCGCTTCGCACTCGATGCGGGCGCCGACGCAGCGCGCGCGGCAGGGCTTATCGTCGCGCGGCCGAATCCGGTGCAAGTGGCCGAGATCACGGAAGCGCCGTTGTTGCCGTTGTGGCTCGTCGGTGGACGCGAACTCGCGACGCGCGGCCCCAAGCAGTTCATCGACTTCCAAAACGACGTCTCCGCCGCCGACATCTTTCTCGCGGCGCGTGAAGGCTTCGAATCGGTCGAGCACGTGAAGCGTTATACGGCGATGGGCTTCGGCACCGATCAAGGCAAGCTCGGCAACATCAACGGCATGGCGATTCTCGCGCAAGCTCTGAACAAGACGATTCCCGAGACCGGCACGACGACCTTCCGCCCGAACTACACGCCGGTTTCCTTCGGCACGTTCGCGGGCCGCGAACTGGGCGAGTTTCTCGATCCGGTGCGCAAGACGGCGGTTCACGAATGGCACGTTCAGAACGGCGCCGCGTTCGAGGATGTCGGCAACTGGAAGCGTCCCTGGTACTACCCGAAGGCGGGCGAGGACATGCACGCGGCAGTCGCGCGCGAATCGCTCGCAGTGCGCGAAAGCGTCGGCATTCTCGATGCATCGACGCTCGGCAAGATCGACATTCAAGGCCCGGATGCGGCTCAGTTGCTGAACTGGGTCTATACGAATCCGTGGAGCAAGCTCGAAGTCGGCAAGTGCCGCTACGGTCTCATGCTCGACGAAAACGGCATGATCTTCGACGACGGCGTGACCGTGCGCCTGGCCGACCAGCATTACATGATGACGACCACCACGGGCGGCGCGGCGCGCGTACTCACGTGGCTCGAACGCTGGCTGCAAACCGAATGGCCCGACATGCGCGTGCGGCTTGCCTCCGTGACGGATCACTGGGCCACGTTCGCGGTCGTGGGACCGAACAGCCGCAAGGTGCTGCAAAAGGTGTGTCACGACATCGACTTCGCGAATGCCGCGTTCCCGTTCATGAGCTATCGCGAGGGCACGGTGGCGGGTGCATCGGCGCGCGTGATGCGCATCAGCTTCTCGGGCGAACTCGCGTATGAAGTGAACGTGCCGGCCAATGTCGGACGCGCGGTGTGGGAAGCCATCATGGAAGCGGGCGCGGAATTCGACATCACGCCCTACGGCACCGAAACCATGCACGTGTTGCGTGCGGAGAAGGGCTACATCATCGTCGGCCAGGATACGGATGGCTCGATGACGCCTTACGACCTCGGCATGGGCGGGCTAGTCGCGAAGTCGAAGGACTTCATCGGCAAGCGTTCGCTCACGCGTTCGGACACCGCCAAGCCGGGACGCAAGCAGTTCGTCGGTCTGCTCTCGGACGATCCTTCGTTTGTCATTCCGGAAGGCTCGCAGATCGTCGCGGGTCCGTTCCAGGGCGACTCGGCGCCAATGCTCGGTCATGTCACATCGAGCTATTTCAGCCCTATTTTGAAGCGCTCGATTGCGCTTGCCGTGGTGAAGGGCGGTCTCGACAAGATCGGCGAGGCGGTCACCATTCCGCTTTCGAGCGGCAAGCAGATCAACGCAAAAATCACCAGTTCGGTGTTCTACGACAGCGAAGGAGCACGTCAGCATGTGGAATGAAACCAGAGGTTCCTCGACGGTCGTCGATCGCGTCACGGTTGGACAAGGGGTGTGGCAGGAGTCACCGCTCGTCGGCGCGGATGCGTTGCTGAAGGCGCATCAGGCGGGCTCGCCGAAAGCGTTTCGTCTTTCCGAGCGGCCGTTTCTCCAACTCGTCAACGTGCGTGGCGATACGCGCGATGCGGCCTTCGTGCAGGCCGTGCAAAGCGTGATTGGCTGCGCGCCGCCCGACAAACCGAACACCACCGCGCGCGGCAATGGCTACGACATGCTGTGGCTCGGCCCCGATGAATGGCTCGTGCGCTCACTGACCGCGCACGATGCCGCACGCCCCGCGCCGCTCGAAGCGAAGTTGCGCGACGCGTTCAAGGGCGCGTTCGCGGCAGCGGTGGATATCGGCAGCGGCTATACGGTGCTCGAAATCGATGGGCCGCGCACGCGCGATGTCCTTTCACGCGGATGCCCGCTCGACCTGCATCCGAAAGTATTCGGCGAAGGCCAGTGCGCGCAGAGTCATTACTTCAAGGCTTCGCTCACGCTCGTGCCGTTGGGCGGTGACCGCTTCGAACTGATCATCCGCCGCAGCTTCGCGGACTACTTCGTGAAGATCATGCTCGATGCCGCCGAGCCCTTGCTCGCATGAAGCCGTTCGAACCGCTTGCCATGGGCGGACAGGGCTGGCGCGTCGTCGTCGATGAACTGATGGTGACGACGCGCGTCGGCTTGTACGAGCATGAGCATCGTGCGCCGCAGCCGGTTGCTATCGATGCAAGCCTGCGCTATCGAAGCACGCCGCATGAATCGACGGATGGTCTTATCGATTACGAAGCGTGGTGCGACCGCGTGAGTGCGTTTCTCGAAACGAAGCCGCATACGCGTTTGCTCGAAACGCTCGCGATGGAAATCGCCGCCTTCTCCTTCGATGAATGGCCCGCGCTCGACGGTCTCACGCTCGCGTTGCATAAGCCCAAGATTCGCGAAGGCACGCGCCGTCTTGCGTTGGAACTCGACTGGCGTCGTGCCGATTTCGACGCGTGGCGCGCACAGAACGCAGCCGCGCTTCAAGCTTCCTGACCTTCACGACGATGACTTCATCGCGCGACACGGCGGCGTTGCTTTCCGAGCGCGCGGTCAAGGAGCGCGATGCGAACGCGGCGCTCGCGCTTCTCGAACGCAGCATTGCGTTGAAGCATCGGCGGATTGCGTTGATTCGCTATCTGCATGCGCAGTATCTCGACGCGCCGCTCGATGCGCGTCACCACGAGTACGTGAAGGCCATCGCTGCAAGGCTCAGCGTTGATGCGCTCATGCGTATTGCCGCGGCGGCGCGCGCACGCTATGACGCATGACGCGTACGTTCCATCCCGATGACGCGAATCTTCTATGTTGCGGATTTATGTCGGCGTCTACTGAAAACGCTTTTACTTCCGTACGCCACGTCCACGCGGTTAGCGCCGCATCGAGAGAGGGATGACATGTCCACCGCCACGCAATCGCGCGCGAGCGCTGCTGCACGGCTAGAACGCCTGCCGTTCTCCGGGTATCACCGCACCATTTTCATCATCATTGCCGTTGCGTTTTTCTTCGATTCGGTGGACCTCGGCACGATGACCTTCGTGCTCGGTTCGATCAAGACGGAGTTCGGTTTGTCGACCGCGACTGCGGGCCTCGTTGCAAGCGCAAGCTTCTTCGGCATGGTGCTCGGCGCGGCCGTCGCGGGCTTGCTTGCGGACCGCTTCGGACGCCGGCCCGTGTTCCAGTGGAGCATGGTGCTGTGGGGACTGGCGTCGTACCTGTGCTCGACGGCGCATTCCGTCGATGCGTTGATCTTCTATCGCGTGCTGCTTGGTATCGGCATGGGAATGGAGTTTCCTATCGCGCAGACGTTGCTCTCCGAGTTCGTGCCGACGGCGTCACGCGGCAGACTGATTGCGTTGATGGATGGCTTCTGGCCGCTGGGATTCATCGCGTCGGGCGTGGTGTCGTACTTCGTGTTGCCGCAGTTTGGCTGGCGCACCGAGTTTGCGTTGCTCGCAATACCCGCGGTGTTCGTGCTGATCGTGCGGCGCGTGGTGCCCGAGTCGCCGCGATGGCTCGAACATCACGGACGTATCGAAGAAGCGGATCGCGTGCTCGATGAAGTCGAGGCGAAGGTCATGAGGGCTAGCGGCTTGCGTGCGTTGCCTGCGCCTTCGATGCTGGCGGAACCGCCTGTCAGGAAGGGCTCCGGAGCGTTTCGTGAGATCTGGAGTGCGGCATACAGGCGTCGCACGATCATGGTTTGGGCGCTTTGGTTCTTTGCGTTGCTTGGCTTCTATGGATTGACGTCGTGGCTCGGCGCGTTGATGCAACAGGCCGGTTTTGCCGTGACGAAGTCCGTGCTTTATACGGTGCTGATCTCGCTTGGCGGCGTGCCGGGTTTCTTGTGTGCGGCGTGGCTCGTGGAACGGTGGGGACGCAAGCCGACTTGCATCGCATCGCTTTTGGGTAGCGGGTTGATGGCGTACTTGTATGGCCAAACCGCGTTGCATGCCGAAACGCCGACGCTCCTGATCTGCGCGGGACTTGCCATGCAGTTCTTCCTCTTCGCGATGTGGGCCGTGCTTTATACCTATACGCCAGAGTTGTATGGGACCGGCGCGCGCGCGACGGGGTCGGGGTTTGCATCGGCGATCGGGCGTGTCGGGTCGTTGATCGGGCCTTATGTCGTTGGCGTCGTGTTGCCGGTCTTCGGACAGGGCGGAGTCTTTTCGCTGGGCGCCGCCTGTTTTGTGGTGGCGGCGTCGGCGGTTTGGATTCTTGGGATCGAGACGCGCGGGCTCGCGCTGGAGACGCTGGTTTCGGAGGCGGAGGTGGTGGAAGGGAGCGGGGTGCTGGTTTCGGCTCGGGAGTGAGGAGTCGCGGCGCGGCCCACACCGATGATCCCGAAGGCCGATGGTACGATGTAAAAAAACGAACATCTCACTTCAAAACGAAAATCGGCGAGAGACGGGACAAAGCCAGCGTATGACACGTTTATTCTTGCCCGGACCCAAGCGGCAACCAGTCCCGCGCCATGTTGTTCGATCGGCCACGCGCGCGGGATTTCCCCGATGAACAAGCATCCCGCGCAGCCTGACATGCAGGCGATCACGCCGCCCGATCGCGCGACGCTCCTGCGCGAAATCGACCGGACCGCGTGCTGGGATATCGTGGTGATCGGCGGCGGCGCGAGCGGTCTAGGCACGGCTGTCGATGCCGCGTCGCGCGGCTATCGCACCTTGCTGCTCGAAGCGCGGGACTTCGCGAAGGGCACGTCGAGTAAGGCGACCAAGCTCGTGCACGGCGGTGTGCGTTATCTCGCGCAAGGCAACATCCCGCTCGTGCGCGAGGCTTTGCATGAACGAGGCCTGCTTGCACGCAATGCGCCGCATCTGGTGAACGCGCTGGGTTTCGTCGTGCCCGCTTACCGCTTAACCGACAAGCTGTTCTACGGCGCCGGCCTGAAGGTCTACGACCGGCTTGCGGGCGCATTGAATCTCGCGCCGAGTCGTGGTCTCGGTCTGCGCGAAACGCACGACAAGGCGCCCATGCTCGCCGGCAATCTGCAGGGCCGTGCGCTCCGTGGCGGCACGCTCTACTATGACGGCCAGTTCGACGACGCGCGCCTCGCCATTGCACTCGCGCGCACGGTTTTCGATCTCGGCGGCATCGCGCTCAACAATGCGGCAGTGCGCGGTATCGAGGTGGATCGCGAGGACAGGACGCATCGGATTGCCTTCGAAGACACCGAAACGGGCGATGCCTTCTCAGTGCGCGCCCGCTGCGTGGTCAACGCAACCGGCGTCTGGGTGGATGCCATTCGCGCAATGGACGATCCCCGCGCGCGTCCCATCGTGGCGCCGAGTCAGGGCGTGCATCTCACGTTGCCCGGCCGCTTCCTCAAAAGCGATAACGCCATTCTCGTGCCGAAGACGAAAGACGGCCGTGTGCTGTTCGTGGTGCCGTGGCATGGGCAGACTATCGTCGGCACGACGGATACACCGCAGAGCGACGTGCCGCTCGAACCGCGTGCAAGCGACGCGGAGATCGACTTCATCCTGAGTTCGGCGGCAGATTATCTCTCGCTCAAACCGACGCGCGACGATGTCTTGAGCGTGTGGGCCGGCCTGCGTCCGCTCGTGAAGGGCGATAGCGGCGCGTCGACGGCGGCGCTGTCGCGCGAGCATACGATCGAATCGAGTTCCACCGGAATGATCACGGTGACGGGCGGCAAGTGGACGACGTATCGACTGATGGCGGAACAAGTGGTCGATCTGGCCATTGCAAACGGTCTGTTGGCGGCTGCGCCATGCCGCACGCGCTCGTTGCCCTTGCATGGCGCAACGGGCGTGCAAAGCGGGTACTACGGTTCGGATGCGGGGATCGTCGAACGATTGCCGGGCGCGGACACGTTGCTCGTCGAAGCAGGCGGCCTGACCGAAGCGCAAACGCGTTTCGCGGTGCGCGCGGAGCTGGCGCGTTCGGTCGAAGACGTGCTTGCGCGCCGTAATCGCGCGCTCTTTCTGGATGCCGCCGCAGCACGTGCGGCGGCGCCCGAAGTGGCGCGCATCATGGCTCAGGAACTCGGCCGCGACGCTGCGTGGCAGTCCGCGCAAGTTGCCAGTTTCGAAGCCTTTGCCCGAAACTGGACCTTGCGTTGATGCGCTGAAGTGAGCGTCAGAACGCGTGCCGCATGCCGATCATCGCGATGAACTGCGACGGCCCGGACGACGGCGTGGTGTTCTGCGAATCGCCGACCACCGCGACTGCATCCGAAATTCTCACACGGCCCGCGCCATTCGCGATCAAAGACTGACCGCTCGCGTGCTGATAAGCCTGCAACGCGTAGAACGTGGTGCGCGCGGACAAAGCATACGTCTGCTCCAGCGAAATCTGTTGATAACGCGCCGGGTCATTCACGCCGTTCGACTTGCTGGCCCGTGTGTAGCTGTAGCCCGCCGCTGCGGCGAAAGCAGGCGTGAAACGATACGACGCAATCGCGCCGTACGAGTTGAACACGGCTTCGTCCGAGAACAATGAGTGCGCGCCCGGTGCGTATTGCACGTTCGAATAGTTCAGACCCACCATCAGGTCCTTGAGCGTGTAGCGCGCGGCAGCGGCGATCATCTGCACGCCGCCCGACGTGGCGTAGCCGTTGTTGACCGGCGAATTGTTGGCGAAGCTGCCGATGGCGCTGCTCGTCGCGACGTCTTTAAGGTGCACATAACCCGCTGCGATCGAGACGGGCTTGAAGTCGTAGCGCAACGCCGCGCTGAGGTTGGAGCCGCTCGCAATGCTGCCGGCTTCGCCGCCGAGCCCGGCTTGTGCGGCGAGCGTCAGACCCGCGATGTTCGGCGAGACATACGAGACCGAGTTATTGAAGCGCAGTGTGGTGTCGAGCGCATCGACATCGCCGGGATGTGCGCCGGTCGCGCCCGTGAGCGCGCTGGTCGGACCGAGCGCGCCGACGAGATTGAAGTAGGGCGTGTATTGCCGCCCGAGCGTCAGCGTTCCGTAACGGTCGTTGGAGAGACCGGCATAGGCTTGTCGATTGAACATGCCCGCGGAGCTTGCCGCTGCGCCGTTCAGGGAATTGAAGCCGCTCTCCAGACGAAACACGGCTTTTGTGCCGCCGCCGAGATCTTCCGCGCCCAGCAGGCCAAACTTACTCGCCTGCAAACTGCCTTGCGACATATACACGTTCGACGAGCCGCGCTGATTGCTGGCATAGGCGAAGGCGTTATCGACTACACCGTACAACGTGACGCTGCTCTGCGCTGCCGCCGATGCGGACACGACCGCCGCTGCGAGCGGCAGACACGCGATGGCAAGCGCGCGCGTGGATTGAAGCTTTGAGACTTGCATTGCTACTTCGGTCCTTCAGTTTAAAAGTGTTGATCAAATGTTGATGTTAAAGGTCAGATGTAGCCAACCCTGTTCGGTGCGCTCAATGATCCCCGTGCCATTCGTGCATGAAGCACGGCGCGCGTCGGAAGCGGGCACGCTGATGCGCACTTCGTTCTGCGAGCGCGGCATGTTACCTGCTCGTTCGACGGCGATTCGCAACGTTTCGTGGTCGCTGTGTATTCGCACGCGCTAGCGGCCTTGTTCGCCGCGACGCCATGCTTCGCTTTCGCCGTCACATTTATTTCCATTCGGTACGGCGACGGGAACGATTCGGAATACGAATGGGCTGCGATCGTAATAATTGAGATGAAGACGAGGCACTAGGGAAAACCATGCGTCGGATGCAAAGGTCGCCGCCGGTTATCGAGCCGAAGAGTTCGGCTCGGAGGAGGTTTCTCTGGAAATGCTCAGATGCGCGAGGTGGCGGAGTCGCTCGTCACGTCACTTTTCGCACGCTCGACCAGTTCCTTCTGCAACCAGCCGCTGTCGCGCGCGCGCTTGCCGTTCGCCACGAAGTACGGCGTCTCGACGCGTGGCAAGGCTTCGCGCCCGCGAATGCGATCCGCGATCTTTTCCGCGAGCATGATGGTCGGCGCGTTGAGATTGCCCGTCGTGATCTGCGGCATGATCGACGCATCCACTACGCGCAAGCCTTCCATGCCGTGCACGCGTCCTTCGGCATCGACCACGGCCATATCGTCGTAACCCATCTTGCACGAGCACGACGGGTGATATGCGGTCTCCGCTTTCGCGCGGATAAAGGCATCCAGATCCCGGTCGCTCATGCGCTCTGCGCCGGGATTCAACTCGCGTCCGCGATATTTGCTGAGCGCCGGCTGCTGCATGATCTCGCGCGTGATGCGAAGCGCATCGCGGAACTCGCGCCAGTCGAGCGGATCGGCCATGTAGTTGAAGAGGATGCCCGGATGCGCGTGCGGGTTGCGTGACGTGAGCTTGACGCGTCCACGGCTGGGCGATCGCATCGACCCGACATGCGCCTGAAACCCATGCATCTCGATGGCATTCGAACCGTTGTAATTGATCGCCACCGGCAGAAAGTGATACTGGATGTTCGGCCACGGATCGTCATCGCGCGTGCGGATGAAACCGCCCGCCTCAAACTGATTGCTAGCGCCTATGCCCGTGCCCTTCAGAAGCCATTCGAGCCCGATAGCAGGCTGATTACGCAGTTGCAGCGCGGGATAAAGCGAGACCGGCTCCTTGCATTCGTATTGCATGTACATCTCGAGGTGATCTTGCAGATTCTCACCGACTCCCGGCAGATCGTGCACCACGGGAATCTCGAGTTCCCTGAGCCAGCTCGAACGCCCGACACCGGAACGCTGCAGCAATTGCGGCGAAGCAATGGCGCCGCTGCATATGAGCACTTCACGCCGCGCATGCGCGCGCACGCGTTGCGCGCCATGCAGATAAGCCACGCCAGACGCGCGCTTGCCCGCGAACAACACACGGTCAGTAGTTGCATGCGTAACTATCTTGAGATTGCCGCGATGCTTCGCGTGATCCAGATAACCACGCGCCGTGCTCGCGCGCCTTCCGTTCGGCGTCACGGTACGATCCATCGGTCCAAAGCCTTCTTGCCGATAGCCGTTGAGATCGTCCGTACGCGGATAACCCGCCTGCACGCCTGCTTCGACCATCGCCGCGAAGAGTGGATTGTTGCCGGGTTTGCTGGTCGTGACATGAACGGGACCGTCGCCACCGTGATAATCGTTCGCACCGATATCGCGTGTCTCCGCTTTGCGGAAATACGGCAGACAGTCGAGATAGCTCCAGTTTGCAAGACCCGGCCGCATGGCCCAGTTGTCGTAGTCGAGCGCATTGCCGCGTATGTAGCACATGCCGTTGATGAGCGACGATCCGCCGAGTCCCTTGCCGCGTCCGCATTCCATGCGACGATCGTTCATATGCGGTTCGGGCTCGGTTTCATACGCCCAGTTGTAGCGCCGCCCTTGCAGCGGATAAGCAAGCGCCGCCGGCATCTGCGTGCGAAAGTCGAAGCGATAATCCGGGCCGCCCGCTTCGAGCAGCAGCACCGTCACGTCCTCGTCTTCGGTGAGACGCGAGGCAAGCACGTTGCCCGCCGATCCCGCGCCCACGATGATGTAGTCGTATTCCATCGCGCTCATCGAAAGCTCCTTAAAACACGGGCTGATAAGGCCCGAGCTCGACCTGCACGGACTTGATGCGCGTGTGGGCATTGAGCGTCACTATGCCGTTTTCGCGCCCCACGCCCGATTGCTTGTAGCCGCCCACGGGCATTTCCGCGGGCGATTCGCCCCATGTGTTGATCCAGCAGATACCCGCTTGCAACCGATGAATCACGCGATGCGCACGCGATATGTTCTCCGTGACCACGCCCGCCGCAAGTCCGTATTCGGTATCGTTCGCGCGCGCGATGACTTCGTCTTCGTCGTCGAAGGCAAGAATGCTCATCACCGGTCCGAAGATTTCCTCGCGCACGATACGCATGTCGTCGCGGCAATCGGCAAACACGGTCGGTGCGACATACTGGCCGCGCGCGAATGCACCATCGCTCATGCGCGCGCCGCCGGCGATAAGTCGCGCGCCTTCGCGCTTGCCGCTTTCGATGAAGCCGAGCACTTTATGCAGTTGCGCCGCGCTTGCAAGCGGGCCGAAGTTGGTGCGCGGATCATCCGGCGCGCCAATGCGAATACGCTTTACGCGCTCCAGCACCAGCGCTTCGAAGCGTTCGATCACGCCGCGCTCGACGAACACGCGCGTGCCGTTCGTGCATACCTGTCCCGAGCTAAAGAAGTTCGCGCTCATGGCAATGTCGGCGGCGCGTTCGAGATTGGCGTCGTGAAATACGATGAGCGGCGACTTGCCACCCAGTTCCATCGTCACTTCCTTGAGCGTCGAGCCGCCCGCATGCGCCATGACCTTCTTGCCGGTTTGCACGCCGCCCGTGAACGATATCTTCTCGATACCCGCATGTTCCGCGAGCATGGCGCCCACGCGGCCATCGCCTTGAACCACATTGAAGACGCCGGCGGGCACGCCCGCTTCGGTATAAATCTCCGCGAGCTTCAGCGCGGTGAGTGGCGTGATCTCGCTTGGCTTGAAGATCATCGCGTTGCCGGCCGCGAGCGCGGGCGCAGACTTCCAGCAAGCTATCTGGATCGGATAATTCCATGCGCCGATGCCCGCGCACACGCCAAGCGGCTCGCGTCGCGTATAGACGAACGACGATTCGCGCAGCGGTATCTGCGTGCCTTCGATGGCCGTCGCGAGTCCCGCGTAATACTCGATCACATCCGCGCCGGTGACGATATCCACGGCGCGCGTCTCCGCAATCGGCTTGCCGGTGTCGCGCGTTTCGAGTGCGGCGAGTTCGTCGTTGCGCGCGCGTAGCAGGTCGACGGTGCGTCGCAAGATGCGGGAGCGCTGCATCGCGGTCATGGCGGCCCATTCGCGTTGCCCTTCGTGTGCTGCGCGCACGGCGCGATCGACATCCGCTTGCGACGCCTGCTGGACGTGCGCGATGGATTCACCAGTGGCGGGATCGAGCGTGACGAAGGTTTCGCCGCTCGTGGCATCGACGTATGCGCCGCCGATGTAAAGGCGTTGCTCTTCCATGTCGTGCTCCTTTGAGGATGGAGGGTTTTAGCCGCGCGCTTCGAGCACCAGGTCGATGTAGTCGTAAGCGAGGCGCAACGCCGACTTCGTATCGAACGGTTCGCCTGCAAGCGCGCCGCGCAGCCAGAGACCGTCGATAAGCGCGGCAAGACCGCTGGCCGCACGGCGCGCGGCGGGCTTCGTCAAGGCGCGCGAGAAGTCCGCGCATAGATTCGAATAGAGTCGCCGCGTGTTGACACGCTGCAAACGCCGCAACTCGGGCTTGTGCATGCTCTCGGACCAGAACGCGAGCCATGTCTTCATGGCGGGGCCGTTCACCTGTTCGACATCGAAATTCGCGGCGACCACTGCGCGCAACTTCGCCCGCGGCTCGGCTTTCGCGGCCTTGCGGCGACGCGACGTGGCCTGCCAGAGATTACGCAGCACATGACGCATGGTGGCTTCGAGCAGCCCGTCCTTGTCGCCGAAATAGTGACTGACGATTCCCGTCGATGTGCTCGCGCGCTGCGCCACCGAGGCGAGCGTCGCACCGCCGAGGCCCGCTTCGTCGATGGTCTGCAAGGTCGCGTCGATGAGTTGCGCGCGACGAATCTCGCGCATTCCGAGTTTGGGCATGGTCGCTTCGGCTGTCAGTTCGATTCGATGTTAGGGGGTTTTATATTGAACGGTCAATCAATAAAAACCGCCGAAGAGCGTCATGTCGGTTTGAGTCAAACCCGCGTCGCATTGGAGATCGGTCGTGCGCGACTAGCGGCGCTACGCTCGACGAACGGGCGCGATGAACCGTGACGGTGCATCGCGCGAGCCGTCCACGAGACATGGAGACGATCAATGAGCAGCAATCGCGGCGTCGTATATCTGGGGCAGGGCAAGGTGGAAGTGCAGTCCATCGACTATCCGAAGATGGTCGATCCACGCGGGCGCGACATCGGCCACGGCGTCATTCTTCGCGTAGTCAGTACCAACATTTGCGGCTCGGATCAGCATATGGTGCGCGGCCGCACGACGGCGGAAGTCGGCCTCGTGCTCGGGCACGAGATCACGGGCGAAGTGATCGAAATCGGCCGCGATGTGGAGACGCTTGCCATTGGCGATCTCGTTTCGGTGCCGTTCAACGTGGCATGCGGGCGCTGCCCGACCTGCAAGGCGCAACATACGGGCGTATGTTTGAACGTGAACCCGTCGCGTGCTGGCGGCGCGTATGGTTATGTCGATATGGGCGGCTGGATAGGCGGCCAGGCGGAATACGTGATGGTTCCGTATGCCGATTTCAATCTGCTGAAGTTTCCGGACAAGGCACAGGCCATGTCGAAGATACGCGACCTCACGTGTCTCTCCGACATCTTGCCGACGGGTTATCACGGCGCGGTGATGGCGGGCGTGAAACCGGGCGCGACGGTCTATATCGCGGGCGCGGGACCGGTTGGAATGGCGGCGGCGGCATCGGCGCGCATCTTGGGCGCAGCGTGCACCATCGTCGGCGACATGAACGAAGAGCGCCTGGCGCACGCGCGCAAGATGGGTTTCGAGACCATCGATCTCTCGAAGGACGCGACGCTCGGCGAGCAGATCGAGCAGATTCTCGGCAAGCCGGAAGTGGATTGCGCGGTCGATTGCGTGGGCTTCGAGGCACACGGTCACGGCAGCGGCAGCGGCGAGGAAGCACCGGCCACCGTGCTTAATTCGCTGATGGAGATCACGAAGGCAGCGGGCGCCATTGGCATTCCCGGCCTCTATGTCACCGATGACCCCGGCGCCGCCGATGCCGCCGCGCGCAAGGGCAGTCTCAGCATTCGCTTCGGCCTTGGCTGGGCGAAGTCGCATTCGTTCCACACGGGACAGACGCCCGTGATGAAGTACAACCGCAATCTGATGCAGGCCATCTTGTGGGATCGTTTGCCGATTGCGGATATCGTCAACGTGTCCGTGATTTCGCTCGATGAAGCGCCCGAAGGCTACAGAAAGTTCGATGGCGGCGCGCCGAGGAAGTTCGTGCTCGATCCGCACGGATTGTTGAAAGCGGCGTAATCGGCCTGGAATGAAGAGAGCCGCTGGCTATTGCAAGCCAACGGCTCTTTTTGTCCGAACCGGTATCAGGCAACCAGCGCCGAAGGTGCAACCGCCGCAAGCGAAGGCGCTTGCTTGCGGCGTTCGCGCGTGGGCGCGGTTCCGAAGGCATCGCGATAACTCTTCGAGAAGTGGCACGCCGACTGGAAGCCGCAAGCCATGGTGATATGCATGATCGACATATCGGTTTGCAGCAGCAGTTCGCGCGCGCGCCGCAGACGCAGCGTGAGATAGTAGTGCGTCGGCGTCATGCCGAGATGCTCGCGAAAGAGCCGCTGCAATTGCCGTTGCGACATGCCGGCAAGGCGCGCCAGTTCCTCGCGCGACAGCGGCTCCTCGATGTTGTTCTCCATGAGCGAGATCACTTCGAAGAGCGACTTGTTGGCCGATCCGAGTCGTGCCACGAGCGGCATGCGCTGCTGCGCGCTCGTATCGCGTACATGTTCGACGATGAATTGCTCGGCGATCTGTGTCACGCGCGCCGTACCCACGCGGGATGCGATGAGATTGAGCATCATGTCGAGCGGCGCGACGCCGCCGGTACACGTGACGCGATCGCGGTCGATCACGAACAGTTCCTTCAGGAAGCGCGTGTCGGGAAACTCTTCCTTGAGCGCCGACATGTTCTCCCAGTGGATCGCGCACGCATAGCCCGCGAGTAAGCCCGCACGAGCCAGTGCATAAGTGCCGGTGCAGAGGCTGCCGAGCACGCTGCCCATGCGGGCGAAGCGGCGCAGCGCGGCGAGATGTGCGGGCGTGGTCGCGCGCTGCACATCGATGCCGCCGACCACGAACACGATATCGGGTTGTCCCACGCATTCCACCGGACCTGTATCGACGGACAAGCCGTTGCTCGCGGTGACGGGACCGCCATCGGGACTCACGATCGACCAGCGATACAACGGCTGCCCCGTCAGATAGTTCGCCATGCGCAGGACTTCGATCGCGTTGGTGAAAGCGATCATGGTGAAGTTGGGAAGCGGCATGAAAGCGAAGTGCGACAGCGACGCCGTGCGATCGGGGGACATGTGAGGAATGATTCCTTCGAATCTATTGTTTGACGCCGTCAGATGCGGCGCTTTGCCGCTTTTTGCATTTTGGTTTCGTTTGCAACTACCATGCCATCAGGCTAAACCCTGAGCCTCGCGAGGCATCGTGCATGCTTCATATAGACGCGATTTCCTCGCCGACCCGCCACGAGCAAGGGCGCGCACCTTCGAAGCGCACGGGCGTTCCGCGACAGTGCAGCGGCGCACCGAATAAATCGCTACACCGAAATCCATCGGGCCACTTGTCGAAAAAAGACGCGCATGTCGGAAAAGGCCAAGAACACGTCTAAATTCGTAAATTGACCGGCAGGACGAACGTCAAGAATAGACGCAACGATTACGGCCGCGACGGCAAACGGAAAAGTATCCGAAGAGCCACCCGCACCGCCGTCGAACGACCGTCACACTTGACCCACGGACCTGCCAATGTCGAACTCGAATCCCTTCTTCGAAGCCCCGCTTGCATCCAGCGACGCTTCGGTGCGCGGCGCGATCCTGAAAGAACTGGAGCGCCAGCAATCGCAAATCGAACTGATCGCGTCGGAAAACATCGTGTCGCGCGCCGTACTGGAAGCGCAAGGCTCGGTGCTCACGAACAAATACGCGGAAGGGTATCCGGGCAAGCGCTATTACGGCGGCTGTGAATTCGTCGATGAAGTCGAGGCGCTCGCCATCGATCGCATCAAGCAGCTCTTCAACGCGAAGTTCGCCAACGTGCAGCCGCATTCGGGCGCGCAGGCCAACGGCGCCGTGATGCTTGCGCTCGCCAAACCCGGCGACACCATTCTCGGCATGTCGCTCGATGCGGGCGGTCACCTCACGCATGGCGCGAAGCCCGCGCTTTCGGGCAAGTGGTTCAACGCGGTGCAATACGGTGTGAACCGCGACACCATGCTGATCGATTACGAGCAGATCGAGGAACTCGCGAAGCAACACAGGCCGTCATTGCTGATCGCGGGATTCTCGGCGTACCCGCGCAAGCTGGACTTCGCGCGTCTGCGCAAGATCGCCGATAGCGTCGATGCGAAGCTCATGGTCGATATGGCGCATATCGCGGGCATCATCGCGGCGGGGCGTCACGATAACCCCGTGGATCATGCGCACGTGGTCACGTCCACCACGCACAAGACCTTGCGCGGTCCGCGCGGCGGTTTCATCCTCACGAACGACGAAGACATCGCCAAGAAGATCAACTCGGCCGTGTTCCCCGGCCTGCAAGGCGGCCCGCTGATGCATGTGATAGCAGGCAAGGCGGTGGCCTTCGGCGAAGCGCTGCGGCCGGACTTCAAGACGTATATCGACAACGTGCTCGCAAATGCGCAAGCGCTCGGCGAAGTGCTCAAGGAAGGTGGCGTCGATCTCGTCACCGGCGGCACGGACAACCATCTGCTGCTCGTCGATCTGCGCCCGAAAGGCCTCAAGGGCAATCAGGTCGAGCACGCGCTGGAACGCGCGGGCATCACCTGCAACAAGAACGGCATTCCCTTCGATACCGAAAAGCCGACCGTCACCTCGGGCATTCGCTTAGGCACGCCGGCAGGCACGACGCGCGGCTTCGGCGTCAACGAGTTCCGCGAAACCGGCCGCCTGATTCTCGAAGTCTTCGAATCGCTGCGCGAGCATCCGGAAGGCGATCCGCAAACCGAACAACGCGTGCGCCGCGAGATCTTCGCGCTGTGCGAACGCTTCCCCATCTACTAAGCACACGGAGTTATCAACGATGAGCACTCTGCACGACAACAGCATCATCATCGACGGCCTGAACATCTCCAAATTCGAGCGCTCCGTGTTCGAGGACATGCGCAAAGGTAACGTCACCGCGGTGAACTGCACGGTTTCGGTCTGGGAGGACTTCCAGAAGACGATCGACAACATCGCCGAGATGAAGCAACAGATTCGCGAGTACAGCGAGATTCTCACGCTCGTGCGCACGACCGACGACATCCTGCGCGCAAAGAAGGAAAACAAGACAGGCATCATCTTCGGCTTCCAGAACTCGTATGCGTTCGAGGACAACCTCGGCTATATCGAAGTTTTCAAGGAGCTCGGCGTGAACGTGGTGCAACTCTGCTACAACACGCAGAACCTGGTCGGCACGGGTTGCTATGAACCGGACGGCGGACTCTCGGGTTATGGCAAGGAAGTGATCCACGAGATGAATCGCGTTGGCATCATGGTCGATCTTTCCCACGTGGGCGCGAAGACTTCTTCCGATGCCATCGCCTGCTCGAAGAAGCCTGTCACGTACTCGCACTGCTGTCCCTCGGGACTCAAGGACCATCCGCGCAACAAGACCGACGATCAGCTGAGAGAGATCGCGGACGCCAACGGCTTCGTCGGCGTGACCATGTTCTCGCCGTTCCTGAAGAAAGGCCCGGACGCGACCGTCGACGATTATCTCGAAGCCATCGACTACGTGATCAACGTGATCGGCGAAGACAAGGTGGGCATCGGCACGGACTTCACGCAAGGCTACAGCACCGAGTTCTTCGACTGGATCACGCACGACAAGGGCCGTTATCGCCGTCTGACGAACTTCGGCAAGGTCGTGAATCCGGAAGGCATTCGCACGATCGGCGAGTTCCCGAACCTCACGGCCGCGATGGAAAAAGCGGGCTGGGGCGAGACGCGTATCAAGAAGGTGATGGGCGAGAACTGGATGCGCTTCTTCGGCGAAGTCTGGAGCGTCTGACTCCAACAAGAACAGGGAACCCGCGATGCAACCGCAACTGCCTATCGACGTCGATCAAGAAACGGGCGTCTGGACTACCGACGCGCTGCCCATGCTGTATGTGCCGCGCCACTTCTTCACCAACAACCACGTGGCCGTGGAAGAAGCGCTCGGCCGCGAAGCGTACGCCGCGATTCTCTACAAGGCGGGCTACAAGTCCGCTTATCACTGGTGCGACAAGGAGGCGGACAAGCACGGCATAGCGGGCATGGCGGTGTTCGAGCATTACCTGAAGCGCCTGTCGCAACGCGGCTGGGGTGTCTTCGATATCGTCGAATCCGACCCGCAGAGCGCCATGGCGCGCGTGCATCTGCGTCACTCGTCCTTCGTGCTCGCGCAACCGGGCAAGCACGGCAAGCTTTGCTACATGTTCGCCGGATGGTTCGCCGGCGCGCTGGACTGGGTCAACGACACCGCACCCGACAGCACGAAGAAGGGGCCGCGTTCGCACTCGATCGAAACGCAATGCGCCGCGGAAGGCTGCGAGCATTGTGTGTTCGAAGTGTCGCCGCTCGCATCGAAATAAAGGCTTCAAAGCAAAACCTTTCCGAGGTCGCCCGCAATGCGTTACCCGAACCTTTTCAAGCCACTCACGCTGAACAAACTGACCTTGCGTAACCGTATCGTCAGTACCGCGCATGCCGAGGTCTATGCCGAGCCAGGCGGTCTGCCCGGCGACCGGTATATCCGCTATTACGAAGAGAAGGCGAAGGGCGGCGTGGCGCTAGCCGTTTGCGGAGGTTCGAGCCCGGTGTCGATCGACAGCCCGCAAGGCTGGTGGAAGTCGGTGAACCTGTCGACCGACAAGGTCATCGACCCGCTCTCGCGGCTGGCCGAAGCGATGCATCGGCATGGCGCGAAGATCATGATTCAGGCAACGCACATGGGCCGGCGTTCGGCGTGGCAAGGCGAGAGCTGGCCGCATCTGATGTCGCCTTCGGGCGTGCGGGAGCCGGTGCATCGCGGCAACGCGAAGATCATCGAAGTGGAAGAGATCAAGCGCATCATTCAGGATTTCGCGGCGGCCGCGAAGCGCGTGAAGGATGCGGGCATGGATGGCGTCGAGATCTCGGCGGCGCATCAGCACCTGATCGATCAGTTCTGGAGTCCGCGCACCAACTTTCGCACGGACGAATGGGGTGGTTCGCTCGAAAACCGTCTGCGCTTCGGTAAGGAAGTGCTGCAGGCCGTGCGCGAAGCCGTGGGCGCCGACTTCGCAATTGGCTTGCGCATGTGCGGCGACGAATTCCATGAAGACGGTCTCGATCACGAACAATTGAAAGAGATCGCTCAAGCGATGGCTGAAACGGGCCTCATCGATTACATCGGCGTGATCGGTTCGGGCGCGGATACGCATAACACGCTCGCCAACTGCATGCCGCCGATGGCGCTGCCACCCGAGCCTTTCGTGCATCTCGCGGCGGGCATCAAGTCGGTCGTGAAGCTGCCGATCATGCATGCGCAAAGCATTCGCGATGCGGGTCAGGCGGAACGTCTGCTCGCCAACGGCATGGTCGATCTGGTCGGCATGACGCGTGCGCAGATTGCGGACCCGCATATGGTGATCAAGATTCGCGATGGCCGCGAGGACGAGATCAAGCAGTGCGTCGGCGCGAACTACTGCATCGACCGGCAGTACAACGGACTCGATGTGTTGTGCGTGCAGAACGCGGCGACATCGCGTGAAGCGACCATGCCGCATGTCATCGAAAAGACGCGCGGGCCGAAGCGCAAAGTCGTGGTGGTCGGCGCAGGGCCCGCGGGACTCGAAGCGGCGCGCGTGGCGAAGTCGCGCGGTCACGATGTCGTGCTGTTCGAGAAGAACGATTACGTTGGCGGCCAGATCATGCTTGCCGCGAAGGCGCCGCAGCGCGAGCAGATGGCGGGCATCGTGCGCTGGTTTGACATGGAAACGAAGCGGCTCGGCGTGGATCGTCGTCTCGGTGTCGCCGCCGACGACAAGGCCATCATGGCCGAGAAGCCGGACATCGTCGTGCTCGCGACGGGCGGCTCGTCGTTCACGGATCAAGTGCCTGCATGGGGCGTCGAACGAGGTCTCGCGGTGAGCGCCTGGGACATTCTCTCGGGCAAGGTCGAGCCGGGCAAGAACGTGCTCGTTTATGACGGCGTGAGCACGCATGCGGGCGCGGGCGTCGCGGACTTCATCTCGAGCCGTGGCGGCAATGTCGAGATCGTGACGCCGGACGTGAAGGTCGCCGATGACGTCGGCGGCACCACGTTCCCCATCTTTTATAGAAGGCTTTATGCGCAAGGCGTGATCCATACGCCGAACTACTGGCTCGACAAGGTGTACGAGGAAGACGGGAAGAAGATTGCCGTGATCCGCAACGAGTACACGGAAGAACAGGAAGAGCGCGCGGTGGATCAGGTCGTGATCGAGAACGGCAGCACGCCCAACGATTCCCTGTACTGGAAGCTGAAGCCCGAATCGCTCAATCGCGGGCAGGTGGATGTGCACAAGCTCTTTGCATCGGAAGCGCAGCCGTGTCTTTCGGAAGAGCTTGGAAACGGGCGTTTTCTCTTGTTCCGCGTCGGCGACTGCATCTCCATGCACAACATCCACGGCGCGATCTACGACGCGCTGCGTCTTTGCAAAGACTTCTGACGAGGGCTTTAGACGATGAACCCCGTGTTTGTCATCACCGTCTTGCTGTGGGTATCGGTGGCGGGTCTCGCCTTCGCCGTGATGAAGCGCGCGGCCTATTGGCGAGAAGGACGCGCCACGACTGCCGGTGCTTATGGCTGGGCTAACCTGCTGACCATCCCGAAGCGTTACTTCGTGGATTTGCATCATGTGGTGGCGCGTGATCCGTATATCGCGAAGACGCACGTTGCAACCGCTGGCGGCGCCATTCTCGCGATGGCGCTCGTATTCCTCAACTACGGCCTCGCCATTTATTCGCCGTGGCTCGACAAGCTGATCTTCCTCGCGGCTATCGTCATGCTGGTGGGCGCGGTGTTCGTGTACCGTCGCAGACACGGCGCGAAGGAAGTGCCCGCGCGTTTGTCACGCGGACCGTGGGACAGCCTGCCTTTGCTGCTCGGTTCATTCGCGCTTGGTCTTGCATTGTTCATGCTGTTGCCGGCTTCGTGGATGTCGGGTGCACTCGCGATCATCGTTGCATTGCTGATCGCGGCGGGCGCATACACGATGACCTTCGGCGCGGCGCAAGGCGGCCCGATGAAGCATGCGATGGCGGGCTTGCTGCATCTCGCGTTTCATCCGCGTCAGGAGCGCTTTGCAGCGAAGAACGTGCACGATGTCGTGCCCCCCACCGCGCTCAAAGTGCCCGTACTCGATGCGCAGGAATATGGCGTGAGCAAGCCCATCGAGTTTCGCTGGAACCAGTTGCTGAGTTTCGATGCCTGCGTGCAATGCGGCAAATGCGAAGCGGCGTGCCCCGCGTTCGCATCGGGACAACCGCTCAATCCGAAGAAGCTGATTCAGGATCTCGTCGTCGGCATGGTCGGCGGTTCGGATGCGCTCTACGCCGGCAGCCCGACCCCCGGCATTCCGGTTGGCAGGCATTCGGGCGCACCGGGCAAGCCGCTCATCTCCACGATGATCGAAGCCGATACCATCTGGTCCTGCACCACGTGCCGCGCCTGCGTGCAAGAGTGCCCGATGCTGATCGAACACGTCGATGCCATCGTCGATATGCGCCGCAATCAGACGCTCGTGGAAGGCAACGTCCCGGGGAAAGGTCCGATCACGCTTGCGAATCTGCGTGAAACGGGCAGCGCGAACGGGTTTGACATCGGCGCGCGTTACGACTGGTCGGTGGATCTGCAAGTGCAGGTCGCGCAGCCGGGTCGTCCCGTCGATGTCTTGTTGATCGCGGGCGAAGGCGCGTTCGACATGCGTTATCAACGCACGCTGCGTGCGTTGGCGAAGGTGCTGAACAAGGCAGGCGTGGATTACGCGGTGCTCGGCGGCATTGAAACGGACACCGGCGATACGGCGCGTCGTCTCGGCGACGAAGCCACCTTTCAGGCATGCGCGAAGAAGCTCATAGGCACGCTTTCGCAGTATTCGTTCCGGCGCATCGTGACGGCGGACCCGCATGTGCTGCATAGCTTGCGCAACGAGTATCGCGCGCTTGGCGGCTTCTATGAAGTGCAGCATCACACGGCGTTGATGGCAGAACTCGTCGCGAACGGCAAGCTCTCGCCGAAGGCCGCGACCGTGCTCGCCGACAAGAAGATCACGTATCACGATCCGTGCTATCTCGGCCGCTATAACGGCGAAACCGAAGCGCCGCGCAAGCTGCTGAAGTCCATCGGCATCAAGGTGGTGGAGATGGAGCGTAACGGCATGCGCGGACGGTGCTGCGGCGGTGGCGGCGGCGCGCCCCTGACCGACATTCCCGGCAAGCAGCGCATTCCCGATATCCGCATTGCCGATGCCCGCACGATAGGCGCGGAAGTGGTCGCCGTGGGTTGCCCGAATTGCACCGCGATGCTCGAAGGCGTGGTCGGCGCGCGTCCCGAAGTGCTCGACGTGGCGGAGCTGGTCGCCGCGGCGCTGGAGTAACACGATGAACGACAACATCAAACGAATCGATCCGCGCAGGCCGTTTATCGTCACGAGCGCGGGGCTCAAGCGCATCACGCTCGGCGAGATCGGCAGCGGCGCGCTGCTTGACTTCGTCGCAACACACCATGATGCAGCGAAGCCGCGCCGCACGGCGAAAGCGTCGCGTCGCGCGGTGCTGGTGGCGGCGCATACGGATCGCGGCGCGCTCGACGATCACGGCCGTCAGGCACTGGCCGCCGCCGCCTTGCTCGCGGACGATGAAACCGAAGTCGTGTTGATCGCGTTCGGCGCGTTCAGTGACGATGCGGCGTCGCTCGGCGCGGATCGTTATATCGAGCTGCCCGGCTTCGATCGCCGCCATTTCGCACCGGATGAAGAACTGCGCGCGCTCGCTGCCTGCGTCGCGGCGTTCACGCCCGTGCATGTCTTCATGCCCGACAACGCAACCGGCGACGGCGATCTCGGCCGGCGTTACGCGGCGCGCGCCGGTGCGAGTATCGCCACACACGTGGTGGAACTCGACCTTCAGCACGTCGCTGCGTATGCACATGCTGGCCGCGCGGTGGCATTGCGTGCGCTACCCGATGTGATCTTGCTCGCACCGAATGCGGTCGATGCCAAGCTGCCTTACGTCGGCGCAGGCGCGCGCGTGAATAGCGAAGACGTCGTGCCCGCGACGATGCCGAGCGCGTATGTCGATCTCGGCATCGAGGAAATGGACGCGGCCCAAGTCGCGCTCGAAGAAGCGGACTTCATCATCTCGGCGGGCAACGGCGTGACGGACGTGCCCGCATTCGAAGCGTTGGCAAGCACCTTGGGCGCGGCTATCGGCGCGAGCCGGGTGGCTGTCGACGACGGCAAGTTCTCGCGCGACAAGCAGATCGGCGCCACGGGCAAGACGGTGGAAGCTAGCGTGTATATCGCGTTCGGCATCTCGGGCGCGGTGCAGCACCTGCAAGGCATCAAGGATTGCCGGCATGTCATCGCGGTCAATCTCGATGCGAGCGCGCCCATTGCCAAGCGTGCGGATCTGACCATCGTCGCGGATACGCAAGAGACCATCAAGGCGCTGACGGACGCGGCGTCGGCCGCGCGTGCATCGCGTACCAATGGCAGCCCGATCCTGCAGACGGCGACGCTTGCCGAAGGAGCGTACGCATGAAAATAGCCGTTCTCGTTTCTACTGGCCGGCATCCTATTAGCGGCACGGCGCGTTATAGCCGCAACGACGCGGCCGCGCTCGCCCTCGGTATCGACATTGCAAAGGAACACGGCGCGCAACTCGATGTGCTGCATGCAGGCGACCCCGCCAATCCCGCGCTTGCCGAATATCTCGCACTGGGCGCGCCGCGCGTCGAAGTGCTCAACACACCGGGCGATGCCTGCGCGGCACTCGCGCAACGTCTCGCGGGTTATCGACTCGTCTTGACCGGCACGCGTGCCGAAGGCGCGTTCGATAGCGGCACGTTGCCGTATCGGCTTGCCGATGCGTTGAACGTCGCGCTAGTCGGCTCGGCTGTCGATATCGACGTGACGAACGAAGGCGTCGAAGTGCGCCAGTTCATGCCGAAGGGCTTGCGTCGTCGTGTGCGCGTGCAGTTGCCCGCGCTCATCGCCGTGCATCCGCTCGCCAACGCGACACCGCGCTACGCGTATGCGCGTATGCGCGAAGGACGCGTCGCACCGGTTGCAGCGGCCGCGCCTGTCGATCCGGAAGCGAGCGCATGGAGCGTCGGCCCCGTGAGCGCGAAGCCCAAGCGCCTCGCCGCGCCCGAAAAGCGCACCGGCCATGCCCGCATGCTTTCCGCGACCACGACCGAAAGCCGTGGCGGAAGCGTCGTAATTGAAGGGAGTTCCGTCGAAAAAGCACAAGTGATCCTGGCGTATTTGCGCGAGCATCAACTGGTGGATTATTAAGTTCAAAGCGCAGCAAGCCCGCATTTCAGGGGTGTTGGCGGGGCACCAGACGTGACGCACAACGGAGCACACGATGAAAGTTTCGGCAGACGTTCGCGCAATGATCGAACGCCGCAAAAAGGGCCACACGCTCGAAGCGCCGTTCTACACGAGCGACGAGATTCACGCGCTCGACCTGGACGCGATTTTCCGGCAGCACTGGATTCAGGTTGCGATCGAGCCGGACGTGCCGGAGCCGGGCGACTATACGACCGTCGATATCGGCAACGATTCGATCCTGATCGTGCGCGACGACGACATGCAGATTCGCGCGTTCCACAACGTCTGCCGTCATCGCGGCGCGCGTCTTTGCAATCAGGAGAAAGGCTCGCTCGGCAATATCGTGTGCCCATATCACAGCTGGACCTATAACCTCAACGGCGACCTCATGTTCGCCGAACACATGGGCGACCAGTTCGACCGCTGCAAACATAGCCTCAAGAAGGTTCATGTGCAGAACCTCGCGGGCCTGATCTTCATCTGTCTCGCCGATGAACCGCCCGCCGATTTCTCCGTGCTGCGCGAGTCGATGGAGCCGTATCTTTTGCCGCACGGTCTCGCCGATTGCAAGATCGCGGCGAGCATCGACATCGTGGAAAAGGGCAACTGGAAGCTCACGATGGAGAACAACCGCGAGTGCTATCACTGCGTGGCGAACCATCCCGAGTTGACCATTTCGCTCTATGAATACGGCTTCGGTTATCAACGCACCCCTGCGAACGAGGACGGCATGGCCGCGTTCGAACGCACGGTGAGCGAACGCACGAAGCAATGGGAAGCGATGAACCTGCCTTCCGCCGAGATCGAACGTCTGGCGGATCTCGTCACCGGTTTTCGCACGCAACGTCTGCCACTCGACCGCGATGGCGAATCGCAGACGCTCGACGCGAAGGTGGCATCGAAGAAGCTGCTTGGCGGCTTCGAGCGCGCGGACCTGGGCGGCTTGTCGTTCTGGACGCAACCGAATTCGTGGCATCACTTCATGAGCGATCACATCGTCACGTTCAGCGTGATTCCGCTGTCCGCGGGCGAAACGCTCGTGCGCACCAAGTGGCTCGTGCATAAGGACGCGCGCGAAGGTATCGATTACGACGTCGACAATCTCACCGCCGTGTGGCGCGCAACGAACGAACAGGACCGCACGTTGGTCGAGTATTCGCAGCTGGGTGCAACGAGCAGCGCTTACGAGCCGGGCCCGTATTCGCCGTTCACCGAAGGGCTCGTGGAGAAGTTCTGCGAGTGGTATATCGGCCGCCTCGATAACTATGCGAACACGCCCGACAAGGACGTGGTCACGCATGGCGAGAAAGTCGTTTCCTTCATGCGCTAAGCGCGTTCGAGAGGCAAAACATGATGCGCGATCAGGCCACGTTCGAGCCGACTGCAAGCCGTGTCACCCAGCCGCGGTTCTGGGGGGCGCTGCCCGCGCGCTGGAATAGCGATACCGACGACACACTCGTCTGCTGTCACGTCCGGCAGGAAACGCACGACGTGAAGAGTTTTTTCTTCAAGGCGCCGAGCGAACGCAGCTTCGTGTTCGAACCGGGGCAGTTCATTACACTGGAACTCGATATCGACGGCGAGCAGATCAATCGCTGCTATACGATTTCCTCTTCGCCCACGCGGCCGCACACCATTTCGATCACGGTCAAGCGTGTACCGGGCGGAAAGGTTTCGAACTGGCTGCATGACAACGTAATTGCGGGATCGCGCGTGCGTGTGCTCGGACCTTCGGGCGAGTTCACCTGTGCGCGGCATCCGGCGCGCAAGTTCCTGTTTCTTTCGGCGGGGTCGGGTATCACGCCGCTCATGTCGATGAGCCGCGCGCATCACGAACTCGGCGAGGACGCGGATATCGTTTTCGTGCACAGCGCGCGCACACCCGACGACATCATCTTCTCGCGCGAGCTGGATCTCATTGCATCGAATCAGACGAACTTTCGCACGGCCTTCGTTTGCGAGCGCGTGGGCACGCGCACGAACTGGGCCGGTGTGACGGGCTTTCTCAGCTTGCCGCTACTGAAGCTGATTGCACCGGACTATCTCGAACGCGAAATCTTCACGTGCGGTCCAGCGCCTTATATGAAGGCGGTCCGCGATCTTCTCGATGAAGGCGGTTTCGATCGCAAGCATTATCACGAAGAGAGCTTTTCATTCGAGACCATTGCGGAGGTCGCATCGCAGTTGACGACCGCGCACGTGGCCGACGCCATCGCCACACAGACCGATTTCGTCGAAGCGCGTGAAGAGGCAGTCGGCTTTGCGCCTCGACCAGCGGCGCCTCTCGATACGACATACAAAGTCAGCTTCGCCAAGATCCGGCGCGACATCGAATGCGGTAGCAACGAGAACGTGCTCGATGCCGCGAAGAAAGCCGGGGTGCGTTTACCCTCATCGTGCACGCAAGGCATGTGCGGTACATGCAAAGTCAAGCTCGTATCGGGCGAAGTGAGCATGAAGCACGCAGGCGGCATTCGTCAGCGCGAAATCGATCAGGGCATGGTGCTGTTGTGCTGCAGCAAGCCTTTGAGCGACCTCGTGGTGGATAAATAAAACTCGGCGTCGCTTCTGGACAACTGAGTGTCGGAAAAGTGCGTTACTGGCCAATTCTGGCTGGTGATTCTGGACGCTACGGCGTGGGGCCGCAAAGGGGAAATCAAATGAAAGCGATGAGAAGACTGTTCGTGCTGAGCGCCATGGCTGCGGCACTGGCCACGAGCATGGGCGCAAACGCCGAAGATAAACCGACCATCAAGATTGGCTACGTCGAAGGCTGGGACGACAGCGTGGCGACGTCGAACGTGGCGGCGCGCATCATCGAAAAGAAGCTGGGCTATCAGGTGCAACTCGTGCCGGTGGCGGCAGGCGTGATGTGGCAGGGCGTGGCGCGCGGCGATCTGGATGCGACGCTGTCCGCGTGGCTGCCGGTGACGCACGGTGCGTATTGGAACAACTTCAAGACGAAGGTCGTCGACCTCGGACCCAACTTCAATGATGCGAAGATTGGTCTGATCGTTCCTGAAAATGTCGATGCCAACAGCCTGACCGACCTCGAAGCGAAGAAGGCCGAATTCGATTCGCGCATCGTCGGTATCGATGCGGGCGCGGGCGTGATGCAAAAGACGAGCGAAGCCATCAAGGCTTATAACCTCGACTACAGGCTGATGCCGAGTTCGGGCAGCGCGATGACCGCTGAACTTGCGCGTTCGGAAGCGGCGAAGAAGCCGATCATCGTGACGGGCTGGAAGCCGCACTGGATGTTCGCGAAGTACAAGCTGAAATTCCTCGAAGATCCGAAGAAGGTCTTCGGCGAAGCGGAACACGTCGATAGCGTGGTGAATCCGGAACTTGAAAAGAAGGCCCCGCCGGTCGTGGCCTTCCTGAAGAAATTCCAGTGGAAACCGGGTGAAATCGACAGCGTGATGCTCGCGACGCAAAACGGTGAGAAGCCGCAAGCCGCCGCCGATGCATGGATCGGCGCGCATGGCGATCGCGTGGACAGCTGGGTGAAGTAAGGTCTCAGCGCCTGGATCAAGAAGGGGTGCCGCGAATCCGCGGCACCCCTTTTTTGTGCTTACCTTAGAACGACAGTGCGCTCGCCGTTGATGAACACGCGCCGTTCCGTGAACGCCTTGATGGCGCGCGCAAGCGTGATGCATTCGACATCGCGTCCCGTTGCAAGCAGGCGCTCGGGGCTATAGGAGTGATCCACGCGCTCCACTTCCTGTTCGATGATCGGGCCTTCGTCGAGATCGTCGGTGACGAAGTGCGCAGTGGCGCCAATCAGTTTTACGCCGCGCGTATGCGCCTGGTGATAGGGCTTCGCGCCCTTGAAGCCAGGCAAGAACGAATGGTGGATGTTGATCGCGCGGCCCTTGAGTTTGCGGCTCGTATCGCCGGAAAGAATCTGCATGTAGCGCGCGAGAATCATCAGTTCCGCACCGGATGTCTCGAAGAGATCGAGCAGACGCGCTTCCTGCTGCGCCTTGGTATCGGCCGTGATCGGCAGATGATGAAAGCGCAGACCGTGTTGTTCCGCAAGCGGCGCCAGGTCCGGATGATTCGATGCAATGCCGACGATATCCATCTTCAGTTCGCCCATGCGCCAGCGGAACAGCAGGTCCGCGAGGCAGTGTTCGAGCTTCGACACCATGATGAGCACCTTGGGCCGCGCGCTGAGATCGTGCATCGACCAGTTCATCGAGAAGCGTTGGGCAATGGGTTCGAACTCGCGCTGCAGCATCGGCAGATCGAGCGTGTCGTCTCGGCTTGCGCCATGAAACACGCAGCGCACGAAGAAGCGTTCGCTCAGGTCGTCGTCGAACACGGTGAGTTCGTCGATATAACCATGATGGCGTTCGAGAAAGCCGACGATGGCGGCAACTTGCCCCGCCGCGCTCGGACACGCAACGGTCAGCACCAGTTGATTGGGACGGGTTTCAGCGGACATGCACGCTCCACATTTGATAAAGGTCGCCACGCCGCTCGTGCGGCGAACGTTATCGCTAGTAGAGCAAATGCACGGGCACGACGGATAGAAGCGAAGCGCCGTCGCGCTGGTATGCAAGCGTCAGGCGATCACGTCGCATTCATCGAGCAGCCAGTTGCTGAACGCGCGCACGACGGCAGACGGCTCGCGTTGCGTGACGAGCACGTAGCCGCGATCGGTGACGAGCGGAGTATCGTCTAGCGCGATGAGATGACCTTTGGCGATGAGGTCATCGACGAGCGGCGCCCAGCCAAGCGCGACGCCCTGGCCCATCACGGCCGCATGCGTGACGAGCGCGTAACTGTTGAAGGTGAAGCCGCCTTGCGCCGGCGGCGCGCTCAGCCCATGCGCCTCGAACCAGCCGGCCCATGAAAGCCAGCGTTCGGGCAACGTAGCCTGCAGATGCAAGAGCGGCAAGTCGAGCAGATCGGCGGCACTCGACGGCTTGTTGCGTGCCACGAGCGCCGGGCTGCATACCGGCACGACGCTTTCAGGAAAGAGCCGGATGGCGTGCGGCGAACTCCACTGCGCGCGCGAACTGCCGAATGCGATCACCACGTCCGCCGGTTCGCCGTCGGCATCCGATACATTTTGCGAGGTGACGATCTTCACATCGACATCGGGCATCAGCGCCTTGAATTGCGGCAGGCGCGGCATGAGCCAGTAAGTCGCGAAGCCGAAATCGGTCAACAGCGTGAGCGTGCGCTGAGCGTTACGCGCGCGAATCTCGCCGGTAGCCGTGCGGATGATATCGAGGCCTTGACGGACCGCTTCGAAGAGACGCGCGCCGTCTTCAGTCAAGGTGACGCCCCGGTGCCCGCGCTCGAAAAGCGGCACGCCGAGCGCTTCTTCGAGTTGCACCACGCGCTGGCTCACGGCGGGCTGTGTCGAGCCTAGTTCACGCGCGGCGGCAGTGAAGCTCGCGAGACGCGCGGCGGACTCGAACATCGAGAGCGCCTGCATGGGCGGTAGACGGTCCTGGCGCGGCATAAATCCCCCTTATGGGCGCATAACGATTTGCTCTCTTCACAGCGGCCATTTGAACGGCAATAGTCACATGAAGCGAACCTGCATCGCCATGCGCGTGTCCGCTGTCGATTCTATTCGAGGTATGCATTCATGCTTGAGACAAAACAAAATATCCTTATTCTCATGGCCGATCAGCTCACGCCGTTCGTGCTTGCGGCATACGGCAACGGAGTGACGAAGACGCCGTGCATCGACGCGCTCGCGCGTGAAGGCGTGGTGTTCGAATCGGCCTACTGCGCGAGTCCGCTCTGCGCGCCGTCACGCTTTTCGTTGCTCGCGGGTAAGCTGCCTTCGCAAATCGGCGCTTATGACAACGCGGCCGAGTTCCCTTCGGAGACGCTCACGTTCGCGCACTACTTGCGTGCCGAGGGATATCGCACGATTCTTTCCGGCAAGATGCATTTCTGCGGCGCGGACCAGTTGCACGGCTTCGAGGAGCGGCTGACGACCGACATCTATCCCGCCGATTTCGGCTGGACGCCCGACTGGGAGAATTTCGAGGCGCGTCCCTCGTGGTATCACAACATGAGTTCCGTGATCGACGCAGGTCCGTGCGTGCGCACGAATCAACTCGACTTCGACGACGAAGTGACCTTCACCACGCGTCAGAAGCTGTTCGATATCGCGCGCGAGCGCAATGCGGGCAAAGACGTACGACCGTTCATGATGGTCGCGTCGCTGACGCATCCGCATGACCCGTATGCCATTCCGAAAAGATACTGGGACCTGTATGGCGATGACGACATCGACATGCCTTCGTATCGCGATTCGCTCGAAGCCAGCGACCCGCATTCGCAGCGCCTGCGTCATGTCTGCGAGACGGATCGCACGCCGCCAACCGAGAGACAGATTCGCAATGCTCGCCGTGCGTATTACGGCGCGGTGTCGTACGTGGACGATCAATTCGCATCGATACTCGAAGCGCTGGAACAGGCGGGTCTCGCAAATGACACAACCATCGTCGTGACGTCGGATCACGGCGAGATGCTCGGCGAGCGCGGCCTCTGGTACAAGATGACGTTTTTCGAGGGCGGCTGCCGTGTGCCCTTGATCGTGTTTGCGCCGAAGCGTTTCGATGCGCATCGCGTGAGCGCTTCGGTATCGCATCTCGATGTGTTGCCCACGCTCGTCGAACTTGCGCGCGGCGATGCGCCGTCAGCGTGGCCGGATAGCATCGATGGGCAAAGCCTCGTGCCGCATCTCGCGGGCGCGGACGGCCATGACGAAGCCATCGGCGAGTTCCTCGCGGAAGGTGCAATCGCGCCTATCGTGATGATCCGGCGGGGGCGCTACAAGTTCATCCATACGAGTGTCGATCCCGATCAACTCTACGATGTCGCCGCCGATCCCCTCGAACGCAATAACCTCGCGAGCGATGCGCGGCACGCGTCGCAGGTCACCGCGTTCCGCGATGAGATCGCGCGACGCTGGGACCTGGAAGCGCTGCATCGCGATGTGCTCATGAGTCAGCGCCGCCGCCATTTCCATTTCGCCGCGACCACGCAAGGTGCGATCCAGTCATGGGACTGGCAGCCGCATGTCGATGCGAGCCAGCGCTACATGCGCAATCACATCGACCTCGATACGCTCGAAGCCATGGCGCGCTTTCCAGCGGTCGAGCGCTAGTCCCGCGCTAGTCACCAGCAACTCCAACGACAGGAACGCCCCATGAAAAAGCCCTTGTTTCATGCGCTCATTGTTGCCGCGCTCGTCGCCGTGGTCTCGCCCACATTCGCCGCCGATCCCTCGACCTGCACGCAGGTGCGCATGGCAGGTCCGGGATGGACCGACATCGACGCCACCAATGCGATGAGCGGCGTCATTCTGAAAGCGCTCGGCTACAGGCAGAACGTGGCGAACCTGTCTGTGCCGATCACGTATCAAGGCCTCAAGAAAGGCCAGATCGACGTGTTCCTTGGCAACTGGATGCCGGCGCAGGCGCCGCTCGTGAAGCCGTTCATCGACGACAAATCGGTGCAGGTGGTGCGCGCCAATCTATCCAACGCGAAGTTCACGCTGGCCGTGCCCGACTATGTCGCCGCAGCCGGCGTGCATTCGTTCGCCGATCTCGCGAAGAACGCCGACAAGTTCGATGACCGCGTCTACGGTATCGAGCCGGGCGCGCCCGCGAATCAGAACATCAAACGCATGATCGACGACAAAGCCTTTGGGCTGGGCGGATGGAAGCTCGTGGAATCGAGCGAGACGGGCATGCTCACGCAAGTGGATCGCGCGGTGCGGGACAAGAAGTGGATCGTGTTTCTGGGCTGGGAGCCGCATCTCATGAACACCAAGTTCAAGCTCGCCTACCTCGATGGCGGGGATCTATACTTCGGCCCGAACTTCGGCGGCGCGACGGTCAACACGGTGGCGCGTAACGGCTACGAGCAGCAATGCCCGAACGTCGGCCGCCTGTTCAAGCAGATGGCGTTCGACGTAGATCTGGAAAACGGCGTGATAGCCGACGTGCTGGAGAAGAAGACGCGTGTCGATACAGCCGCCACGGACGCATTGAAACGGCATCCGGAACTGCTGAAGACGTGGCTCGATGGTGTGACGACTGCGAGCGGCGGGAACGGCCTGGAAGCCGTTCAGACCGCGCTCGGGGTGAAGTGATCGAAAACGATCAGTTGAGTTGCAAGCTGACGCGTTCCTGCTGCGACATCAGCATGGCGCGCATGGGCGACTGGATGGCGAGGAAGTGGACCATCAGGCTGGAAGGCTGCTGAAAATACCACGGCGTATTGATGCCGATGCAGTCCAGTCCGTCCTCGAGCGCCCAGTCGAGACGTTCGCGCAAGAGGTTTGCAATGATCGTCTGATCGCCGCCGTTCGCATACGTGCTCGACTTGTCGGGCGCGGCGCTCACGGCGCGATAGATCTCTTCGACGAACTCGACATTGTGGTCCGTGCGTTTGAAACCGAGCACGCCTGCATTGATGATCCAAGGACCGATGTCGTGCGCGGCGAGAAGATCGCGATTCGCGAAGAGCGGTTCGAGCGGCTTGGATTGATCGACGAAAAGAATGTCGGCATCGACCCACATGACCCATTCGTGATGCGGCAGATATTTGCGCAGGAACCACGGCTTGAGCCAGGTGCCCGTCGTGCCTGGTTCCACCTCGGCGGGCGTATCGCGATAGACGTAGAGCGTGTAGCCGTGACGCTCGCAATAACGCTTGAAGTTCAATTCGGCGATTGCGCCGTACTCGCGCACGTTAGCCGTGTAGTAGGTCACGAGCGCGATGGGCTGGCCGGGGTTGTAGACGCTGAAGGGTTCGGCGGGCACATTCGCATGGGCTGAAAAATCGAGCAGGCGCGCGCCTTTTTGCTGGCAATCGTTGATGTGCTCGGCGAGCGCGTTGCGAAAGCTCGGATGAATGTAGCCGTACATCTTCTCTTCGTCCATCACGATGGTCCACAGATTCGGATACGTAGCCCAGACAGGCGTGAAGCGTGGATTGCAGAACATGGCGCACGTGACACCACCGCGCTCGCCCATCGGTTCGATGACGTCGAGCGGGGCGAGCAAGGTTTCTTCGTCATCGGTTGCGCCGCCGATCTTGCATTCGCCGATGCAACGAACGATGAAGTTGCGAATGTCCTTCGTGTTACGCCAGACCTGCACGGCGGCCTGATGACTGCCCGTGTTGCCGTTGAGCGAAGGAAGCAGATGTTGCCTTCCTTCGGCCATGGGTTCGACGGGATACATGTTCAGCACGAGGCAGTCTTCGCTGAAGCAGACGAGCAAAGCCATTTCAGGCATCTGCCGCAAGTGATGCAGCACGAGTTCGTACTTGAGAAGCGTTCGTTGGGCTTTGCCCTGCATACCCGCCATGGAAACAGCGGTGTGCTCATAGCCCATGCGAGAGCTGTAGTGCTTGTGATTGGCAAGAACGTGAGGGGCGTCGACGTGGAAGATGCTCAGGCAGCGAGTGGTCATGTTCGATCAGTGGTTGATGCAGATGTTGCGATGTAGCGCTTTTTTACAGATTCAGAAGTATGGGTAGGAGCAGAGGAATCCGATATCGGGCATGTCCGAAATAGAAGGGCTGCAAATGAGCGCGAGTCGCAACTGGACATGTTTGCGTCGCACCGGGTCGAGCCGTGGCTTATATGTGGCCTTACTTTTACGACGTTGGCGCACGCACGCCGATGCATCGAAATGCAGCGTTTCAGCGGCAGTCTTTAGCACTTTCAGCAGGACACGACGAACGATCAGCAACCTTCAACGACACGACAACCCACAAGAAGAGGAGCAGCAGATGAGAAGAGGACATGCCGCACGAAGCGTTTCGAGACTCGCCCGCGGCCGTCGTTCCAGTCTTGCGGGACTCGCGCTCGCGGCGAGCGCGGCAGGCGCGCCGGCCCTATCGCACGCGCAGAGCAGCGTGACGCTCTACGGCATTCTCGACGCAGGCATCACCTATGTGAACAACACCGGTGGCTCGCATGTCGTGAAGTTCGACGATGGCGTGTCCTACGGCAACCGCATCGGCTTTCGTGGCGTGGAAGATTTGGGCGGCGGACTGCAGGCGATCTTCGCGCTGGAATCGGGCTTCCGCCTCGGGACCGGGCGCTATGCATTCGGCGGCGCGGAGTTTGGACGGCAAGCCTATGTGGGCCTCAAGAACCCGTGGGGGCAAATCTCGTTCGGTAATCAGCTAGATATGACCGAGGAGATGGTCTACCTCTACAACATCTCGGCATGGGGAAGCGGCTATGCCATCCACCAGGGCGACTTCGACCGGATGAACGGCGACCGCTTGCCGAACTCGGTCAAGTTCCTCTCGAACAATATCGCGGGCTTCACCTTCGGCGGCATGTATTCGTTCGGCAATAACGCGGGCGACTTTCATCGCAACAGCGCGTGGAGCGTGGGCGCGCACTATGCGGCCAACACCTTTAACGTGGGCGCGGCCTATACGCAACTGAACAACCCGTTCGGCATTTACGCGTTCGATCCCTACGCGATGATCGGCGCGCGCACGTTCTTGGGCCAGCCGACGGTATCGGTCGATCCGGCCACGGGCGCAGTCACGGACCTCTACAGCACGAACTCGTTTCCCGTCGATAAACAAGGCGCCTTTGCAGTCGGCGGCGCGTGGACGCTCGGCGACCTGATGCTCTCGGGCAACTTCACGTACACGACCATCAAGGGCCTCGGCGTGACCTCGCATATGCAAGTCTACGAAGGCGGCGCGTCGTATTCGTTCAGGCCGGATCTCGCGCTTTACGGCGGTTATCAGCACACGCGCTTCGAAGGCAATCACTGGAACCAGGGTTCGCTCGGACTGCACTATCTGCTTTCGAAGCGTACCGACGTCTATGTTTCCGGCGATTATCTGCGTGCGTCGGGTCCGATTGATGCCGTAATCGGTTATAGCTTCACGCCGTCGACTTCGAATACGCAGTCGGATGTGCGCATCGGCATGCGGCACTCGTTCTAGGCGAGACGAAGATCATGCGGCGGCAGGCACGGCGCGCAACGCGCTGCGGTCCTGCCGCGGACTTGCATTGAAGCGCGCGCGATACGTCCGCGAAAAGTGCGACGGCGATTCGAACCCGCACGCGACACACACGGCGAGTATCGACATATCGGTTTGCTGCAGTAGTTCGCGTGCGCGCGTGAGACGCAGCCCGAGATAAAAATGCGTCGGCGTGTCCTTTAGCGCGGTGCAGAACAGGCGTTCGAGCTGACGTCGCGTGACGCCGATGGATTGCGCGAGCTCATCGGGCGAGAGCGGCTCTTCCATATGCTGCTCCATCACGCCGATCACCTGAATCAACTTGCGATTGTGAATGCCATAGCGCGCCGCGATCTTCATGCGCTGATGGTCCGAGCGCTGCCTGATGCGCCCCAGCACGAACTGCTCCGACACTTGCGCCGCGAGTTCCGCGCCATGATCGCGCGCGATCAGGTCCAGCATGAGGTCGATGGACGCAGTGCCGCCCGCGCACGTAATGCGCCGCGTATCGATCTCGAACAACTCCTGGCTCGTTTCTATCGCGGGATAGCGCTCGGCGAAGGCCGCCGCCGCTTCCCAGTGCAACGTCGCGCGCTTGTCCGCGAGCAGGCCGGCTTCGGCGAGTATGAAGCTGCCCGTATCGATGCCGCCAAGCGTCGCGCCCGCGCGATCCAGCCGCTTCAACCACTCGCCGATGCCGCGTGTATAGCGCGCGAGCGGCTCGAATCCCGATACGACGAACACGGTATCCGCATGTGTCACGCTGTCGAACGCGCTTTCCGCATTCAGCGAGATGCCGTTGCTCGCGGCCACCGGCCCGCCATCGGGCGACAGGATATGCCAGCGATACAACTCGCCGCTGAAGCGATTTGCAACCCGCAAGGGCTCGATCGCCGACATGAAGCCAATGGACGAGAACTCGGGCAGCAGCAGGAAGTGGAAGTCTTGGGGAACGGGCATCGAATGGCGTGTGGCGCTTTGGACGAACGCTCCACGCTAGCAAGCACAAAAAGCCCGCGCAATCCGGCGTGGCCCGTATTCGCAGGCCTTTCTTCTAGCACGTCGCATGCGGTCAAGTCGCGGTCGCAAGCGGTCGTTCGTTCGCCTTTATGCGGCGTTACTTTTGATGCACGCCGGCACGACGAACCGGCATCCAATGAACCCTCACCGGAACAGCACGCCATGAGACATCGCCTGGTTTCGAAACTGCTCCTGACTGGCGCCTGTGCCGCGACCGCACTGACTCACGGCGCCTTCGCGCTTGCCGCCGATGATGCGAGCTGCCGCAACGTGCGCTTCGTGGATATCGGCTGGACGGACATCACGTCGACGACCGCGCTCGCTTCCGTCGTCTTCGAAGGGCTCGGTTATGCGCCGAAGACCACGGTCGCCTCCGTGCCCATTTCGCTCGCGGGTCTGAAGAGCAAGCAGATCGACGTGTCGCTCGGCTACTGGTGGCCGGTGCAGGAAAAGGCGGTCGAGCCGTTCCTCGAATCGAAGAGCATTCAGAAGCTCGATCCGCCGAATCTCTCTGGCGCGAAGGCCACGCTTGCCGTGCCGAGCTATGCGTATGACGCGGGCATCAAGTCGTTCGCGGATATCGCCAAGCATCGCGATGAGCTCGACGGCAAGATCTACGGCATCGAACCGGGCAGCAGCGCAAACGCCAAGATTCAGAGGATGATCGACACGAATCAGTTCGGGCTCGGCGGATTCAAGCTCGTGCAATCGAGCGAGGCGGGCATGCTGGTGACGGTGGAACGCGCCATTCGCGACAAGAAGCCGGTCGTGTTTCTTGGCTGGGAGCCTCATCCCATGAACATTCAGATGAAGATCAACTATCTCGCTGGCGGCGATGAAGTCTTCGGCCCCAACTATGGCGAAGCGCGCGTTTACACGCTCACGAATACCGACTTCCTCACACGCTGCCCGAACGCCGGCAAGTTCGTATCGAACCTCAAGTTCAATACCGATCTCGAAAACCGTCTCATGGAACCGGTGATGAACAAGGAACGCCCCGCCGAAGCGGCAAAGGCGTATCTCAAGAAGAATCCGCAGGTGCTCGATTCATGGCTTGCGGGCGTGAAGACCGTCGATGGCAAGGATGGTCTGCCAGCGGTGAAGCAATACCTCGGACTTTGAACTGAATAAGGACAAGCGCCACCATGAACCATGACGTGATCGTGACCTGCGCGGTAACGGGAGCAGGCGACACAACGGCCAGACATCCGGCAATACCCGTCACGCCCAGGCAGATTGCCGAAGCGGCTATCGAGGCCGCGCGTGCGGGCGCGACCGTGGCGCATTGCCATGTGCGCGATCCGCAAACCGGGCGCGGCAGCCGCGACCCGGCGCTGTATCGCGAAGTGGTGGATCGCATTCGTTCATCGGATGTCGATGTCATCATCAACTTGACGGCGGGCATGGGCGGCGATCTGGAAATCGGCGCGGGCGAAGAGCCGATGCGCTTCGGCAAGGGCACCGATCTCGTCGGCGGTCTCACGCGTCTTGCGCATGTCGAGGAACTGCTTCCGGAAATCTGCACGCTCGATTGCGGCACCCTCAATTTCGGCGATGGCGACTACATCTACGTCTCGACGCCCGCGCAACTCCGAGCCGGGGCAAAGCGCATCCAGCAGCTTGGCGTGAAGCCGGAACTCGAGATTTTCGATACCGGTCATCTCTGGTTCGCGAATCAGTTGCTGAAGGAAGGCCTGCTCGATGCGCCGCCGCTTTTTCAGCTTTGCATGGGCATTCCTTGGGGCGCGCCGCCCGACATGGGCACCATGAAGGCCATGGTCGATAACCTGCCGCCTGGCGCGCATTGGGCGGGCTTCGGTATCGGCCGCATGCAGATGCCGATGGTCGCGCAAGCCATGCTACTCGGCGGTCATGTGCGCGTGGGTCTCGAAGACAATCTGTGGCTCGATCGCGGCGTGCATGCGAGCAACGGTTCGCTCGTGCAGCGCGCGGTGGAGATCATCGAACGTCTTGGCGGACGCGCGCTCACGCCGGCGGAAGGGCGTCGCAAGCTCGGTTTGCCGGCGCGCGGCGAACGCTTGCTGGAGCGTCGCGCGCTCGGGCAGTTGGCATAGGTTCAGGATCACTACATTCGGATGGACGATATGCAAGTCAGGCAATTCGCCGCGCTCGGCGCGGGTGTGATCGGCAGCGGCTGGGTGGCGCGCGCGCTTGCGCATGGGCTAGATGTCACCGCGTGGGACCCGGCGCCTGGCGCTCAAGCGCAGTTACGCGCGAACGTCGCCAATGCGTGGCCGGCGCTGGAACGCGTGGGACTGGCGAAAGGCGCGTCGCAGGATCGCCTGCGCGTGGTGGAAACTGTCGAGGAGTGCGTCGCCGATGCGGATTTCATTCAGGAGAGCGCGCCCGAACGCGAGGAACTGAAGCTCGCGCTGCACGAACGCGTGAGCCGCGCGGCGAAGGCCGATGCGATTATCGCGTCATCCACTTCGGGCCTTCTGCCCAGCGATTTTTACGCACGCGCCGTACATCCCGAGCGCTGCGTGGTCGGGCATCCGTTCAATCCGGTTTATCTTTTGCCGCTCGTCGAAGTGCTTGGCGGCGAGTTGACTTCCGGCGATGCGATCGATACCGCGATGAGCTTCTATGCATCCATCGGCATGAGGCCGCTTCGCGTGCAGAAGGAAGTGCCGGGCTTTATCGCGGACAGATTGCTCGAAGCGTTGTGGCGCGAGGCGTTGCATCTGGTGAACGAAGGCGTGGCGACGACCGGCGAGATCGACGATGCAATTCGGTACGGCGCGGGCATTCGCTGGTCGTTCATGGGCACGTTCCTGACCTATACGCTGGCGGGCGGCGAAGCGGGCATGCGACACTTCATGCAGCAATTCGGCCCCGCGCTCGAATTGCCATGGACGAAGCTCGTCGCGCCGACGCTCACCGATGAACTCATCGACCGCGTGGTGGACGGCACGTCGCGGCAGACGAACGGACGCGGCATCAAGGAACTGGAGAGGTATCGCGACGACTGCATCACGAGCGTGATCGAGGCGATTGCGCAGGCGAAGGCACGGCACGGTATCGAAGACTAACGGGGCGAGATTCATGAGCACGATTTATCGCGACACCGTGAAGGCCGAATGGGTCGATTACAACGGCCATCTGCGTGACGCGTACTACATGCTGATCTTTAGCCTCGCGACCGATGCGTTCATGGACGGCATCGGTCTGGACGACGCGGGCAGGCGCGCGCGGCAGCGCACGCTCTACACGCTCGAAGCCCATGTGAGCTATCTGCGCGAGATCAAGGAAGGCGCGGCGGTGCGAGTGGACGCGTGGGTCGTCGCGCGCGACAAGAAGCGCGTGCATCTTTATCTGGAGATGTTCGAAGCGGACGAGGCGGAGCCGGTATCGGCGTGCGAGCAGATGATGATGCACATCGATTCGAGCGGCGCGCCGAAGTCGGCTTCGTTCGATGAAGACGTGGCGCGAAGTATCGATATGCACGCGGTGATTGCCGCGTGCGATGCGCGTTATGCGGGGCGGGTGATTGGTTTGCCCGCGCGTTCCGCTGGCAGCTCGGTTCCCGCCTGAGCACGCCAGCGCCGCAACAACAACGCGTTCGCCACCACGCTCACGCTCGAAAACGCCATCGCCGCGCCGGCGAACATTGGGTCAAGCATGCCGAATGCGGCAAGCGGAATGCCGATCAGGTTGTACACAAACGCCCAGAAAAGATTCTGCTGAATCTTGCGATACGTCCGGCGCGAAATGTCGATGGCATCCGCCACGAGCGCCGGGTCGCCACGCATGAGCGTGATGCCCGCCGCTTCGATCGCCACGTCCGTGCCGCTGCCCATCGCGATGCCGACATCGGCGGCGGCGAGCGCGGGTGCGTCGTTGATGCCGTCGCCCGCCATCGCCACGATGCCGTGGTTCGATGCCTTCAATTCCGCGATCACGCGCGCCTTGTCCGCGGGCAAGGTCTGCGAGAAAACCAGCGCCGACGGAATGCCCAGCGCGCGCGCAACCGCCTGCGCGCTACCCGCGTTATCGCCCGTAACGAGCGCGGCCTTCACGCCCAGTTGCGCGAGTCTTTCGATGGCGGACCGCGCCGTCGGCTTGATCGTGTCGCCGAACGCGAGCAGGGCGAGGACGGTCGCCTTGCCGTCAGCGCGGTCCAAGAGCCATGACACCGTGTTGCCCTGCGCTTCGAGGTTGCGCGCCTCGACGGCAAGCGCTTCGGGCACGGCCGCATGCAATTCCTCGACCCAGCGCGCACTGCCTATCGCCACGTTGCGCGCGCCGATGAAAGCCTCCGCGCCGCGTCCGGCAATTGCTTTCGCCGACGTCGCCTCGTATCGCGCAATGTCCGGCGTGCTATCGGCGAAACCGACTACCGCTTTCGCCAATGGATGCTCGCTCATTCTTTGCACCGCCGCCGCCAGCGCGAGTGCTTCCGCGCGCTCGAATCCCGGCGCGGCTTCGAACGCGACGAGACTCGGTTGGCCGGCCGTCAGCGTGCCGGTCTTATCGAACGCAACGACGCTAATGGCATGCGCCTGTTCCAACGCCTCCGCGTCCTTGATCAGGATGCCGTGACGCGCCGCGACGCCCGTGCCGGCCATGATGGCGGTCGGCGTGGCGAGGCCGAGCGCGCACGGGCAGGCGATCACGAGCACGGCGACCGCGTTGAGCCAGGCGGTCTCGGCATCCGCGCCATGCAGAAGCCAGCCCGCCAGCGTGATGAGCGCAATTACCAGAATTGCCGGTACGAAAACGGCGGACACGCGATCGACCAGGCGCTGGATCGGCGCTTTTTCCGCTTGCGCCGATTCGACCAGCCGGATGATCCGCGCGAGCGTCGTTTCCGCGCCAATGGCCGTCGTTTCGATCGCGATCACGCCTTCGCCGTTGATCGATCCGCCCGTCGCGCGCGCGCCCGGCTCTTTCGCAACCGGCAGACTCTCGCCCGTGATCAGCGATTCGTCGACATGCGTGCGTCCCTCGCGCACGATGCCATCCACCGGCACGCGCTCGCCCGGCCGCACGATGGCGATGTCGCCCACGCGCACATCGGCGAGCGCAATCTCGCTTTCATGCGAAGGATCGGCGCGATCGCGCACGCGCGCCGTGGTCGGACGCAGCGCGTTAAGGGCGCGGATGGCGTCGGTGGTCTGGCGTTTGGCGCGCGTCTCCAGCCATTTGCCAAAGCGCACCAGCGTGATGACGACCGCCGATGCCTCGAAGAACAGATGCATCGGCATGCCGCCGTGCGCGAACATCTGATAGACACTCAGCGCCCACGCCGCCGATGTCCCCAGCGCCACGAGCAAATCCATGTTGCCCGCGAACGCCCGCAGCGCCCGATAACCGCCGACGTAGAAACGCGCGCCGAAGCCAAACTGGACGATGCTCGCGAGCGCCAGTTGCAGCCACGGCGAGAGCGCTGCGCCGAACATCGGCGCAAGCAAGGGCAGCGTGACGAGCGCGCTCGCGACCACCGCGACGAGTTCGGCATCGAGCGCTTGCGGCGTTTTCGCATCGACACGCGGCGCGTCGGGCTCGACCTTCGCCGCTTCGTAACCGGCTTTCGTAATGGCCGCGACCAGTTGTTGGTCGGTGACGGCATCGTTCGTATGGACGGTGGCTTTTTCGGTCGCGAGATTCACGGCGACCGATTCCACGCCCGGCACGCGTCCGAGCATTTTCTCGACGCGCGCGACGCACGACGCGCACGTCATGCCGCTCACGGCGAATACCGCGGTTCTGGTTTGATTGACTGGTGCCGATGACATGATGAAACGCTCCTTCTGGCCACGCATGAAGCCAGTATCGACCTTCCAACGATTGGAAGGTCAAGAGCGCATTTCAGTCGCGAGGCGGTTCGATCGAGCCGAACATGGCGTCGGCGAGCGCGCCGGCTTCCTCGCCGCCGCGCTGACGCAAGCCCTCGACCGCGCCGATACGGTCTGCTTCCGCCTTGTTCTGCGAAAGCTTTGCCTTGCCGACCAGCCGCGTCACCTCGATTTCGATGCCGACGATCGCGCCCAGCAATTGATCGATGAAATCGCGCGGCGCGTCGCCCATTTTCCACGGCATTGCTTCGCCCGCTTCCATCTTGCGCGTGAGTTTCGCAACGACGCCGCGCACGTAGGCTTCGTCGTCACGCACGGTGATTCGGCCATGCGCGTGCACGACGAGGTAATTCCACGTCGGCACTTGACGGTGGGTTTCCTGCTTGCTCGGATAGAAAGTCGGCGAGATATAGCCTTCCGCGCCCTGAAAGATCACCAGCACGTCCTCGCGCGCCCCGACTTCGCGCCACACGGGATTTGCACGTGCCACGTGCGCGCGCAAGGTGCCGTGTTCGCCGATGGCGGGATCGAGTTCGAAAGGAATGTGATTGGCGTCAAGCCCATTCGGGCCATGCGTGACCAATGCGCCAAAAGGATGCGCGGCGATCAGCGCGCGCAGGGCTTCCGGGCGGTTTTCCTCGAAATGGGCGGGAATATACATGCGTCGGACTCGTTCGAAAGGTTCCAAAACATTCATGTTACGCGATGCCGTGAAGCGAGTCTCGACGAGTGGTCAGACGTATTTGCGCGACGAGTAGCGCCTTTTATGCGTGTTGTCTTGCCTATCATCAGCGGATACGTTAAAACCCCAATTTCGAGATCGAATTTTCGGCGCGCTACCTCGGGGATCAGGACGGCGGCGGGCTGCTCGTCTGCGAACCCATCGAAATAAAACCGGATTTCCATTCGAATGAATAAGCACCGACGCTGGACGTTTCCGCTCAACGCCGCTTTATGGGTCAGCACGAGCCTTTCTGCCGCGGCCTTGCTCGCCGGCTGCGCGGGAACCGCGACGCCCGAGGCGGCAGATACGGGCGGCTGGGTGAAAAACCAGGTCGTCGATGCCTACACGTTCGGCTTTCCGCTCGTCGCGTCGGACATCGCGCGGGAACGTGCAAGCGGGGCGGCGCGGCCGGGTCAGGCGCCGCTCAACACGTTCCGCCACGCCATCGCGTTGCCGCCCGCGGGCGCGACCGGCTGGCCGAGCGTCGATACACTCGATTCCTCCGCATGGCTCGATGTCTCCGCCGATCCCGTGATCGTGACCGTGCCCGCCGCGCCGCGCGCACGCTATCTCGATACCCGCGCGTTCGATGCATGGAGCAACGCGCTGTATTCGAGCGCCGACACGACGCCGTTTCCGAAGGCGCAGCTCATCGCCTTCGTGCCCGCCGGCTTTACGGGCACGCTGCCCGCCGGTGCGACGCGCGTCGAAACGCGCACGCGCTACGTCTGGCTTTCGGTGCGCGTGCGGGTGAACGGCATGCGCGACGTGCGCGAAGTCAGAAAGCTGCAGACGTCGATGCGCATCGATACGCTTACGCCCACCAAGGGCTCGCTCGCCGATCCTACTTCGACTGTGACGGGCGCGTGGCCGGGCAATGCCACGGGCCAGACGCCTAGCGTGCCGCCTTTGCCGAGCGCGGCGCCGACGGCATCGCCCGGCGCGCAGGCCGAAGCGCTCGATGCCAACGCGTTTTTCGCGCGCCTTGCCCGCTCGCTCGACGACAATCCGCCCGCCGCCGACGATGCGCCCGCGATGTCCCGCCTCGCCGATCTCGGCGTGAAGCCGGGCGAACCGGTGCAGTTCAAGAAGGCCGACGCGCCGCTTCTGGCGTCCGGTGTCGCGGATGGCCGCGCGCATCTCGCGACGGCGCCATCGAACGCGATCACGAAGAACGGCTGGACGTGGTTCGGCGACGATGTCGGCAACTACGGCACGGATTACATTCTGCGGGCTTATCTCGCGCGCCATCAGCCGTTTTCGGGGACGAAGGCGGGCGAAGCGAAGCCGGTTGCGCGCGTGGACAGCGACGGCCATCCGCTCAACGGCGCGAACACCTACGTGCTGCACTTCGCGCCGAACCAGTTGCCGCCGGTGCGCGGTTTCTGGACGCTCGCGGCCTACACGAAGGATGGCGCGTTCGCCAACGGCAAGCTGCCGCGTCTGTCGCTAAGCGACCGCGACCGCCTCAAGAAAAACCGCGACGGTTCGGTCGATGTCACCGTAGCGGCCGAAGCACCGCCGCGTGCGCGCGCATCGAACTGGCTGCCCGCGCCCGACGGCGACTTTCAGCTGACGATGCGCCTCTACGCGCCCAAACCGCAGGCAAGCGACGGCACGTGGACGCCGCCGGCCGTCGAACGGCAGTGAAGCATTTGATGAACGTTTGCGCGATGCCTCGTCGTATACTCGAAGCATCCTCTACCTGACAGGGCGATGCGCCGCCGCGCGTCGCAGCGCGCATCGAATGGCAAGCGTCACCAAGTCTTCACTGGCCTCGGCCGGGCAAACCCTGCGCGGCGTCGTGCATGCACGGCGTACGCGGCGAATCGCGATTGGCCTGATCGTCTTCATGGTGGTCATCGGCCTTCTCGGCTTCTTCGTCGCGCCGCCGGTCATTCGTCATATCGCCGAGCAACAGCTTGGCAAGCAACTCGACCGGCCGGTGACCATCCGGCGCATTTGGCTCAATCCCTATTCGCTCGATTTCGAAGCTGATGACGTGCATATCGGCGAAGCGCCCGCGAATCTCGCGAAAGCGCCCGGCGCGGCGGCCGGTTTCGTCGATGTGTCGCGGCTCGTCGTGCGCACGTCGTGGTCGTCCATCTTCCGGCTCGCGCCCGTCGTCAATGAACTGAAGATCGATTCGCCGCGCATCAGCATCGTGCGTTTCGACGGCGAGCATTTCAATTTCTCCGATCTGATCGAGAAATTCTCGAAGCCTTCCTCGCCGCCATCGGACAAGCCGGCGCGCTTCTCCGTGTCGAACATTCGCGTGGAGAACGGCCGGATCGTGTTCGACGACCGGCTCCTGAAGGCGAAGCACACCATCGACCAGTTCGCGCTCGGTATCCCCTTCATCGCGACGCTGCCCTCGGCCACCGATATTTTCGTGACGCCGTTATTACAGGCGCACATCGACGGCTCGCCGCTCGTCGTGAAGGGCCGCACGAAGCCGTTTTCGGAGTCGCGCGAGTCGGAGATCGCGCTCACGCTCGACGGACTCGACGTGCCGCAGATGGCGTCTTACGCGCCGGCTTCCGTGCCCGTCGCGGTGAAGAGCGGCAAGCTCACGACCGACCTCAACGTGCGCTTTGCCATTGCCGGCGATGCACCGACCATTCGTATCGACGGCACTGCGGATTTGGCCGATCTCGCCGTCACCGATAAAGCGAACGCACCGCTCGTCGCCGCGCGCGCGTTGCATGTGAAGATTGCCAACGCCGAGCCGTTGCGCGATATCTATCATCTCGACGAAGTGACGCTTGCGGGTCCGGATGTACGGCTCGCGCGCGATCCGTCCGGCACGCTCAACGTGCAGAAACTCGCGCCGCCGCCCGCGAAGGCCGAGGTGAAGAAGCCCGAAGCGAAGGACGCGCCGCCGCTCGATCTGGCTATCAAGCACGTTGCCATCGACGACGGCAAGATCGCGTTCGATGACCAGTTGATGAAGCAGCGCGTGCAGGAAACGCTGACAGGTCTAGCCGTCACGCTCGATGGTTTTTCGACGCTCGACAAGACGCCCGCGCGCTACACGCTCAAGACGGCGTTCGGTCACGGCGGTTCGCTCGGCGCTTCCGGCAACGTCGCGCTCGCCGCCAAGACCGCCGACGTCAAGTTGGCGCTCGAAGCATTGGCGCTGCCGCCGTTGCAGCCTTATATCGCGAATTCGCTGGCGGCGCGCGTGACGAGCGGCACGCTCGGCGCGAATCTGCCGGTGTCGGTCGATTGGTCGAAGCCGGAAGCAAACGTGCAGGTCGGCGCGGGCGATGTGAAACTCGACGCGCTCACGCTCGTGCCGAATGCATCGAATGGCGCGGATGCCGCCGCACCCATCAAGCTCGATGCCGCGCTCGCGAAGATCGTCAAGGTGGATGTGCCCGCGCGTCAGGTCGCGCTCGACAGCGTGCAGTTGAAGGGACTTTCGCTCGATGCCACGCGCCGCAAGGACGGCAGTATCGACCTGGCCGCGCTCGCTGGAGCGCATGAGGTTGCGCCGGAGCCGAGCGCCACGCGCAAGATTCAGAAGGCGCAGGAAGCGGGACCGGCGTGGCGCTATCAAATTGGCCAGATCGCGCTCGATAACGCCTCGGCTAATGTCACCGACTTGACGCCCACGACGCCCGTGAAGCTGCGCATTGCGCCGATGTCGGTAGCCGTGAAGCAGTTCAGCGACGATCTCTCGAAACCGCTCGATGTTACCGGCAAGCTCACGCTCAACGGGCGTGGCGCGCTCGATATAAATGGCACGGTCACGGTCACACCGCTCAAGCTCGCGCTGCATGTGAAGGGCGATCAGGTCGATGCCGCCGCCTTCGAACCGTATTTCGGCGACAAGCTCAACGTCGATATCGCAAGCGCGTTCCTCAACGCCAATGGCGATGTCGGCTTGTCGGGCAGTGGCAAGACGCTCGCGGCTTCCTACAAGGGCGATGTTTCGCTGACAGACGTGCGCATGCAGGACAAAGCGACGTCCGACCGTTTCGCCGGCTGGAAACTGCTCGGCCTCACCAACGTAAAGGTGAATTATGGCGAGCGCGGCACGGACGTTGACGCGGCGCGCGTGACCTTCGCGAACTTCTACGGCCGCGTGTTGCTCGACGCGCAAGGCAAGCTGAACCTGAAGAGCGTCGTGGCAAGCGACAACGGCCCGCGGCAATCGGTGACGCGCGATCAGTCGAAGCCCGAGGCATCGGCGGCGGCATCCGCGGCGGTCGCGGCGAGTGCACCGGTCAAGACGGCGGCGGCCTCCGGTCCGCCGGTGAACATGCGCTTCGGCCAGCTCGTATTGCAGAACGGCCGTGTGACCTACACCGACAACTTCATCAAGCCCAACTTCACGGCGAATCTCGTGTCGATCAACGGGACCATCGGCGCATTCGGCACACATTCGACGACGCCCGCGCCCGTCGATGTCGCCGCCAAGCTCGCCGCGAACGGACCGGTTTCGATCAAGGGACAGGTGAATCCGCTCATCGAAAAGCCCGCGCTCGACTTGACCGCGAGCGCGCACGACGTCGAGCTCACCAACCTCACGCCGTATTCGTCGAAGTATGCGGGCTATCCGATCACGAAGGGCAAGCTCAACGTCGATCTGCATTACATGCTCGGCGACGACAAGCTCACGGCGAACAATCACCTGTTCATCGACCAGTTGACGTTCGGCGATCACGTCGACAATTCGACGGCGACGAAGCTGCCGGTGCGGCTCGCCGTGTCGTTGCTGAAGAATTCGCGCGGCGAGATCGACGTGAACATTCCCATTTCGGGATCGCTTTCGAATCCGGAGTTTTCTATTGGCGGGCTCGTCTGGCAAGCCATATTGAATCTGGTGCAAAAGGCGGTGACCGCGCCGTTCTCGCTGCTCGCGCATGCGTTCGGCAGCAGTGGCGAGGAGCTGAATTACGTCGAATTCGACGCAGGCTCGGCGACGCTCAACGATGCCGCGCAGAAGAAGCTGGAGACGATTTCGAAGGCGCTCGCGGATAAGCCGTCGATCAGGCTGGATGTGACGGGGCGCGTCGATCCGAAAGTCGATGAACCCGCGTTACGCAGCGCTTGGCTGGATGGCCAAATCAAACGCGCGAAGGTCCGCGACATGTCGGATGGCGGCGAGAATGTGGACTGGCAGTCGGTGAAGGTATCGGATGCGGATTACGACAAGTATCTGACGAAGGTTTATAAGTCGGCGGATTTCAAGAAGCCGAAGAACTTCATCGGTTTGACGAAGTCGGTGCCGGACGAGGACATGAAGAGCGCGCTGACTGAAAACGCACCGGTCGATGAAGGCGCGTTGCGCGATCTGGCGCAGCGCCGCGCGCAGGCGGTGAAGGAGTACTTCGACGGGAAGATCGACAGCAGCCGGATTTTTGTCGTCGCGCCCAAGCTGAACGCGGACGGGATCAAGGATAAGGGCGCGGGGGAGCGGGTGGAGTTGGGGTTGAAGGGTTGAAGTGAGCGTGCTTTAGAATCGGCGTGCCTCGCGTAATGAATTTCAACAGTCGTGTCTCGACACAGGTAGGCAATTGCAGGTTTGCACCGGTGTGTGTGCGCTACTCAGAAATTGCAATGGCCGAAACATCACGACAGCGCATGGGCGAACTGTTAAGGAAACTGTTTGAGATTCTGAAGGCGCAACCGGAGGGCTTAGGCGCAGCCCAAGCACTCAAGACGCTCGCTTCTAGCGTGACTCTTTCTCCATATGAAGCGAGCTTCTATGAGAACTCCGGCGCAAGACGCTTCGAGAAGACGGTGCGCTTTGCGACTATCGCCTGCGTAAAAGCTGGGTGGCTCACCAAGCACAAAGGCATTTGGTCTATCACTGACGAGGGCTTGTCCGCGTATGACCGTATTAAAGAGCCCGCTGCGTTTCGTCGCGAATCGGATCGACTCTACGCCCAATGGAAAGCGGCTCAACTGCGTGATCCAAGCGGGTTGAGTTATGCATCGGCCAAACTCAGCGAGCAGTCCGACTTGACGTTTGATGTTGACGCCGAAACTGCGAGCATGACTTACGAGCAAGCAGAGGAGCAGGCTTGGGGCGAGATTGAGCAGCATCTTCTGAAAATGCCGCCTTACGATTTTCAAGATCTTGTTTCAGACCTGCTGCGAGCAATGAGCTATCACATCGGCTGGGTATCGCCACCGGGCAAAGATGATGGTGTTGACATCATCGCAAACAATGACCCTCTTGGCACTCGGCCACCACGCATTAAGGTGCAAGTGAAGCGCGTCGCACATCGGGTAGATACGGACGGCCTCAAATCCTTTATTGCGATTATCAACGAGGACGACGTCGGCTTATTCATCTCCACCGGCGGCTTTACTCGCGACGCCCAATCTTTTGCACGAAATCAAGAGCGCCGCAAGATTACGTTGATCGACTCCGAACGATTGATCGAATTATGGATTCAGTTTTACAGCAAGCTTGATGACAAGGCGCGCGCCCGTATGCCGCTGACGCCCATTTATTTTTTGACGCCGCAAAGTTGAGTACCGCGTGCCGTCCATTAGTAACGGCACGCGAAAAATCTCAATGCGCCCCCGCCGCCGCCCCACCGCCGCCACCCTTCGCCACCTTTGTAATCCAGATCAGCGGAATGATCAGAATGAAGATGACCGCTGAAATGAGGAAGATATCGTTGAGCCCCATCATCGCGGCTTGAGTGTTGACGGTGAAGTTGAACATCCCACGCGCCTGGGCTTCACCGATATTCAGCGTCGATTGCGACATGCCGAGCGACTGCAAGAACGCCGGGTTATAAATATTCGCCTGCTCCGTCAGCCGCTCGTGATGCAGCGCGATCCGATGATCCCACTCGTTGCCCGCAAGCGATGTCCCCACCGCGCCGCAAAACACCCGCGCGAAATTCGACAAGCCTGCCGCCGCCGGTATTTTCGATGGCGGCAAGCCCGACAGCACGATGGCCGTGAGCGGCACGAAGAACATCGCCATCGGAATGCCTTGCAGGAGCGTCGGCAGCACGAGATGCCAGGTATCGATCTCGATCACATACTTCGAGCGCAGCCAGAATACGAACGCGAAGCCCACGAACGCCATGGTCGCGATCACGCGTGCGTCGCTGCGCGGCAGCACCTTGCCCATTACCGGCGCAAGAATCACGGCGAAGATGCCGAGCGGCGCGGTGACGAGACCCGCGTCGACGGAACGGTAGTTCAAATACTGCTGCATCCATTGCGGCAACAACACGAGATTGCCGAAAAACACGCCATAAGCGACCGAAATGGCCACCGTGCCGCCGAAGAAATTGCGTCCCGCGAAGAGCCGCAAATCGACGACCGGATTCTCCGCCGTCAGCTCCCACACGACGAAAAACGCGAATGAAATGGCTGCCGTTATCGCGAGAATGACGATGACCGGCGACTGGAACCAGTCGAGATCACGTCCCTTGTCGAGCATGATCTGCAAGGACGCGACCCACGCGATCAGCAGCCCGAGCCCGACGATATCGATAGGCGCCTTGCGGCTCGGCGACTCGCGGTTGCGGTAGATGATCCACGTCACGCCCGCCGCGAAAATGCCGACCGGGATGTTGATATAGAAGATCCACGACCAAGAATAACTATCCGTGATCCAGCCGCCGAGCGCGGGACCGGCGATCGGGCCGACGGTCGCGGTCATCGCCCAGAGCGAGAGCGCCATCGACGATTTCTCTTTCGGATACGAGCCGAGCAGAATGGCCTGCGAGAGCGGAATCAGCGGCCCAGCCACCGCGCCCTGCAAGACGCGCGCGAAAAGCAGCACGGGCAAATTGGGCGCAAGACCGCACAACCATGAGGAGAGCACGAACATGAGGATCGCGCCGACAAACAGATGAATTTGCCCGAGTCGCTGCGTGAGCCAGCCGGTCAGCGGAATGGAAACCGCGTTCGACGCGGCGAACACCGTAATGACCCAGGTGCCTTCGTTGACCGAGACGCCGAGATTGCCGGAGATGGTCGGAATCGCGACGTTGGCGATCGACGAATCCAACACGTTCATGAAGGTAGCGAGCGCCACCGCGAAAGTGGCGAGCACCAGTTGCCCGCCTTGCAGTGGTGCGGGCGCGGCCGGTTGTCCAGGGGCGGCGGGGTTCGTTCGAGGCGGCGTGCTCAATGCTTTTCCTGTGAGGGCGCCGCGGCGCTTCGACGCGCCGCGTGTGGTGAATCAAGCCGCCAGTGTGCCTGTGCCGTGGGAAAGTTGCTGAACGCCCGCTCATCCCTCACTTCGCCGAAATATCGATTTCCCCCAAATACTTCTTCGCGAACTTGTCGATCGTGCCGTCGGCCTTCACCTTCGCGATGGCCGCGTTGAGTTTGCTCTTCAGCGCATCGTCGCCCTTGCGCACGCCGTACGCAATGCCGCTGCCAAGAATCTTGTCGTCCCGCACCGGCGCGCCGACGAACGCAAAGCCGTTGCCGTCGGGCTTCGACAGAAAGCCGGTTTGTCCCGCAGGCGCGAGCACCAGCGTGGCATCGAGCCGGCCGGACTTGAGGTCCGTGTAGACCTGGTTCTGATCCTGATACGGCACGACCTTCACGCCTTCGTTTTCCCAATGCGCCTTGGCAAAGGTCTCCTGGATCGAACCCTGCAACACGCCCACGCTCTTGCCCTTTAGCGACGCGGGCGTCGGTTCGAGTCCACTGCCCGTTTTCGCGATGAGTTGCGTCGGCACGCGATACACCACCGTCGTGAAGTCGATGGCCTGACGGCGCTGGTCGGTCGCGTTCATCGCCGAATTGATGGCGTCGAACTTGCGGCCCTGCAGCGCGGGAATCAACCCGTCGAAAGAGGTCTCGACCCACTTGCAGCTCATCTGCGCCGCCACGCACACGGCGTTGCCGACATCGATATCGAGTCCTTGCAGTTCGCCCGTCGACGCCTTCGACTCGAACGGCGGATACTGCGCTTCGAGCCCGAAACGCAAGGTATCGGCGGCGAACGCCGCGCCGCTCGCGAACGAGCAGGCAAGGAATAGGGCGGTGGCGGCGTATTTGATCTTCATCGTGTCGTGTCTCGAATGTTTTTAGATGGAGCAAAGGCGGCGCGCGCCTTCGATCAGCGTGTCGTCGTCCTTCGCGAACGAAAGCCGGATCACGCGGTTGTCGGTGCCGTCGGTATAAAACGCGGACAACGGAATGGTCGCCACGCGCGCCTCGCGAATCAGGCGCAGCACGAAGTCGCTGTCGCTTTCATCCGAAATCGCGCCGTAGCGTGCGAGCATGAAGAAACTGCCCGCGCTCGGCAGCAACTCGAAGCGCGATCCCGCGAGCGATGTCGCCAGCAAATCGCGCTTGTGCTGATAGAACGGTCCGAGGTTGAGATAGCTCGATTCGTCGGCGAGCGCTTCGGCGAAAGCCATTTGCATCGGCGTATCGGCGGAAAACGTCATGAACTGGTGAATCTTGCGGATCTCGGCAGTCAACGCGGCGGGCGCGAGACAGTAGCCGACGCGCCAGCCCGTCACGTGATACGACTTGCCGAACGACGACACGATCACGCTGCGCTCAGCCAGTTCCGGGTAGCGCGCCATGCCGTGATGCGGCGCGCCGTCGAACACTACGTGCTCGTAGACTTCGTCCGACAGCACGATGATCTTCGTGTCGCGCGTGAGCGCCGTGAGACGCGCGATGTCTTCATCGGCGAAGGCGCTGCCGGTCGGATTGTGCGGCGTGTTGACTAGGATCATGCGCGTTTTCGGCGTGATGGCCGCCGCGACTTCGTCCCAGTCGATCTGAAAATTCTCCGCCGATAGCTGGATGGCGATAGGCGTCGCACCCTGAAGCTGCACGATCGGCGCGTAACTGTCGAACGACGGCTCGAAGTAAATTACCTCGTCGCCGGGATGCACGAGCGCGCTGATGGTCGCGTAAAGCCCCTCGCTCGCGCTCGCCACGACCGTCACTTCCGTGCCCGGATCGTACTGCGCGCCATACAGCTTGTGCGTCTTGTCGGCGATGGCTTCACGCAGCGCCAGCACGCCCGACATCGGCGAATATTGGTTATGTCCTGCTCGCATGGCTCGCTCGACGCCTTCGATCAGGCGCGGATCGCATGCGAAGTTCGGCGCGCCTTGAGAAAGATTGAGCGCGTGATGTTCGTCGGCAAGCTGGCCGATCACGGTGAAAATTGTCGTGCCGACGCTCGGCAGCTTCGACTCGGGGATGCAGGCGCTTTGCACGGCAAATGTCTCCGGTATTGCAGTTCGTCGATTGAACCGCGGCAATAAAGCCGGAACAATCGAAACTTTGTCATACTAGCCATGCTTCGAATTCATGGCTGCGTAGATAAACCCGCGAACGACCACATGAAACCTTTGCCATCCCTGGACGTGCTGAAGACCTTCCTCGTGGTCGCGCGCAAGCTCAATTTCACGCGCGCCGCCGATGTGTTGAACGTGACGCAAGGCGCGGTGAGCCGCCAGATTGCCGGACTGGAGGCGCATCTCGGCTATGCGCTCTTCGTGCGGCAGGCGCGCGGCCTTGCGCTCACGCATCATGGCGCGTTGCTCATCGCGCCGTTGCAGCAGGCTTTCGAACAGATCGCCGATGCGCTCGCGAAAGGTGGCGCACAGTCCGGAACACTGCGTCTGAAGTGTCCGACCTGCGCCATGCGCTGGGTTTTGCCGCGTGTCATTCGTCTGCAGAACGAGCGTCCGGAACTGGTGATCGAAGTGACAGCAGCCGTGTCGCACAGTGTCGAGTTCAACGCCGAACAGTTCGATGCAGCCATCGTGTTTGGCGCGCCGGCGCCAGCGCAGAAGGGTGTCAGCTCGCACCATCTGTTCGATGAAGTGTTGACGCCCGTCTGTGCGCCCGAGCAGTTCAAGGTTCGGCGGGACCGCGCACCGACGCCCGACGATCTGGCCGGCAAGACGCTTTTGCATCCCACACGCGACCGGCGCGACTGGCTCTTGTGGCTCGGCGCTTATGGTTACGCCGGCCTGCCTTCGATGAAGGCGCAGCATTTCGACACGCTCGACCTCGCCATCACATCGGCGATGCAGGGTCTCGGCGTAACCATCGGCGACTTGTCGCTGATCGAGGACGACTTGCGCGCGAAACGCGTGATCGCGCCGTTTTCGCTGTGTGTGCCGAGCGGCGCGGCGTACTACCTCGTCTACCCCGAGCGGCCCGCACCGTCGCCGACCTTGCAGCAGTTCGCGAAATGGCTGGAAGGGGAGGCGGCACGGACGCGTGAGACGCTCCAGGCTTACACGAACGCCGTGCAAGCCTGAGCACGTGCAACGCTTACATGCCGTGCTTCGTCACCACGGTGTCCCACTGGCCGTTCTTCACCTGGTAGAGCGTCGATGACGCGTTCTTCAACGCGCCGTTGTCATCGAATGCGATCGGGCCGGTGATGCCATCGAAGGAGATCTTCTTCAACGCCGGCCGATACACCTTGGGATCGGCGGAACCGGCCTTCTCCATTGCGTTGATCGCGGCCCACGCGGCGTCGTAGCCGAACGGCGCATACGAGAGAATCGCCACCCCGAAGCGTTTCTGGAACTTGTCGCTGAACGCCTTGCCTTGCGGCAGCTTGTCGAGCGGGCTGCCGTATTCCCACGCCTGCGCGCCTTCGGCCGCGTCGCCGGCGAGCTTGAGGAAGTCGGCATCCATCACGCCGCCGCCGCCCACGAACTGCGCGGTCATGCCGAGCTGCTTCATGCGCTTGACCACGGCTGCCGCTTGCCGATCCAATCCGCCGAAGAAAATCAGATCGGCGTTGGCCGCCTTCAGACGCGTGAGCTGCGCGCTGAAGTCGACCGTCTGGTTGTCGCTGAATTCGCGCGCGACGATCGTGCCGCCTTTCGCTTTCACCGCTTTCTCGAACTCGTCGGCTTCGCCCTGACCGAAGGCCGTGCGGTCGTCGATGATGCCGATCTTCTTCGCCTTCGTCGTCGTCACCGCGTAGGCGCCGGCGTTGCCCGCATTCTGCGCATCGCTCGAAATGACCGTGAAGACGTTTTCCAGGCCACGCGTGGTAATGGTCGGGTTAGTCGCCGCGGGATCGATCAGCGGAATGCCGGCGGTGTTGTAGATCGGCGATGCAGGCAGCGTCGTGCCCGAGTTGAAGTGTCCGACGACCACGGCCACGCCGTCATCCACGAGCTTCTGCGCGGCCTGCACGCCGATGCGCGGGTCGGCCTGATCGTCTTCCGCCGCGATTTCGAACTTCGCCGTCTTGCCGCCGATGCTGATCTTTTTGGCGTTCGCTTCATCGAGCGCGAGCTGCACGCCGTTCTGGAGATCTTTGCCGTAGCCCGCGTTTGCGCCGGTGAGCGGCGCGGCAAAACCGACTTTCACCGTCATGTCCTCGGCGGCCGCGGCGAACGGCAGCGCGGCAAGCGCGACGGCGGCGCAGACTAGCTTGAGGCTCGTGTGGATACGCATGGTTTCCTCTCCTTGTTGGTCTGACTGACTGTTTCGACTATCGAATGGGACATCGCCACAAGTGCGCCGGCAAGAAGGGCTTTCCCCTCGCGCGCATCCGGCGCACGGTGAACGAGGCGGGACATGCGCAATTTAGGGAGCCAAATTCGCCGCGTCTTGTTGTTAAGTCGCGTGACGGATGCGGATTTCGGCATAGCGTCGGCGGACCGAATACCTAAGCGGGATGCGGCACTGCGGGATTTGAAGCAAGTCGCGCCACGACGATTCGCGCCGCGTTCCGAGAGCCTCCTGTCGCGTCGATGAAAACGCGGCCCTTGACAGAGTGCATATGCACAAATATGCTAAACGGCATGGCTACGAATCCGAACTCTTCTCTCTTCGATTGCAACTGCTTTGCAATCCGTCAGGCCGCGCGCTATGTCTCGCAGCTGTACGAGCGGCATCTGAACGTGGCCGGCATCACGGCCGCGCAATACACGCTCATGTTGGCTATCGCGCGCCGGCCCGATGTGTCGATGGCGGATCTCGCCGACGCCATGGTCATGGACCGCACCACGCTCGTTCGCGCGCTCAAGCCTTTGCAACGCGATGGCATCGTCGAAGCGGAGCAGCAGGCGGCGAGTTCGCGTGCAGTCGGGCTGCGGCTGACGTCGCAAGGCAAGGAGACGCTCAAGAAAGCGGTCGAGCAATGGCGCATCGCGCAGGCCGAGTTCGAAGCGAAGTTCGGCGAGAAGCGCGCGAAGGCCTTGCGTCAATCGCTATTCGAACTGACCGCGACGGCTTGAGGCGAAAGCACGAATGCTCCGCGTCTGGCTCAAGAGCGCGGCTTGTTGTGCGCTTCATCGAAGCCCGCCGCCGCTTCCTGCACGTCGGGCGGAAAGTCGCCGAACTCCATGACTTGCCGCACTTCGATCACCTCGTTGTCCGAAGCGGGACAACGCTTCGCCCATTCGATCGCCTCTTCGCGCGATTTGACCTGCAGCATCCAGTAACCGCCCAGCACTTCCTTGGCTTCGGCGAAAGGGCCGTCGACGACGCGCGGCTTGCCGCCTTCGAACGAAACGCGCGCGCCCATCGAAGGGGGATGCAGTCCGTCGAGCGCAAGCAACACGCCTGCTTTCTGCAGTTCTTCGTTGTACTTCATCATTGAGGCGACGGCTTCGGCGGAGGGCAGCGTGCCCGGTTGCGCGCTTTCGTAGCCGCGCGGGATCATCAGCATCATGAAACGCATGGAATGCTCCTCGATAAGTTGCAAGCGTGGCATTTGCCCGCTCACACCATACGACGAGCCAGCCGCAAGCAAATCGACAGACGCACGCCTTAAGCGTTTATCCCTAGCCGATTCCGGTTGCTTTAAGCGCGTCTCGCGCCGAATAATGTAATCCATTACATCTCGTTCGCCGCGGTGGCGCGCAGCATGTCGGATACGGTTCGTACACGCGAGGAAGTATCGATAGCGGATGTCGCCGAGCGCGCGGGCGTGTCGGTCGCGACGGTATCGCGCGTGCTCAACGGCCATGCGAACGTGCGCGAGACGACGCGCGAAAAAGTGCGCGTGGCGGTCGCTGCGAGCGGTTACCGCATCAACGAACTTGCGCGCAATCTCCGCACGGCGGAAAGCCGTCTGCTGCTCACCATGGTGCCGGACTTCGGCAATCCGTTTTATGCGGCTATCGTACGTGGCATCGACAGCGTGGCGCGACAAAACGGCTATTTCATGCTGATGTGCGATACCGGCGCCGACCCCTTGCGCGAGCGCAGTTACTTCGACCTGTTACGCGGACGCCGCGCGGATGGCGCAATCTGTCTCGACCCCGCCGCCGTGCAAAAGGCGCTTGCCGAAGAGGCCTCGACCTTGCCGTGGGTAGCGTGCTGCGAATTCGATCCGGGCGCGGGCGTGCCTTACGTGGGCATCGACAATCATCTTGCAGCGGGCGATGTCGTGCGGTATCTGCTTGGCAAGGGACACGAACGCATCGCGCTCATCAACTCGGGACACGGCTATCTGTACGGACGCCAGCGGCTGGCCGGTTATCGCGATGCGCTTCGGGACGCGGGTATCGAAGCCAATCCGGCGTGGCAGGTCGAACTCGAAAGCCTCGATTACGACGCCGGCGAACGCGCGGCCACGCAGCTTGCCTCGCTTGGCGAGCGCACAAGACCGACCGCGATCTTCGCCGTTTCTGACACGCTCGCCATCGGCGTGATGAACGGTTTGCGCGGCGTCGGCTTGCGCGTACCGGAAGATGTCGCGGTAGTGGGCTTCGACGATATCGCGGTGGCCGCACATGTCTATCCGCCGCTTACCACTGTCTCGCAGCCCATGCAGGCGCTCGGTGAAACGGCGGCGGAACTGCTGCTCAAGCGCCTGCGCGATCCACGCGCGGACGTGCCGGGCGTGCTGCTGCCGCATCGACTCATTCAACGAAGGAGCGCGTGAAAATGAGCCTTGCCGTGCGCTTCGAGGGAATCGAAAAACAGTTCGGGCCGGTGCGCGTGCTGCACGGCGTGAGCTTCGATCTGAAGCCGGGACGCATCCACGGCTTGCTTGGCGAAAACGGCGCGGGCAAGTCCACGCTCATGAAAATCCTCGCTGGCTACGAGCGCGCCAACGCAGGCGAGATGGTGATCGACGGAAGACGAGCCGACTTCAGAAGTTCGCGTGAAGCGGAACATGCCGGCATCGTGCTGATCCACCAGGAACTGAACCTCGCGGATCATCTCAGCATCACGCAGAACATGTTTCTCGGGCACGAGTTGCGGCGCGGCTTCTTTCTCGATGAACCGGCCATGCGCGATGCCGCCCGCGACGCGCTCACCGAAGTCGGCCTGCACAAGAACCCGGACACGCGCGTGCGCGACTTGATCGTCGCGGAAAAGCAGTTGGTCGAGATTGCCAAGGCGATGCTGCGCAATGCGCGCCTGCTCATCATGGACGAGCCCACCGCGACGCTCACGCCTTCGGAAACGCAGCGTCTTTTTGCGCTGATGGCACGGCTGAAGGAAGCGGGCGTGACCATCGTCTATATCTCGCACAAGCTCGACGAAGTGGAGCGCGTGACCGACGAAGTGATCGTCATGCGCGATGGCCGCTTCGTCGCGCGCTCGCCGACCGATGAAATCACGCGTCATCAAATGGCGAACCTGATGGTCGGCCGCGAAGTCTCTGACATGTTCCCGGACAAGCCGCCGCTCGCCGCCGATGCGCCCGTCGCCTTCAAGGTCGATCAAGCGTCGGTGCCGGGCTGGGCGGAAGGCGTGAGCTTCTCGGTGCGCGCGGGCGAAGTGTTCGGCTTCGCGGGTCTCGTCGGCGCGGGACGCACGGAACTCTTCGAAGCGCTCGTGGGTTTGCGGCCGCTGAGCGCGGGAACCATCGCGATTAAAAATGGCACCGTGAAGCTCAAAAGCCCGCGCGACGCCATGCGTCACGGCATCACTTACTTGAGCGAAGACCGCAAGGGACGCGGCCTGCATGTCGACATGGCGTTGAAAGACAATCTCACGATGATGACGCTGGAACGCTACGCGCATCCGCTCGTCGACATGCACGCGGAACGCGTGGCGCTCGAAGTCGCCGTGAAGGACTTCGGCATACGCACGGGCAATGCGAAGAGCCGCGCGCGCATGCTCTCGGGCGGCAATCAGCAGAAGCTCGCGCTCGCCAAGTTCCTGCATCCCGATCCGCGCGTGATCGTGCTCGACGAACCGACGCGCGGCGTCGATGTCGGCGCCAAACGCGACATCTATTTCCTGATTCATCGCCTGGCCGCCGAAGGCCGCGCGGTGATCGTGATCTCTTCCGAGCTGATCGAACTCATCGGGCTTTGTCATCGCGTCGCGGTGATGCGCGCGGGCGAGCTCGTCGCGACGCTCGGCATGGAACTCCTGACCGAAGAGAGGTTGATCGCGCATGCGACCGGCACACACTGAAGACACCGCGCAGGAAAGCCGCCTCGCCGCCTACTCACGCATACTGTTCGGCGTCGGGCCGCTGATCGGGCTGATCGCGCTTTGCGTCGGCGGAACCATGCTCAACGGCGACTTCGCCACTTTCGACAACGCCATGAACGTGCTCACGCGCACATCGTTCATCGGCATCATCGCGGTGGGGATGACCTTCGTCATCATCTCGGGCGGGATCGATCTGTCGGTCGGGTCAATGGCCGCGCTCATCGCGGGCAGCATGATCTACATGATGAACGGGCTGCTGCAGGGCGTGCGCGGACATGCCGTGCCGCCGCTCGCGATTCTCGCGCTCGGCATCGTGCTGGCGCTCGTGCTCGGTGCGTTGTTCGGGCTCGCGCATGGCTTGCTCGTGACCAAGGGGCGCATCGAGCCGTTCATCGTCACGCTGGGAACGCTCGGCGTGTTTCGCGCGCTTCTGACATGGCTCGCGGATGGCGGCGCGCTCACGCTCGACAATTCGCTCGTCGATCTCTACGGCCCGGTCTATTACGCGAGTCTCTTCGGCGTGCCCGTGCCGATCTGGGTGTTCCTGATCGTCGCGGCGGGCGGCGCTATCGTGCTCAATCGCACGGTGTTCGGGCGTCACGTGCAGGCTATCGGCTCGAACGAACAGGTTGCGCGTTATGCGGCCATTCGCGTGGATCAGGTGAAGATCGCGACCTACGTGCTGCTTGGACTGTGCGTCGCGGTCGCGACCGTGCTCTACGTGCCGCGGCTCGGTTCGGCCACGCCGACCACCGGCCTCTTATGGGAGCTCGAAGCCATCGCGGCCGTGGTGGTGGGCGGCACCGCGCTCAGAGGCGGCGAAGGGCGCGTGATCGGCACGGTCATCGGCGCGATTCTGCTTTCGGTCATCAACAACATCTTGAACCTGACGAGCATCATCAGCGTGTATCTGAATGCGGCGGTGCAGGGCGCCGTGATCATTTTCGTGGCCTTCCTGCAGCGTGGACGTCGATAGAAGTATCTAAAACACAGGAGACATCGTCATGAAACTCGTGCTTCGCGCGCTCGCCGCGCTTACCTTGACGGCGAGCGCGTTCGCCGTTTCCACGTCCGTATCCGCCGCCGATAAAGTCGTGCTCGGCGTCGCCATTCCGACCGCGACGCACGGCTTCACGGGCGGTATCGTCTGGTGGGCCAACGAAGCGAAGAAGGAACTGGAGAAGGCGCATCCCGACCTCAAGGTGATCGTGAAGACGGCGGCCGGCGCGCCCGAACAGGCCAACCAGTTGCAGGATCTCGTGACGGTCAACAAGATCAATGCGCTCGTGATTTTCCCGTTCGAATCGGCGTCGCTCACGCAGCCGGTCGCGCAGGTGAAGAAGAAAGGCGTGTACGTGACGGTCGTGGATCGCGGCTTGACCGACACCAGCGCGCAGGACGCGTACGTCGCCGGCGACAACACTGCGTTCGGCAAGCTACCTGCCGAGTATCTCGCGAAGACGCTGGACAACAAGGGCGATATCGTCGCGTTGCGCGGCATTCCGACGACCCTCGACAACGAACGCTGGGCCGCGTTCGAAGGCGTGATCAAGCAGCATCCGGACATGAAGATTCTCGATGCGAAATACGCCAACTGGAATCGCGACGACGCCTTCAAGACCATGCAGGACTATCTCACGCGCTTCAAGCACATCGACGCCGTGTGGGCCGCCGACGACGACATGATGATCGGCGTACTGAAGGCGATCGAGCAGGCAAAGCGCACCGATATCAAGGAAGTGTTCGGCGGCGCGGGATCGAAGGAAGCGGTCAAGCGCATCATGGATGGCGACAAGCTCGTAAAGGCCGACGTCTCGTACTCGCCGAAGTTCATCTACGACGCGATCAAGCTCACCGCCGAAGCGCGCCTGAAGGGCGACAAGCTGCCGCCGACCACGATCATTCCCTCGGTGCTCATCACGAAGGAGAACGCCAAGCAGTTCTATTACCCGAACTCGCCGTTCTGAGTGGCGGGCCGGTTTCGACCGGCCCTTCGCGTTGTTCAAATATCGAGGCGAAAGATGAAGACCATCAAGGGCCCCGCGATCTTTCTCGCGCAATTCATGGGCGACGACGTGCCGTTCGACTCGCTCGCGCATCTCGCGTCGTGGGCGAAAGGACTCGGCTACGCGGGCATTCAGGTGCCGGCGGATCCGCGTCTGATCGATCTGGAGAAGGCCGCATCCAGCGATGCGTATTGCGACGACATTCGCCGCACCGTCGAGGATGCGGGCGTCGCGATCACCGAACTGTCGACGCATCTGCAAGGGCAACTGGTCGCGGTGCATCCGGCCTACGACACCTTGTTCGATGGCTTCGCCGCGCCCCATGTGCGAGGCAATCCGGCCGCGCGCACCGAATGGGCGACCGGGCAATTGAAGTACGCGGCGGCGGCATCGAAACGGCTCGGGCTCGCCGCGCATGTGACCTTTTCGGGCGCGCTCGCGTGGCCGTATTTCTATCCGTGGCCGCAGCGTCCGGCGGGTCTCGTCGAAGCCGCATTCGAGGAACTTGCCGCGCGCTGGCGACCGATTCTCGATGAGTTCGAGCACGCGGGCGTCGACGTGTGTTACGAACTGCACCCCGGCGAAGACCTGCACGATGGCGTGACCTTCGAGCGCTTTCTCGCGGCGGTGGATGACCATCCGCGCGCGAATATCCTGTTCGATCCGAGTCATTTCGTTTTGCAGCAACTCGATTATCTGGCGTTCATCGACATCTATCACGCGCGCATCAAGGCTTTTCATGTGAAGGACGCGGAGTTCCGGCCGAATGGCCGCCAAGGCGTGTACGGCGGATATTCGGGATGGGTCGAGCGCGCCGGGCGCTTTCGCTCGTTAGGCGACGGGCAGATTGACTTCAAGGCGATCTTCTCGAAGATGGCGCAATACGATTTCCCAGGCTGGGCCGTGCTCGAATGGGAATGCGCGTTGAAGCATCCGGAAGACGGCGCGCGCGAAGGCGCGGTGTTTATCCGCGATCACATCATCCGCGTGGCCGAACGCGCCTTCGACGACTTCGCGGGCAGCGGCGCGAACCGCGAGCAGTTGCGCGGCGTGCTCGGCATGGGAGAAACGCGATGAAGCGCGTGCGGCTGGGCATGGTCGGCGGCGGCGAGGGCGCGTTTATCGGCGCGGTGCACCGGATCGCGGCGCGGCTCGACGACCGTTATGAGTTGGTGGCGGGCGCGTTGTCATCTGACCCGCAGCGCGCGGCGGCGAGCGCATCGGCAATCGGTTTGCCGCGCAGCTATGGCGATTATCGCGAAATGGCGCGCGTCGAGGCGGGGCGTTCGGACGGCGTGGAAGCGGTGGCTATCGTCACGCCGAATCATCTGCATGCGCCCATTGCCACGGCGTTTCTCGAAGCCGGCATCCACGTGATCTGCGACAAGCCGCTCGCGGTATCGCTGGCCGAAGGCGAGGCGCTGCAAAAGCTCGCGCGCGACAAGGGGCTGGTGTTCGCGGTGACATACACGTACACGGGCTATCCGCTCGTGCGGCATGCGCGCGGCATGGTGCGGCAGGGATTGCTCGGCGATATCCGCGTGGTGCAGGTCGAATATGCGCAGGACTGGCTTTCGTTGCCGGTGGAAACGCAGGCGAACCGTCAGGCCGTGTGGCGCACCGATCCCGCGCTCGCGGGGCCGGCGGGATGCCTCGGCGATATCGGCACGCACGCGTATCAGCTTGCCGACTACGTGACGGGGATGCGGCCGTCGGAATTGGCGGCGGAAGTGACGACGTTCGTGGCGGGGCGGCGTATCGACGATCACGTGCAAGCGATGCTGCGCTACGCGAACGGCGCGCGCGGCATGTTGTGGGCGAGCCAGGTCGCGGCGGGCGAAGAGAACGCGTTGCGCCTGCGCGTTTATGGCACGAAGGCCGGTTTAATGTTCGATCAGCAGGAGCCGAACGAATTGTGGTTCACGCCGGTGGGCGGCGCGTCGCAGCGAATCACGCGCGGACGCGTGCAAAGCGCCGAGGCGCTGCACGCGACGCGGGTTCCGGCGGGGCATCCGGAAGGGTATCTGGAGGCTTTCGCGCAGCTTTATACGGATGCGGCGGCGTGTATCGCTAGCGGGACGACGCAGGGGGATGACTGGTTGACCACGGTCGACGATGGCGTCGCGGGGTTGAGGTTCGTGGAGGCGGTGTTGAGGAGTAGTGGGAGGGATGGGGCTTGGGTGGAGGTATCTGACTGAAGCGGTGTGCCTGCTTCAAGTCAACGACACAGTGCTATTTCCAATGGTAGGCTCTTGTCATTCATTCCTGAATGACGATCAAGGCGTTTCCTTAGCGGCCGGACCTTGAGCATCGTTTGACGCAATCGAGGTGGCAGCAGGTGGCAGCGACACTCCCTGTAATGACCGAGGCACGAATCAATCCCGCGATACTTTCCTGGGCGCTCGAGCGTTCGGGTATCGACGCGCCTGCACTGGCCGACAAGCTGGGAACACCGGCTGCACGCGTCTCTTCGTGGGAAGCCGGCGTGCGAATGCCTACCTTCAGGCAGGCCAAGCGGATTGCGGAGCTTACGCATATACCCTTTGGCTACCTCTATCTTGCCGAGCCGCCTGAAGAACCCCTGCCCATTGCAGATTTCCGGACTGTCGGCGATGGTCCGGTCAAGCCGCTCAGCACGAATTTCCGCGAGTTGCTAAACGACGTCTTGAGGAAGCAAGCGTGGTTCAGGGAATACCGGCAGCAGCAGGGCGAGCCATCGCTAGATTTTCCCGGACGGCTCGACATGCACAGCGCCGCCACCACCGTCGCGGCCAATATGAAACGCGCGCTCAAGATAACCGCGCAGGATCGCGCCGAAAGCGGCAACTGGGAAGACTACTTGCGCTTGTTGATCGGGCGCATCGAGGCGGCGGGCGTTCTCGTCATGCGTTCGGGAATCGTCGGGAACAATACGCATCGTCCGCTTTCGGTCGATGAGTTTCGTGGCTTCGCCATTGCCGATGAACTTGCGCCCGTCATCTTCCTGAATGCGAGGGACGCAAAGGCCGCCCAGATCTTCACGGTGATACACGAACTGGCTCATATCTGGCTCGGGGCGAGCGGTATATCCAACGAGCGGCTCGGGGACGTCGCGGCGCGCGATAGCGACATCGAACGTCAATGCAACGCTGCCGCGGCCGAATTCCTCGTTCCCGCCGAGGAGCTTCGCGGCCGCTGGACGCCGCGTCAGGACTTCGCAGCGCAAGTGCGCGAGCTCGCGCGAATGTTCAAGGTAAGCGGAATCGTGATCGGTCGTCGCGCGGTCGAACTGCGCTTCGCGACGTGGGACGAATTCAGCCGCTTCTACGAATCCGAACGTCGAGACTGGGCCGCGGCCGGAGCGCGCAGGACTCGCGGCGGCAATGCCTACAAGACGCTGGCGGTCAGAAACAGCAAGTTACTCACGAAGGCGGTACTGGAATCGGCTCTCGAAGGCCGCATGCTGCTGCGCGACGCAGGCAGCATGCTTGGAATCAGTCCTGCAAAGCTCAGACAACTCGCGGACAGTGTGTACGGGGAAAAGTAAGCATGTATCTGTTGGACAGCAACATTTTTGTCGAGGCGCAGAATCGGTATTATGCAAGCGATATTTGCCCCGGCTTCTGGGATTGGCTGGACGACGCGAATGCGAAGGGGCTGATTGCGAGCGTCGGCGAAGTCTACGACGAACTCGCGGGCAAGGGAGACAGTCTTGCGGAGTGGATCGAGGCGCGGCGCGGAACCGGTTGGTTCGTGGATGTGACAGACGAAGAAACCCAATCTTCTTTTATCGAAATCGTTCAGCATATCGAATCAATTGACCGATACACCCGGCCGAGCAGAGATCAGTTCCTTGGCGGTGCGGACCCGTGGCTCATTGCGAAAGCCCGAACGATGGGTTGCGGCGTTGCGACTCACGAACGTTTCCACGAGCACACGACCAAAGTAAAGATTCCGAATGTCTGCGTCAATTTCGGCGTGCCGATTCGCGACACGTTCGACATCTTGCGCGAGCTTCGAATTTCTTTTGGCTGGGCGCGTGCGGCCTGAACCATCGAAAAAAAAGGCGGCTCCAAAAGAGCCGCCCCGCTTCAACTCAAACCAGCACCCTCAAGCCCAGTTAGCGTGAAAGCTTCCCGGCTTATCGGTGCGCTCGAACGTATGCGCACCGAAAAAGTCCCGCTGCGCCTGCACGAGATTCGCAGGCAGTGTTTCCGACCGGTAGCTGTCGAAGTACGCCACCGCCGATGAAAACGCCGGCACCGGCACGCCCGCCTTCACCGCCGCCACGACAACATCGCGCAATGCGTCCTGGTACTTCGCGGCGATATCGCTGAAATACGGATCGAGCAGCAAATTGGCTAGCCCCGCGTCCTTCTCATATGCGTCCGTGATCTTCTGCAGGAAGCGCGCGCGGATAATGCAACCCGCCCGGAAAATCTTGGCGATGGTGCCGTACTGCAAGTTCCAGTCGTATTCGTCCGATGCCGCGCGCAACTGCGCAAAGCCCTGCGCGTAGGAAACGATCTTGCTCAGATACAGCGCACGCCGCACCGATTCGATAAATGCCTCACGGTCGCCGTCGAACTTCGGCGACGGACCGGTGAGGACCTTGCTCGCCTTCACGCGCTGATCCTTCAGCGACGACAAAACACGCGCGAACACCGCTTCGGTAATCAGCGGCAACGGTGCGCCGAGATCGAGCGCGTTCTGGCTCGTCCACTTGCCCGTGCCTTTCTGCGCCGCGCGATCCAGAATGACATCGACGAGATCCTTGCCGGTTTCGTCGTCTTTCTTCGAGAAAATCTTCGACGTGATTTCGATCAGGTAGCTGTCCAGCTCGCCCTGATTCCACTCGACATACACCTTGCCGAGTTCTTCGTTCGACAGACCCGCCACGCGCTTCAGCACGTCGTAGCTTTCGGCGATCAATTGCATGTCGCCATACTCGATGCCGTTGTGCACCATCTTCACGAAGTGACCCGCGCCGTCCGGGCCCATGTACGCGACGCACGGTTCGCCGTCCGGCGCCTTCGCGGCGATCTCGGTGAGGATCGGTGCGACGAGTTCGTAGGCTTCTTTCTGGCCGCCCGGCATGATCGACGGGCCCTTGAGCGCGCCTTCCTCACCGCCCGACACGCCCGTGCCGATGAAATGCAGCCCCGACTTCGCGAGGTCCTGATTGCGGCGAATGGTATCGGTGAAATGCGTATTGCCGCCGTCGATGAGAATGTCGCCCTTGTCCAGCAGCGGACGCAGCGCGTCGATGGTGGCATCCGTGCCGGCACCGGCCTTGACCATCAACAGAATGCGGCGCGGAGTTTCGAGCGACTGGACGAACTCTTCGAGCGTGTACGCGGGCACGAGCTTCTTGTCGGGATGTTCGGCAATCAGTTCATCGGTTTTTTCGCGGCTGCGGTTGTAGACCGAAACGGCGTGGCCGCGGCTCTCGATATTCAAGGCCAGGTTGCGGCCCATGACGGCGAGGCCCACTACGCCGATAGCTTGCTTGCTCATTGCTTGATCTCCGGATGGCCGAAGCCCGCGGCTCGTGGCGCAAGGCTTCGGGGATGAAACGTATCGATAAATGCGGCGTTCGCACGATGAAGAGATCGTCTTCACGCGCGGTTCGCGCCGGGGCCGGCTGAAGGCCCGGTGCGACGCGCTGCGGCGCGGCCGGAATTCTACCGGCGGCGCGGCCGCTGACGCGAACGCAGACCGACCCGAATTTACCACTTTGAGCGCCATCCGGCAGGGAAAGCGCGCTCTCGGCATGGCGTTCGGGCAGCGCACGTGGCGTCGTCATAGAATGACCAGCCCAACGAGCACGCCGCGAGGCAATTCATTCATGGCGCAGGCCCGGCGCGCGCGAGCGCATCATTATTCGGTCTACGTAGTCGAGCTGGCGGACGCAGTCTGGAACGAGGCGCGCTTTCGTCGTGCGAATCCGGATTACGTGTTGGGCAAGCCGTTCGTCTATGTCGGCATGACGGGAATCGATCCCGACGTACGCTTCGACAAGCACAAGGCGGGCATTCAGTCGAACCGCTTCGTGCGCGATTTCGGCTTGCGGCTCTTGCCGCAACTGTATGAGATGTACAACCCGATGCCCTACGAGGGCGCGCGCGAGATGGAAGTGGAACTTGCAATCGGCTTGCGCGAGGCGGGTTATGGCGTCTGGCAGGCGTGAAGAACGATCACGAACACGAGCACCATCAACGACACGGAGCGTGACATGCGGATTCTGGTAGTGGGCGCGGGCGCCATCGGCGGATACTTCGGCGCGCGGTTACTCGAAGCAGGCAGGGACGTGACCTTTCTGGTGCGCGAACGCCGCGCGCAAAAGCTGCGCGAGAGTGGCCTCGTGGTGAAAAGTCCGGCCGGCGATCTCCATTTCGACGCGCCGCCGCTCGTGCTGGCAAGGGACATCGATAAGCCGTTCGATCTCGTCATCCTGAGCTGCAAGGCTTATGACCTGGCCAACGCCATCGATTCGTTCGCGCCCGCGGTCGGACCGGACACCGCGATCCTGCCGCTTCTGAACGGCATGGGCCATCTCGACGTGCTCGATGCGCGCTTCGGCACGGCAAAAGTGCTCGGCGGGCAGTGCGTGATAGGCGCGACGCTCGGCGCTGAAGGCGAAGTGCTCCATCTGAACGAGATGCAGTCGATGACCATCGGCGAGCGCGCGGGCGGGCGTTCGGCGCGCATCGACACAATCGCCGCGCAATTGAGCGACGCGCGGTTCGATCTGCAGGTGAGCGAGGACATTCTGCAGGCGATGTGGGAGAAGTGGGTCTTCCTGGCGACGCTCGCCACGGGAACGTGCCTGATGCGCGCGCCCGTTGGCGACATCGTGAGCGCGCCGGGTGGCGATGATGTGTTGCGTCGTCTCTTCGACGAATGCAGCGGGATCGCGGCCGATAACGGTCATTCGCCGGGCGAGGCGCTCGTCACGCGTGCACGCGGTTACTTCACGGACCGCAGTTCGCTGATGACGGCGTCGATGCTGCGCGATCTGGAAAACGGCGCGCGGATCGAAGCGGATCATATCGTCGGCGACTTGCTGGCGCGGCGCAAGACGTCGGTGGATGGCGCTTCCGTGCTGGCAATCGCGTTTGCGAATCTGAAGGCTTACGAAGCGCGGCGGGCGCGGCTGGCTGGCTGAGGACGGCGATGCCGCCGCGTTCGCCTTCGCCTTCGGAGCGGCGAACCGCCATGCGTACCGCATCGCTTTCAATCAACCCACAACGATAAACACCTCTTCTGGCGCACATCGGGACGCTGTACCCTTTCGGCTTTCCCGATGAACGTTCACGCCCGCGCCTCATGTCATCCGATCTCGCTCTCACCGGCCACACCGCCGCGCCGCCCACCGTCTCGCAGATCTTCACCGGCTTTCTCACGCTCGGCCTCACCGCGTTCGGCGGCGCGTTGCCGCTCGCGCGGCGCGAGATCGTCGAACGCCGCAAATGGCTGACTGCCGACGAGTTCACCGATCTCCTCGGCCTCTGCCAGTTCCTGCCGGGCGGCAACGTGATCAACCTGTCGGTGGCTATCGGCATGCGCTTTCGTGGCCTGGCCGGCGCGTTCGCGGGCCTGCTCGGGCTGATCGGCGGGCCGTCGCTGATCGTGATCGCGCTGGGCGTGATCTATCAGCGCACGCATCAGGACCCTCGTATCGCGCATCTGTTCGCGGGGCTTGCGGCGGCGGCGGCCGGGCTGCTGATCGCGATGGCCATCAAGATCATGTGGCCGCTGCGCAAGAAGCCCGAAGCGGCAGTCATCGCGCTCGTCATGCTCGCGGCCATCGCGTTCCTGCGCACGCCCTTGCTTCCGTCGATGCTCGTGCTCACGCCGATCTCGGTCCTCATTGCGTGGAAGGTGCGCCGATGATCGCGAATCTGCTTTCGCTCGCCGCCATCTTCAGCCAGCTCTCGCTGCTCGCATTCGGCGGCGGCAACACCATTCTTCCCGAGATGCAGCGGCAGGTCGTGCAAGTACACGACTGGATGACGAAGGCCGACTTTTCCGCGCTCTTTGCGCTGGCGCAGGCGGCGCCCGGGCCGAACATGATGGTCGTCACGCTGATCGGCTGGCATGTCGCGGGCTGGCCGGGCGTGCTGGTCACGTCGATCGCGAAGTTCGGGCCGTCATCGCTCGTGACGATTGCCGCGCTGCACGCGTGGGAGCGCTTCAAGGACCGGCCGTGGCGGCGCTATGTGCAACTCGGTCTCGTGCCGATCACGGCGGGCCTCGTGGCGGCGAGCGCGCTGCTGATTGCCGAGGCATCCGATCAGACGTGGATGCTGGTCGCGATCACCGCTGTCGTGGCGGTCGTGTCGTACAAGACGAAACTGCATCCGCTGTGGTTGCTGGCGGGCGGAGCGCTGATCGGGCTGACGGGAATCGGGCAGTGAACCGGGCTAGAAGTGCGGTTCCGCAAAGGCCGGCTCAAGCACGCGGGCGCACTTTCTGCTGAAATCGAACCGGACAAGACAGCCAGGACGAAGCCATGACCATGACCACCGAATACGCGAAAACCGCGCCCGAGCGCGCTGAACTCGATGCATCGACGGCGCCCGTCGTCATCGAATTCGGCACCGACTGGTGCGGCTTCTGCCGCGCCGCGCAGCCGCTGATCGCACAGGCGTTCCAGGAACATCGCGATATCCGTCACATGAAGATCGAGGACGGCAGCGGCCGACCGCTCGGCCGCTCGTTTCGCGTCAAGCTGTGGCCGACGCTCATTTTCATGACAGGCGGCAAGGAAGTCGCGCGGCTGGTCCGTCCCGGCGACGCGTCCGAAATACGCGATGCGCTGGCGCTGATCGACGATCCTTTGGAGCAGTAGCCGCTTCCCGGCTAGGGGTTAAAGCTGATACGATCTCGGCCATGCAAACTTGTATGATGACCCGATGACCGTACAAGAGCCGTCCATCCGCATGTTCAAAAAGATCCCGTCCCGCGCCCTGAGCGATACGGTCGCGCAGCAATTGCAAAAGCTGATCGAGAAGGGCAGTTTCACCGCCACCGGCAAGCTGCCGACCGAAGCCGTGCTCGCGCAGGAGTTTGGCGTGAGCCGCACGGTGATCCGCGAGGCCATTTCGCGGCTGAAGAACGAAGGCATGGTTGAACCTCGGCAAGGCAGTGGCGTCTTCATCGTCGAGCGCGCGGGCATTCGGCCGTTGCGGATCGACTACGCGCAGGCCGTCGAGCCGGGCTCCGTGCTGCACATCCTCGCGCTGCGCCGGGCGATCGAAGCCGAAGTCGCGTCCGAAGCCGCGATGCGCCGCACCGACGAGCAAATGGCCGCCATCGACGCCGCGCTCGTTCGTATCGACGAAGCCGTGCGCGCCGGCCAGAACGGCGTGGCGGAAGACGTGGCGTTCCATCGCGAGATCGCGACCGCCACGGGCAATCCCTATTTCCTCAAGACGCTCGCTTTTCTGAGCCAGTACCTCGAAGCCGGAACCATCGTCACGCGCGGCAACGAAGCGCTGCGCGAAGACTTCTCGCGCCAAGTGCGCGAGGAACACGCCGCCATCGCCGAGGCCATTCGCGCCGGCGACCCCATGGCCGCGCGCAACGCCGCTCAGACACATCTCTACAACGCCGCGCGCCGACTGGCGGAAGCGGGCCTTTGCTAACCGCTTCATCGAAAATCAAGAGAACGCTATGTCAAGAAACGTGGGAGTCATCGGGCTGGGCGCAATGGGTCTGGGCGTCGCGCGCTCGCTATTGCGCGCGGGCTTCGCCGTGCATGCATGCGATGTCCGCCAGCAAGCGCTCGATTCGTTCGCGGCCGAAGGCGGCATTGCATGCGCGTCGCCGGCCGAAATGGGCGGCAAGTGTGAGGTCGTCGTCACGCTGGTCGTGAACGCCGCGCAAACCGAAGCGGTTCTATTCGGCGATAACGGCGCGGTCCCGGCGATGAAACCGGGCAGCGTCGTGCTCGCCTGCGCGACGGTCGCGCCGGGTTTCGCGGTGGAGCTCGGCAAGCGCGTCGCGGCAACCGGCGTGCTGATGCTGGACTCGCCGGTATCGGGCGGCGCCGCCAAGGCGGCATCCGGCGAAATGACGATGATGACCTCCGGCCCCGCCGATGCCTACGCCGCCTGCGAAGACGTGCTCGATGCCATCGCGGGCAAGGTGTATCGGCTGTCGGAGGAGCACGGCGCGGGCTCGAAGGTAAAGATCATCAACCAGTTGCTGGCGGGCGTGCATATCGCCGCCGCCGCCGAAGCCATGGCGCTCGGCCTGCGCGAAGGCGTGGACCCGGACGCGCTCTACGACGTCATCACGCACAGCGCGGGCAATTCGTGGATGTTCGAGAACCGCGTGCCGCACATTCTCTCGGGCGACTACACGCCGCTATCCGCCGTCGATATCTTCGTGAAGGACTTGGGCCTCGTGCTCGATACGGCCCGCACGTCGAAGTTTCCGCTGCCGCTTTCGGCGGCCGCGCATCAGATGTTCATGATGGCCTCGACTGCCGGACACGGCGGCGAGGACGATTCCGCAGTCATCAAAATTTTTCCGGGCATCGAAGTCCCGAAGGGAGCGAAATAATGGCGCAGGCCTTGCTTGGCTGCATCGCAGACGATTTCACCGGCGCGACCGATCTCGCCAACATGCTCGTGCGCGGCGGCATGCGCACGGTGCAAAGCATCGGCGTTCCGGCAGCCGGGACGAAGATCGAAGCCGACGCGTTGATCGTCGCGCTGAAATCGCGCACGATTCCCGCCGAGGACGCCGTGCGTCAGTCGCTCGAAGCGCTCGAATGGCTGCGCGCGCAAGGCTGCCGCCAGTTCATCTTCAAGTATTGCTCGACCTTCGATTCCACCGACAAGGGCAATATCGGCCCGGTCGCGGACGCCTTGCTCGAAGCGCTGAACGACGACTTCACCATTGCCTGCCCCGCGTTTCCAGAGAACGGCCGCACGATCTTTCGCGGCAACCTCTTCGTCGGCGACGTGCTGCTGAATGAATCGGGCATGGAGAACCATCCGCTCACGCCAATGACCGATCCCAACCTCGTGCGCGTGCTGCAACGGCAAACGAAGTCGAAGGTCGGCCTGATTCGCTACGACACGGTCATGAAGGGCGCGGATGCGGTACGCGCGCGCATCGCCGAACTGAAGAAGGATGGCGTGCGCCTGGCTATCGCGGATGCCATTTCCGACGCCGATCTCTTCGTACTCGGCGACGCCCTCGGTGACCTCAAGCTCATCACGGGCGGCTCGGGTATCGCGCTTGGACTGCCGGAAAATTATCGCGCGGCGAATCTGCTTGCTCATGCGGAAGATGCGGGCGAGCTGCCGAAGATCGAAGGCAGGTCGGTGGTGCTCGCGGGCAGCGCGTCGAAGGCCACGAATGCGCAGGTCGCGGAGTGGCGCGCGTCGAAGCCGAGTTTTCGCGTCGATCCGCTGGCGCTGTCGCGCGGCGAAGCGGTCGTCGATCAGGCGCTGGAATTCGCGCGCAGTCATGGCGATGAAACCGTGCTCATCTACGCAACGTCTTCGCCGGATGACGTAAAGGCCGTGCAGAAGGAACTGGGCGTGGAGAAGGCGGGACAGCTGGTTGAAGACGCGCTCGCCGCGATTGCGCGGCAACTGCGCGACGCAGGCGTGCGCAAGTTCGTGGTCGCGGGCGGCGAGACATCGGGCGCGGTCGTGCAGGCGCTCGACGTGCGTTCGTTGCGTATCGGGCCGCAGATCGATCCGGGTGTGCCCGCGACGCAATCCATCGGCGCCAATGCAGACGATGCGCCGCTCGCGCTTGCGCTCAAGTCGGGCAACTTCGGCACGACGGATTTCTTTGCGAAGGCCTTGAAGGCGCTGGATGGGGTGGCGTGATGTCGTCGAACGAAAACCGTATCCGCGAGGAAATCTGCGTGACGGGCGCGAGCCTGTACGAACGTCGCTATACCGTGGGCAGCGCGGGCAATATCAGCGCGCGTCTCGACGATGGCTGGCTCATCACGCCGACCGACGCGTGCCTCGGCCGGCTCGATCCGGCGGATATCGCGAAGGTGGATCTGGAAGGCAAGCATGTGTCGGGCGGACGTCCATCCAAGACGCTGGCGCTGCATCGGCGCATCTACGAGAACAATGCGGATGCGCACGGCGTCGTGCATACGCATTCGACGCATCTCGTCGCGCTGACGCTCGCGGGCGTCTGGAAAAACGAGGACGTGTTGCCGCCGATCACGCCGTACTACGTCATGAAAGTCGGCCATGTGCCGCTGATTCGCTATCGACGTCCGGGCGATCCGGCCGTGGCGGAAGAAGTGGCGGCGCTGGCATCGACGGTGCGCGCGGTCTTGCTTGAGCGGCTCGGACCGGTGGTGTGGGAAAAGTCGGTGGCGCATGCGTCGTATGCGCTGGAGGAACTGGAGGAGACGGCGCAGCTTTACTTATCGATGATGCCGAGGCCTGCGCCGTTGCCCGACAGCGCGCTCGAGGATTTGCGCACGACGTTCGGCGCGCGTTGGTGAGAGCCGTGCGACGTTGCGAAGGCCGCGCGCGGTAACGACGCCGCAGCGGCACTCGGCGACCGCAACCAAGAGCAAGTAACGCGCTGACTTTAGTGGTCAAGACACGGAATCGAACGCATTGAAAAGGAGACAACCGCAATGCCCCGCTTTGCAGCCAACCTCACGATGATGTACCCGGAACACGAGTTCCTCGACCGCTTCGGCGCAGCCGCGAAAGACGGTTTCAAGGCGGTCGAATTCCTGTTTCCCTATGACTTCTCGGCATCGGACATCAAAACCCGATTGCAGGACAACAACCTCACGCAAGCGCTTTTCAACGCGCCGCCGGGCGACTGGGCCGCAGGCGAACGCGGCATCGCGTCCTTGCCGGGCCGCGAGGACGAATTCAAGAAGAGCGTGGACAAGGCGCTCGAATACACCGCCGCGCTCGGCAACAAGAAACTGCACTTCATGGCGGGACTCATCAAGCCCGGCGATTCGCGCGAGGAGCGCAAGGCGATCTACCTGAAAAATCTCGCGTATGCAGCGAAGCAGGCGGAATCGGCGAACGTGGATGTCGTGATCGAGCCGATCAACACGCGCGACATTCCCGGCTTCTTCCTCAATCGTCAGGACGAAGCACAGGCTATCTGCGATGAAATCGGCGCGCCGAATCTGCAAGTGCAATTCGACATCTATCACTGTCAGATCGTGGAAGGCGATATCGCGGTCAAACTCAAGCGCGACATGAAACGCGAGAACGCGGGCATCGGCCATATTCAGATTGCGGGCGTGCCGGATCGACACGAGCCGGATCTGGGCGAACTCAACTACCCGTATCTGTTCGATCTCATCGATTCGCTGGGCTACGAAGGCTACATTGGCTGCGAGTATCGCCCGAAAGCGGGTACGTCCGCGGGCCTCGGCTGGCTCAAGCCTTACCTATAAAAAAGGAGACGACATGAAGGTTCTGATCACGGGAGGCGCAGGCTTCCTCGGGCAAAAGCTCGCCAAACGTCTGCTGGAAAAAGGCGAACTCGACGGCAAGCCGGTCACCGAGCTCGTACTGCTCGATGTCGCGCGCCCGAGCGATGCCGCGCTTCTCGACGACAACCGCGTCAAAGCCGAAACCGGCGACATCTCGGACAAGGCCACGCTCGAGCGCTACATCGATACGAAGACGGAAGCGATTTTTCATCTCGCGGCCATCGTGAGCGGCCAGGCGGAAGCCGACTTCGACCTCGGCATGAAGATCAATCTCGATGCCTCGCGCGCGCTGCTCGAAGTGTGCCGCGCGCGGGGCCACGTGCCGCGCGTCGTGTTCACGAGTTCGGTCGCGGTGTATGGCGGAACGCTGCCGGAAGTCGTGCAGGACGACACCGCGCTCAACCCGCAATCGTCGTATGGAACGCAAAAGGCCATCGCGGAATTGCTGCTGTCCGATTTCTCACGGCGCGGTTTCGTCGATGGCCGCGTGCTGCGCCTACCGACCATCAGCGTGCGGCCGGGCAAGCCGAATGCGGCGGCGTCGTCGTTTGCGAGCGGCATCATCCGCGAGCCGCTCAATGGCGAGCGCTCGGTATGTCCCGTCGATGGCGACACGCGCGTCTGGCTGCTCTCGCCGAAAAGCGCGGTGGACGCGCTCATCGCCGGATGCGAGATCGAGCGCGCGAAGCTGGGTCTTCGGCCGGTGATCAATCTGCCGGGGCTTTCGGTGAGCGTGAACGAGATGGTCGCGGCGCTGCGTGAAGTCGCGGGCGATGAAGTCGTGGCGCGCATCGACTTCGAGCCGGAGCCGCGCATCGAGAAGATCGTGGGAAGCTGGCCGGGCGCGTGGAATCCAGCGCGCGCTGAAGAACTCGGGCTCACGGGCGACAAGTCTTTCGCCGATGTGATTCGCGCGTATATCGCCGATCAACGCGGTTAAATGAGGCAGGACGCCGTGTTTTCACGGCGTCCGCGCGAGCCAACCCGCAGCGCACCCGGCAACCGCCTCAAAGGTTGCACGATGCAAGCTTGTATCCCCTTTCCGCGCTACACTCCTCCCTTAAATGTGACGAACGCCGGTCCGGCGCCGCGTGCACCGCAGTGAACCACGAGCGGTAGCCTGCTCGTTTCTCATTCCAGCGCCGATCCGCGCTGCCGCCACGCGCAAAACCCGTCGTCTCGTCAGGCTGCCCCTTGCGCGGAGAATCCCATGTTGCTCCACCAGCTCGTCGATCGATTCGGCCCGTTGATCGTATTCGTCAATGTGATGGGCGCGGCGCTCGGGCTGCCCGTGCCCGCCATGCCAACGATGATCGTCGTCGGCGCGTCCATCGCGCTAATGGCGGTGAATGGCGCGGCGTTCTGGCCACCGCTTATCGGTGTTCTGTGCGTGGCGGTCGCGGGCGGAGTGATCGGCGATCTCGTCTGGTTCCAAGGCGGCCGCAAATACGGCGACCGCACGCTCAAGACCATCTGCAAGCTCTCGCTGTCGCGCGATACCTGCGTCAAGAAAACCGAGCGCTTCTTCGGCCGGTGGGGCGTGCGCATTCTGCTCGTGGCGAAGTTCATTCCCGGTTTGTCGCTCGTGTCCGTGCCGCTCGCGGGCGCCATGGGCGTGAAGCTGCGCAGCTTCATTACCTGGGACGGTCTTGGCATTGCGCTGTGGGGCACGGTTGGCCTTACGGTCGGCGTGCTGTTCGCGGCCGAACTGGAAATGGTCTTCGCCATGATTTCGCAGCTCGGCCGGCAGGCCATCATGGTCGTCGCGGTGCTGCTCGCGGTGTATGTGGCGTATCGCTGGTGGCGTCGCCGCGCGCTCATGGCGACGCTGGAAAAAGCGCGCATCAGCGTGGACACGCTTTACACGATGATGCGCGACGAACCCGTGCCGGTGATCTTCGATATCCGCTCGCCGGAAAAGCGCATGCTCGATCCGTTCACGATTCCCGGCTCCGTGTTCGCCGATGAACGCGAGCTGGCGAAGATCATTGAAAACTACGACAAGTCGCGCAAGATCGTCATCTACTGTTCGTGCCCGAATGAAGTGTCCGCTGCGTGGATGGCGAAGACCATGCGCAACGCGGGCTTCAACGATGTCGTGCCGCTCACGGGCGGGCTCGATGCCTGGCGTCTCGCCGGCTTCGATGTCGCGAAGCTGACCGAGTTCGGCCAGATCGTCGCGGCCACGCCGGAAGAAGTCGCCGAGATGGCGGCAATGTGCCCGTGGCCCGTGAAACAGGCGTCGGGCGCATCGGCTGCGGCGTCTTCCGCGACGGCGGCATCCACGGGCTCCGCATCCTTGCATAAAGCTGGTTTTCCACACGGAGATCGCGCATGAGTACAACCCCGAACAACGAGCACGGCGCGGATATGCCCAATGTCGTGGCATGGAGCGCGCGCGTGCCGTCGTCGGAAGATCCGAACGTCGTTCCGTCGACGACCGTCGTCGAGCCTGCGGCAGCGGATGAAAACGCGCCATATTCGCCGCTGAATTCGCGCATGCATCAGATGTTCCCCATCCTCACGGCGAACGAGATCGAACGCATGAGCCGCTTCGGCAGCGCGGCGCGCTGGCGCAAGGGCGAGTGGCTCTTTCGCACGGGCGATCTCGGGCGCGGCATGGTGATCGTGCTGAGCGGTTCGGTGCGCGTGACGCGGCGCGATGCGCTCGACCGCGTGCATCTGGTTGTCGAGCATGGTCCGGGCAATTTTCTGGCGGAAGTGGCGCAGCTTTCGGGCAAGCCGTGTCTCGTCGATGGCATGGCCGCCGAGGATGTCGAAGGCGTGGTGATCCCGCCCGAGCGTCTGCGCGCGCTGCTCGTCGCGGAAGCGGAACTGGGCGAGCGCATCATGCGGGCGCTGATTCTGCGGCGCGTCGGCTTGATCGAAAAAGGCAGCGGACCGGTGCTGCTCGGCCAGTCCGACGATGGGCGTCTGGTTTCGCTGCAAGGTTTTTTGCGGCGCAACGGCCATCCGCACACGGTAATCGACGCGTGTACCGATCCCGATGCCATCGCGCTGCTCGAACGCATCTCGGCTTCTAAAGCCGACTTTCCGCTGGTGATCTGTCCGGACGGCACCGTATTGCGCGCGCCGACCGAGAACCAGGTGGCGACGCAACTCGGCTGGCTGCCGGAATTCGATCCGAGCCATGTCTACGATGTCGCGATCGTCGGCGCGGGACCGGCCGGGCTCGCTACGGCGGTGTATGCGGCGTCGGAGGGATTGTCGGTTGCCGTGTTCGACTGCCGCGCGCCGGGCGGACAAGCAGGCGCGAGTTCGCGTATCGAAAACTATCTCGGTTTTCCGACCGGTATTTCAGGGCAAGCGCTTGCCGGACGCGCGTTCGTGCAGGCGCAGAAGTTCGGCGCGCATATCGCCATTCCCACACGCATCAAGGCGCTGCATTGCGGTGCGACGCCCATTCGGATCGAACTCGAGAACGGCACGTGCGTGGCGACGCAGACGGTGGTGATTGCATCGGGCGCGGCGTATCGGCGGCCGGCCATTGCCGGGCTCGAAAAGTACGAAGGGCATGGCACGTATTACTGGGCGTCGCCGGTCGAGGCCAAGTTGTGCAAGAACTCGGAAGTGGTGCTGGTCGGCGGCGGTAACTCGGCGGGACAGGCGGCCGTGTATCTCGCTTCGCACGCAAAGCACGTGGATGTGCTGATTCGCGGCGCGGGGCTCGCGGCCAGCATGTCGCATTATCTGGTCGAGCGCATTGCGTCCTTGCCGAACGTGACGGTGCGCACGCATACGGAGATCGCCTCGCTCGAAGGCGACGATCGCATGTTGAGCGCCGTCGTCTGCAAGACGCCGGAGGGGCCGTTGCGGCTCGAATCGCGGCATCTGTTTCTCTTCACGGGCGCGGACCCGAACACGGACTGGCTGACCAATTGCAACGTCAACACGGACGAGAAGGGTTTCGTGCTGACCGGGCCGGAAGCGCACGAGGGCCGCACGCAAGGCGTGATGATGCTGGAGACGAGCGTGCAGGGCGTTTTCGCCATCGGCGATGTCCGCTCGAGTTCGACCAAGCGCGTGGCGGCCGCGGTCGGCGAGGGTGCGGCGGTCGTCGCGCAGATACACGGCTTGCTCGCCCGGCGACAGGCGGTGCCCGCACCGGTTGCTTGATGAAAAAGCCCCGCATTCACGGGGCTTTTCGTTTGAGGCAGGCTCGAAAGCCGGTCAGAACCGATGCCGCAAGCCGACACGCGTGACGAACTGCGTGTTCGCTCCGGCACTCTGGCCGATAAAGGCCGTCGACGAGCCGATTTCCGCTTGCACCGGCACATTGCGGCCGGCAACCGTGTTGCTGCCCGACGCCTTCTGATAGATGCCGAGCAAATACACATCGGTGCGCTTGGACAACGCGTAATCCACCGCGCCGTTGATCTGATGCCATTTGCCTTCGAAGTTGTCGTCGAGCTTCGAGAACGTATAGCCGAGACCCGCGCTGAACGCCGGCGTGATGTTGTACTTGCCGCCGATTTCGTAGTTGTTCAACTTCGACGATGCCGCGACCAGCGGTTCGAACGTCGTATGCGTCCAGTTCGCCCAGACCGTGGCCGCGGAGAACGTGTAGCGCGCGCCGACGCCATAGGTTTCGAGATCGCGCAGGCCGCCCGTGGCGATGTTCGCGATGTTCGTGCTGAATGCAGGCGTCGCGCCATTCGGGAAGCGGATGTTGGTGTACGCCGCGCCGATGCCGAACGGTCCCTGGTTGTAGTTCAAACCGAAGCTGTACGTGCTCGACGAACCTTGCGTCGCGCCCGCGCCCGTGGTGGTCGGCGTGCCTGCGAATTGCGTCGAATTGGAAAAGCCGTACATGGCGCCGAAGGTTACGCCATAGAAGCTCGCGCTGTTGAACTTCACCGAGTTGTTGATACGGCTCGAAGTCAACTGATCCAGATCGTTGATGTGGTACGCGTAGTTGCCGGCGGGCGTTTGGCTACCCATCGTGTAATTGCCGCCGATGACATCGGTGGAGAACGAATACTGGCGACCGAAGGTCAGCGCGCCGACATCGTTCTTCGACAGACCGACGAAGGCTTGCCGGCCGAATTCCGCGCCGCCTTGGCCGAGCGTGCCATCGCCGCTATTGAAGCCGCTTTCCAGGACGAAGATGGCCTTGAGCCCGCCGCCCAGGTCTTCCTGTCCGCGCAAACCCCAGCGGCTGCCTGATGCAACGCCGTCGCCGTATTTCACGAGGCTGTCGTGGCTGTTCGGTCCGGTCGAAACCTTGTTCGCATAGGTGATACCGGCGTCGATCAGGCCGTAAAGCGTGACGCTGCTTTGCGCATGCGCGGCCATGCCGAAGGTCCCGAGGATGGCGAGCGCCAGGATTTTCTGCTTCATCGATCTTTCCTTGTTATTTGCTGTTCGCGAGTGACGATTTGCCACGCGAAGCGGCGCCGCTTGTGCGGCTGTTGTGTTCACGCCGAAGGGTTTCGTCGGACATACCGTTGCGCGATGAACACCATCGTTATGTTGCGTGGAATATAGCGAAATGTCAGCTAGCGGTAAACGCTTCGAGGGGAAGCTGTAGCCTTTCTTCCACAATACTTGCTATAAGAATTTTTATAGCTTGAGCAAGGATGAGGCAGGAAAGCGCAGTTCGAATTCGATCCAGCCGTTCTGCGTGCAACGCGCCGACGCGCTGCCGCCATGCATGCGCATGATTGCCTGGACGATGGAAAGGCCGAGCCCGCTGGACTCCGTGAACTCGCTACGAGCCGCATCGCCACGATAGAAGCGGTCGAAGAGACGCGCCAGTTCGGCGTCTTCTATACGCGCGCCGCGATTGCCCACGACGATGCATGCGCCGTCCGCATCCGCGTGACCTGACAGGCGCACGACGGTGCCTGCGCTCGCGTAACGCACCGCATTGACGACCACGTTGCCGATCGCGCGGCGGCACATGATTGCGTTTGCAACTATCTGGCCGCTTGCCTCGATATCGAAGCTGATGTGCCGTTCTTCCGCGATGCCTTCGAAGTAAGCGGCGAGGTTGTCGAGTTCGTCGCGGATATCGAGCTTCTCGCATTCGATGCGTTGCGTCTCGTGATCCGCTTGCGCCAGAAACAGAATGTTCTGCGCAATGCGCGCGATTCGCTCCAGTTCCTCCAGATGCGATTCGAGCACGGTGCGATACTCCGCCACGCTGCGTTCATGCGCGAGCGTTACCTGCGTCTCGCCGATCAACACGCCAATCGGCGTACGCAGTTCGTGCGCGAGATCGGCGGAAAACTGCACGAGGCGCGCATAGCCATGTTCGAGCCGGTCGAGCATGGCGTTGAACGAAGCCGCGAGGCTTTGGAGTTCCTGCGGCGCGTGCGCGACGTCGAGTCTCGCCGACATGCTGTCCGGCGCGATCTCGGCGGCTTTGTCCGCCATGAGCCTGAGCGGCATCAGGCCGCGACTCGTGACCCAGTAAGCGAGCAGCATCGTGACGAGCACGGCGGCGATCATGGTGATCCACACGCGCACGAGATACGCCGACAACACGTGCGCTTCCTGCGTCATCACGTGCGCGGCCATGATCTCAACCACTTCACCGCTTTCGCCGATACGCGCCTGCGCACCGAGCCAGCGCATGCGCACGCCATCGGCGCGCGTGCCTTCGTAAAGATCGTCGAGCGCGACTGCGCGTGTCACGGGCACGGTCTGCAGCGGCGGCAGCGGCATGTTCTCGGGATTGACGGCGATGAACGGCGCCGCGCCCGCACGCCGGAAGATGATCACGTCCTGCCGGTCGCCGAGCATGGTTTCGAAAAGCCGCGGCCGCGCTTCGATTTCCTTGATCGTGTAGAGGTCGTGCAGCAGCGCGCGATAGTGTTCGACACGGGCGATCAACTGATAATCCGCACGCGTGGAGAGGGCGGAGTTAGTCGCGTGATAGAGCGATGCGCCGACCATGCCGACCACCACGCACACGATCAGCACGAACGACACGGCAATACGTACGGCAAGCGAGCGCGACGGCTGCGGCGGCAGCCAGCGCAAGACGGCGTCGTTCAAGGCTCTTCCCCAAACGAATAGCCGATACTGCGCACCGTATGAATCAGCTTCGGTTCGAACGGATTGTCGATCTTCGCGCGCAGACGCTTGATGGCGACATCGACCACGTTGGTGTCGCTATCGAAATTCATGTCCCACACTTCCGAGGCAATCTGCGTGCGCGACAACGCCTCGCCCTGATGCTTGCAAAAGAGATGCAGCAGCGCGAATTCCTTGTTCGTCAACGCGATATCCATGCCCTTGCGCGTCACCTTGCGGCGCAGCACATCGACGTGGAGATCGGCAATCTGGAACATGTCCGATTCGCGCATCACGCCGCGACGCAAGAGCGTGCGAATGCGCAGCACGAGTTCGGTGAAGGAAAAGGGCTTGACGAGATAGTCGTCCGCGCCGAGTTCGAGACCGTGGATACGGTCCGTGACGTGGTCGCGGGCCGTGAGAAAGATGACAGGCAAGTCACGTTTCGCGCGCAACGCCGACATGACCTGCCACCCGTCGATGCCGGGCAGCATCACGTCGAGCACGATCAGCTCGTACGAGTTCGCCAGCGCCTGATGCAGACCGTCGGTGCCGTTGCGCACGAGATCGACCTGATACCCGGACTCGATAAGCCCTTTTTTCAGGTAGTCTCCGGTCTTGCGATCGTCTTCTATAACGAGGATGGTCATGCGCGGCATTCTTGCTTTGTATTGCCGTCATTTTGCCAGTGCGCTCGAACGGTCCGTCGAAAATGACAAAAAAGTCATCGATGCGTCATGGATCGATCAGAGCGGGCTGGCTACCATCGGTCCTGTGTTTGCTCCGTGAGAAAGACGTGCAGAACAATTCGCGACATTCCGTGCAGCCGCTTTGGCTTCGCATCACACATTGGGTCAACGCCTTCGCCATACTCATCATGGTGACGAGCGGCTGGCAAATCTACAACGCATCGCCGATCTTCAAAGCGTTCACGTTTTATCCGGCCATCACGCTCGGCGGCTGGCTCGGTGGTGCGCTGCAATGGCATTTCGCGGCCATGTGGCTGCTCGTGGCGAACTTCATCGTCTATGTCGGGATGAACGTTGCGACGGGCCGTCTGCGCGAGCGCATGTTTCCGCTCAGCATCAAAAGCATCATTGCCGATGGCATTTCCGCCGTGCGCGGCAAGCTCGGTCACGACGATCTCACGCGCTACAACGCCGTGCAAAAATTCGCGTATCTCGCGGTCATGGTGGATATCGTCGTCATCATTCTGTCGGGCCTCGTCGTGTGGAAGTCGGTGCAGTTCCCGCTTTTGCGCGCGCTGATGGGCGGCTACGACAACGCACGCGTCGTGCATTTCCTCGGCATGAGCTTTCTGGTGGCGTTCTTCGTCGTGCATGTCGCCATGGTCGCGCTCGTGCCGCGTTCGCTCGTGTTGATGATCAAGGGACGTTGATTCATGTCGCTCAAGCTTTTTAAAACACGAACGGACGCCGAACTCATCGTTAAAGATGCGGCGAAGGAATTAAAGGCCCCCGCGCGCCGTTTATTCGGCAAGCGCATTCTTTCGCTCGGCGGTCTCGCGATGCTGTCCGGCTGCAACATCACCGACGACAAATCCGTCAACGCGATGCTGCGCAAGATCTCGTCCTTCAACGACGACATGCAGGCGTTGCTCTTCGATCCCAAGCAACTCGCGCCGACTTATCCCGATTCGATGATTACGCGTCCGTTTCCCTTCAACGCGTTCTACGACATCGACGAAGTGCCCGAAGTGGACGCTTCGAGCTACAAGCTGCAGGTCGGCGGCCTGGTCAAAGGCAAGCGGGTCTGGACGCTCGACGAGCTTCATGCCATGCCGCAAGAGAGCCAGGTGACACGGCACATTTGCATTGAAGGATGGAGCGCCATAGGCAAGTGGGGCGGCGTGCGCTTCGCGAACTTTCTGCTGCATGCAGGCGCGGATACGACCGCGAAATACGTGGCCTTTCACTGTGCGGACAATTACTCGACCAGCATCGACATGCCGACCGCGCTGCATGCACAAACCTTGCTCACGCTCAGCTACGACGGTCAGACCTTGCCGCCCAAATACGGTTTTCCGATGAAGCTGCGCATGCCGACCAAGCTCGGCTACAAGAATCCGAAGCATATCGTCGCGATCACCGTGACCAACGATTACCCCGGCGGCTACTGGGAGAACCAGGGCTATAACTGGTTCGGCGGTTCCTGAAGAAGTCTCTTCGCTTGACCCTTATCGATACCAAAGGAGAATCCATGTCGATTCGCATGAAACTCGGCGTCAGCATCGCGGCGCTCGCACTCACGAGCGCGGCCTTCGCGCAGACGCCCGCTGCCAAACCCACGCGTATTCGCGGCGATATCGTGTCCCTGTCCGGCGACACGATGACGGTGCATCGGCGTAGCGGCGACACGGTCAAGGTCGCGGTGAAGGCCGACACGCCAGTCACGGCGCTCAAGAACATCAAGCTCGAAGACATCAAGCCGGGGCAGTTCGTCGGCACGGCCGCGACCACGGGCACCGACGGCAAGATGACCGCAACCGAGGTGCTGGTGTTTCCGGAAGCGGCACGCGGCACGGGTGAAGGCCACTACGCGTGGGACCTCGGCCCGCAAAGCTCGATGACCAACGCGAACGTCGATCAGGTCGTGCAAGGCACGAGCGGACGCGATCTCAAGCTGTCGTACAAGGGCGGCTCGAACGCTGTCACCGTGCCGCCGAACGTGCCGGTCGTGACCTTCGCGCCCGCTTCGCATGACGACCTGAAGCCTGGCAAGAAGGTGTTCGTCGTGGCGAGTCCGGCAGGTGGCGACTTTGCCGCGCAGCGTATCGTCGTGGAAAAGGACGGCGTCGCTCCGCCGATGTAAGCTTCGATGTAACGTAAGACCCGCGCCCGCTTCAGAGCGGGCGTTTTCATTCCAGACTCGCGCGCACGTCTCTCACGTTCGACACCGTCTCGTCGAAGTGCGCGGACCCGAGTTTGCGCCTCATGCGCTTCGTGACCTCCGAGCTCATCGAGCCAATGCGCTTCATCAGCGCAGGCGCCGCGGCTGTCGGATGAATCGATGCCTCGCGTCCATCCCTGTCGGTCGACCAGCGTTCGACCAAGCCGAGCTTTTGTAAGCCGTCCAGCGTGCGCGTGGCCGTGGGTCGCGAAATGGCGAGCGCATCGGCAAGCTCGCCCTGCAGCAAGCCGGGATGCTCGACGATCGCGCGCAGCATGAAGCCTTGTGCGGGCGTAAGGCCGAACGGCTTGAACGCTTTCGTCCACTCGCGCTCCAATGTGCGTGCAAGCGCCGTGGTGTTGAAGTAAAGGCATTGGTCGAACATGCGGCTTTCCTTTGAATCGAATTGATTTGCTCTGCAACTATCCGCGTGTCGTCGACGGACGGGTCAGCAGATTTTACGGGCTCGGGTTAACATCGTCGTTTGCCGCGAACCACTCGTCAGGAGAACATGCATGAGCAATACGCGTTCCGACCTTCCGTCATATCCGAACACACAACTTTTTATCGATGGCGAATGGCGCGCCGGCTCGCGCGACACCGCCGTGATCAATCCCGCGAGCGAAGCGGAAATCGGCCGTCTGGCGCTCGCGGGCATCGACGAACTCTCGCTTGCCGCCGATGCCGCCGCGCGTGGCTTCAAGGAATGGCGCAAGGTTTCGCCGTACGAGCGCAGCAAACTGATGCGTCGCGCCGCGCAGAACATCCGCGACCGCGCGGAGCAGATCGCCGCCATCATGTCGATGGAGCAGGGCAAGCCGCTCGGGGAAGCGCGCATCGAGACGCTGTCGGCTGCGGACATCATCGAATGGTTTGCCGAAGAAGGGCGCCGCACGTATGGCCGCGTGATTCCGTCCCGTTCGGACGCGGTGCGCCAGATCGTGACGCGCGAGCCCGTCGGTCCGGTGGCCGCGTTCACGCCGTGGAACTTCCCGATCAATCAGGCGGTGCGCAAGGTGTCGGCGGCGCTGGCCTCGGGCTGCTCGGTCGTGTTGAAGGGACCGGAGGAAACGCCCGCGAGTTGCGCGGCGCTCGTGCAGGCTTATGCCGATGCGGGTTTGCCCAAGGGCGTGCTGAATCTCGTGTTCGGCGTGCCGGCGGATGTATCGAAATATTTGATCGCGCATCCGGCCATCCGCAAGATTTCGTTCACGGGTTCCACACCGGTGGGCAAGCTGCTCGCATCGCTGGCGGGCGAGCATATGAAGCGCGTGACCATGGAGCTCGGCGGACATGCGCCAGCTATCGTCTTCAAGGACGCGGACGTGCCGCGCGCGGCGAAGATGCTGGCATCGGCCAAGTTTCGCAACGCCGGTCAGGTGTGTATCTCGCCTACGCGCTTTCTCGTCGAAGAGGCGGCGTATGAAGAGTTCGTGCATCACTTCGTCGCGACGGCGAGCGCGGTGAAGGTCGGCAACGGTCTCGACGACGGCGTGCAAATGGGCCCGCTCGCCAACGGCCGCCGTCTCGAAGCCATGGAACGCCTCGTCGCCGATGCCCGCGAGCACGGCGCAAAGGTGCTGACGGGTGGCGAACGCGTGGGCCGCGAAGGTTACTTCTTCGCGCCGACCGTGCTGGTGGACGTGCCCATGAACGCGCGCATCATGACCGAAGAGCCGTTCGGCCCGATTGCGCCTATCGCCTCGTTCAAGTCGTACGACGAAGTCATCGCCGAAGCGAATCGCTTGCCCTACGGTCTCGCCGCTTATGCGTACACGAGTTCGGCGGCGACCGCGGCGGCGGTATCGGACGATATCGAAAGCGGCATGCTGTCGATCAACCATCACGGGCTTGCCTTGCCTGAAACGCCGTTCGGCGGTGTGAAGGATTCGGGCTACGGTTCGGAAGGCGGCAGCGAGGCGATGGAAGCGTATCTCGTCACCAAGTTCGTGACCGAGCATCGTTGATGGAAACGCGCGGGCGTTATCACGACGCTTGCGCATCGACAGGAGAAGCAGGTGACGCGAACGGTCGTGGGTTTGCTCGGCACGGGCAGCATGGGCGCGGCTGTCGGCCACAGGCTGACGCAGAAGGGCGCGCGTGTCTTGACGATACTCGAAGGGCGCAGCGAGGCCAGCATCGCTCGCGCGCGCGAGGCGGGGATCGAAGACGCAAGTCCCGACCGCTTCGCCGAGTGCGATTTCATTCTATCGATCGTGCCGCCCGCGGTGGCGGTCGAATCGGCGCACCGTCTGGCGCCCGTGCTTGCGCGGGCCGCCCGTAAGCCTCTCTACGTCGATTGCAACGCGGTCAGTCCGGCGACGGTCAAGCGCGTGGCAGAAGCGCTCGACGTTCCGTTTGTCGATGGCGCGATCATCGGTTTGCCATCCGCGCCAAAGTTCTATGTGTCGGGACCGCAAGCGCACCGTACGCTCGCACTCGCCGATGCGGGCCTCGACGTACAGGTGCTCGATGGTCCTGTCGGCGCGGCTTCGGCGCTCAAGATGTCGTATGCGGGAATCACGAAGGGATTGACCGCGATCGGCGCGGCCATGTCGCTCGCCGCGCTTCGCAATGGCGCGGGCGATGCGCTCTTCGAAGAGTTATCGGCGAGTCAGCCCGAGCTCGCCAAATGGCTTGCGAATAGCGTGCCGCGCATGCCGCCCAAGGCGTATCGATGGGTCGCGGAGATGGAAGAGATCGCGGGCTTTATCGGCGACGAACATGCCGAGCATCGCATCTATGAAGGCGCGGCCGGTCTTTACGAACGCCTGGCCCAGGACAAGGACGCCACCGACGCGCTCAAGCAGTTCTTCGAGCGTTAAGCCCTGGCCGTCTGCGTCATGTGTTCGAAAAAGCGTGCGGCGCGCCGGTCGCCTGCGTATGCCGAGTTGATGCGCACCCACGCGCACGCCTCGCCGTTCGGCCGATAGTAATTCCCCGGCGCCAGCGTCACGCCGAACTTCAGCGCTTCACTCACGAGCTTCGTCGAGTCTTCGATACCCGGCACCTTCGCCCAGACGAAATTGCCGCCGCTCGGTTGATCGAATACGTCCCAGCCGTAGCTCTCCAACTGCTGCACCGCGCTCGAAAGCGAATCGCGCACGCGCTTGCGCAGCCGTTCGAGATACTTCCTGTACGTGCCGCGTTCCAGCAGACTTGCCGCAACGCTCTCGGCGAAGCGCGTGCCGCCGAGGCTCGTCAGCACTTTCACATCGACGAGATTCTTCACGAGCTCGCGATTGGCCGCGAGATAGCCGATTCTCAGCGACGACGACAGCGTCTTCGACAAGCCGCCCACATAAATCACGCGGTCGAACTGATCGAGCGATGCGAGCCGTTGCGTCGGCACGGTCTGAAAATCCGCATAAATGTCGTCTTCCACGATAGTGAAACCGTGCTGCGTCGCAAGTTGCAGCAGCCTGAAAGCGACTTGCGGCGCGATGTTGGTCGCCGTCGGGTTCTGGAACACGGTGTTCACGAAGAACAGTTTGGGCGTGTGCTGCTTCAGAAGCGCTTCGGCCATCTCGACATCCGGCCCGTTGGCCAGACGCGGCACGCCGACGAGCCGCACGCCTTGCAGCTTCAGCAAGCCAAACAGATTGTAATAGCCGGGATCTTCGACGAATACCGTATCGCCGGGCTTGAGCATGTAGCGCACGACGAGATCGAGCGCCTGACTCGCGCCGCTCGTGATCATCACATTGGGCAAATCCGCGTTGATGCCGAGCGTGTTGAGGCGCATCTGGATCTGCTGGCGCAGGTTCGTGTCGCCGTGCGGAATGGCGTAATCGATCACGCTTGCGATGTCCGCGCGCGACGCCTGTCGCACCGCCTGCGTGAGACCATCGACATCGCGCCATGCCTCGGGAATGAAGCCGCTCGACAGCTTGAGCGTCTCGCCGGGATAGTTGAACTGCGCGAGGATCTGGCTCGACTCCTCTTCCGCGAGACGCGGGTCGCAATTGCCAGCATCGCGCGCGTGTTCGTCCACATGATTCGCCACGTAAAAGCCCGAACCGTGACGCGGCTGAATCAGCCCGCGCGACGCAAGACGGTCGTACGCTTCGATCACCGGAAAGCGGCTGATGCTCTGTTCGGTCGCAAGTTGCCGGATCGACGGCAGTTTCGCGCCCGCCAGCACGCGGCGCGAACGGATCATGGTTTCGATCTGGCTGACGATCTGCTCGGTCAGCGGCACGCCCGTGGCGCCATCGATATTTAGCGGAAGTGCGTTCATCGTTTTAAGTGTTCGGTCGAACAGCGTGAACAGTTGCGATCAAGTGTTTGCGGAGTGATTTGAAGTATTCGAACGCATCCGAAAAGCGCCGTCAACTAGGCCAAACGGCCATCCACACTGTTCTGAGCGAATACGGACAAAATTATTCACTTAGAAGTGTTCGGTATTTCTGGCTATACAGTTCCTGTGTAACTGTACGCAAGTGTTCATTCTAGATGTTCGGCACTGGCCGAATAATACGCTTAACGGCTGCGACACGCTTTTACATTCGCAGCATCCATCAAGCGATCAGGCGATCGAGCGACAGGGAGCGGCATCATGCGTGAAATCAGGACTTTTGAACTCGACGGGCGCGATGCGCCGACTAGCTGGTTTATCGACCGGCCGCAAACGCTGCGCGCTACGCGTGGCCAGATCTGGCTGACCATCGAAGGCGACGCCGGCGATTTCTGGCTTGATGCGGGCGAGTGCGTCGAACTTCAGCCGTTCTCGACGATCTGGGTAAGCGGCGCGCGGGACGAAAGCGCTTTTTCCCTGGCGTCGGTTTCCACGCCGACGACCACATCGAGGCGCTTGATCGACGCAGCCCGCGCGTGGCTCGCGCGCCGCACGGCGCCTTCCGGTGCGGCGATCTCGAAGGCATAGGCGAAAAAAAACCCGGCCGAGGCCGGGTCCAATGTTCCCGCGCTCTTTCGAGCGCGGTCACCTGCAAAGCTACAGACTACTCGCTTACGCCGCCAGCAGCGAGCGCAACACGAACGGCAGAATGCCGCCGTGCTTGTAGTAGTCGACTTCGATCGGCGTGTCGATACGCAGCAGCACCTGCACGCGATCTTCCTTGCCGTCCTTCCGATGGATCACGAGCGTCACTTCTTGTTGCGGCTTAAAGTCGTCGCCCAGACCTTCGATATCGTACGTCTCTTCGCCCGTGATGCCGAGCGTCTGCACGCTGTCCGTACCCTTGAACTGCAGCGGCAACACACCCATGCCGACCAGGTTCGAACGATGGATACGCTCGAAGCTGCGCGCCACCACGGCCTTCACGCCGAGCAGTTGCGTGCCTTTCGCCGCCCAGTCGCGCGACGAACCCGTGCCGTATTCCTCGCCCGCGAAGATCACGGTCTGCGTGTTGTCGCCGATGTACTTCATCGCGGCGTCGTAGATGGACAACTGTTCGCCGCTCGGTTGATGGATCGTCAGGCCACCTTCCACGCGCGTGCCATCTTCCTTCAGCGGAATCATCAGGTTCTTGATACGCACATTGGCGAAAGTGCCGCGCATCATCACGTCGTGGTTGCCGCGACGCGAGCCGTAGCTGTTGAAGTCGGCCTTCTGCACGCCGTTCGCCTTCAGCCACACGCCCGCCGGCGACGTTTCCTTGATGGAACCTGCCGGGCTGATGTGGTCGGTCGTGACCGAGTCGCCGAAGATGCCGAGCGCGCGTGCGCCCTTCACGGCGGGAATCGAGTCGGCCGGGGTCATCGAGAAGTCGTGGCCGAAGAACGGCGGCTCCGCGATATACGTCGACTTCGGCCAGTCATAGACCTGACCGGTTTCGCCCGCGATCTTGCTCCACAGGTCGCCATCCTTCGTAAGCTGCGAGTAGTTCTCGCGGAAGGCTTCGGCGTTGAGCGCGTACTTGAGCAGCGAATGCACTTCCTCGCTCGTCGGCCAGATGTCGCCGAGATACACGTCGTGCCCGTCCTTGCCCTTGCCGACCGGCTCGGTCATGAGGTCGCGCGTGATGTTGCCCGCGATGGCATAAGCGACCACCAGCGGCGGCGAAGCCAGGAAGTTGGCGCGGATGTTCGGGTGAATACGCGCTTCGAAGTTGCGGTTGCCCGACAGGACGGCGGCCGCGACGATATCGTTCTTCACGATGGCGTCGTTCAGCTCCGGCGTCAGGTCGCCCGCATTGCCGATACACGTCGTGCAACCGTAAGCGGCGAGCGTAAAGCCGAGCTTGTCCAGATACTGCAGGAGATCGGTCTTCGTCAGATATTCGGTGACGATACGCGATCCCGGTGCCAGCGACGTCTTGATATGCGGCGCCACCGTCAGACCGGCCTCGACCGCTTTCTTGGCCAGCAGACCGGCGGCCAGCAGCACGCTCGGGTTCGACGTGTTCGTGCACGACGTGATCGCGGCGATCAGCACGTCGCCGTTCTTCACGTCGACGCCATCGGCGGTCTTGTAGTCGGCGGTCAGATCGGCGGGCTTCTTGGCAAAGCCGTTTTCGCCGACAGGCTTCGAGAAGAGGTCGGTGAACGTGCTCTTCACATTGCCGATTTCGATACGGTCTTGCGGGCGCTTCGGACCCGCGAGCGACGGCGCGACGGTGGACAGATCCAGCGTCAGCGTCTTCGTGAAGTCGATGTCGCCGGCCTTCGGCACGCCCCACAGCTTCTGCGCCCTGAAGTAGTTTTCGAAGGCGGAGATTTCGGCGTCGGTACGGCCCGTGCCCTTGAAGTAGTCGATGGTTTTTTCATCGACCGGGAAGAAGCCCATGGTGGCGCCGTATTCCGGCGCCATGTTGCCGATGGTCGCGCGGTCCGGCACCGCGATGGAAGCCGTGCCTTCGCCGAAGAACTCGACGAACTTGCCGACGACCTTCTCCTTGCGCAGCATTTCCGTGATGGTCAAGACGAGGTCGGTTGCCGTGCAGCCTTCGCGCAGCTTGCCCTTCAACTCGACGCCGACAACATCCGGCGTGAGGAAATACACCGGCTGGCCGAGCATGCCCGCTTCCGCTTCGATGCCGCCCACGCCCCAGCCCACCACGCCGATGCCGTTGATCATCGTCGTGTGGCTGTCGGTGCCGACGAGCGTGTCCGGGTAGTAGACCGTGTCGTTGCCTTCGGTCTTCTTGTGCACGCCGCGTGCGAGATACTCCAGATTCACCTGGTGGACGATACCCACGCCCGGCGGCACGACCTTGAACGTGTCGAACGCCTGCATGCCCCACTTCATGAACTGGTAGCGCTCGTTATTGCGCTGAAACTCCAGCTTCATGTTCAGGTCGAGCGCGTTCGGCTCGCGGAAGTGATCGATCTGCACCGAGTGATCGACGACGAGATCCACCGGCACGAGCGGCTCGATTGCCTTCGGGTCCTTGCCCGCGCGTTCGGCCACACCGCGCATGGCGGCGATGTCGGCGAGCAGGGGCACGCCGGTGAAATCCTGCAGCACGACGCGCGCTACGACGAACGGGATTTCATCGACGCGGGCTGCAGTCGGTTTCCAGTTCACGAGTTGTTCGATGTGCTCTTCGGAAATCTTCTTGCCGTCGTAATTGCGCAGCACGGATTCGAGCACCAGCCGGATCGACACCGGCAGACGTTCGATCTTGACCTTCAGGGCTTCGCCGAGTTGCGGCAGCGAGTAGAACTTGCCTTTGCCGGAACCACTGTCGAATTCCTTGAGCGTATTGTGAAGATTGTGGGCCATGGTTATTTTCCTTGGGCTGATCTGGGTTTGATGCAACGTTTCCTGAATCTGAAACCGGGTCGTGCCTGGTTTGACGCGCCGGCACGCGCGCACCGGCTCCAGGCGCTAGATCACATACAAATCGACGTATTCATTGACCGGCATGGCTTCGAGCTTTGCCTGATCGAGCGATACCGCGAGGATCGCCTGTTGCTGTTTTTGCGGGAACCGGCGCGCGAGATTGGTCTTGAACTTCTCGACGAGCAGCGGAATGCCGTCCTCGCGGCGGCGCTTGTGACCGATCGGATATTCCACCGCGATTTCATCGAGCTTCGAACCGTCCGTGAACTCGACGGTGAGCGCGTTCGCAATCGAGCGCTTCTCAGGGTCGTGGTAATCGGTTGTGTATTGCGGGTCTTCCACGCATTCCATCTTCGCGCGCAAGGTGTCGATGCGCGGGTCCTGCGCGATCGAATCTTCGTAATCGGCGGCGGTGAGACGGCCGTGGATGAGCGGCACGGCGATCATGTACTGAATGCAGTGATCGCGGTCGGCCGGATTGTTGAGCGGTCCCTTCTTGTCGATGATGCGGATAGCCGCTTCGTGCGTGCGAATGGTGATCTTCGCGATATCTTCGACACTCTTGCCCGCTTCCTTCAGCTTGCCGTGCAGCGTCATGGCGGCTTCGACGGCGGTTTGCGAATGGAATTCGGCCGGGAACGAAATCTTGAAGAGCACGTTCTCCATGACATACGAGCCGTACGGGCGTTGGAACTTGAAGTCGTTGCCCTTGAAGAGCACGTCGTAGAAGCCCCAGGTCTTCGTGGTCAAGACCGACGGATAGCCCATTTCGCCGGTCTTCGCGATCAGCGCGAGACGCACGGCGCGCGAGGTCGCGTCGCCCGCGGCCCACGACTTGCGCGAACCCGTGTTCGGCGCATGGCGATATGTACGCAGCGAATGACCATCGACGAAAGCGAGCGACACCGCGTTGATGAGTTCGTCGCGCGAGAGGCCGATCAACTGACCGACGACCGCCGTGGACGCGAGCTTGACCAGCAGCACGTGATCGAGCCCGACCTTGTTGAACGAGTTTTCCAGCGCGATACAGCCTTGAATTTCGTGCGCCTTGACCATGGCGATCAGCACGTCTTTCATGGCAAGCGGCTTCTTGCCGGTGGCGATTGCGTTACGTGACAGCCAGTCGGCGGTGGCGAGAATGCCGCCCAGGTTGTCCGACGGATGGCCCCATTCGGCGGCGAGCCATGTGTCGTTGAAGTCGAGCCAGCGGATCATGGCGCCGATGTTGAAGGCGGCCTGAACCGGGTCGAGCTGAAACTGGGTGCCAGGCACCTTCGCGCCGTTGGGGACGATCGTGCCGGGCACGATCGGTCCCATCAGCTTGGTGCAGGCAGGGTACGAGAGGGCTTCGAGTCCGCAGCCGAGGGTGTCGATCAGGCAGTTGCGCGCGGTTTCCAGCGCAAGCGTGCTCTCGACGCGATAGTTGAGAACGTAGTCGACTATGTCGACGAGTACCTGATCCGGCTCTGGCCGGACGTTCGAGATCGGTGCGGACATCGAGGATTCCTGTTTGATTGCAGACTTTGTTATTCGGCCTTCTTGAACAACGCTTCCGACTGCGTGGGAGCGGTTGCGCCCGCAGCCATTTCGGCGGTCATGCACTCGTCGGCCAGGCGCGACGAATCTTTGTCGGAGAACAGCATTGCCTTCGACGGGATCACGACGAGATCCATGCCCGTTGCCGCATCGTGGAAACGATCGGCGCCGGTCGTGGTGTCCTGACGGGGCAGCTTGTAGTCCTTCTTGGCCCAATTCACGGTGACGATAGTGTCACGCTTCATGTCGCCTTTCAGATAGAAAGACGCGCCTTCCTTACAGGTCCACTTGACGGCGCCTTCGGGAATCGGGTCGGTCTTCGCTGCCGCGGCCGCTTCGGCCTTGGGTGAGCGCTTGATGAGTCGACGTGCCGGAGCCGGGCGTTTGGCCTTTGCCGCCTTCGAGTCCGTGGTGGTCGTCGCGGCGAAGGCGTCGGCACTGACGAACACGCTGGTGGTAGCCAGTGTGCCGACGATTGCAGCGATCAGGAGTTTATTCATCGAAAAACCTTTCAAAACATGGAGGTTGGTAACGGTTGCCGCGCGGAGTGAATTTCGTCCTCGCGAAATTCGATCGCGCAGTCCGCTATTTTCGCTTATTTAGTGGCGTGAACTTCAAATTATCGGGGCCCGTGTAGTTCGCACTCGGCCGGATGATTTTGTTGTCGATGCGTTGCTCGATGATGTGCGCGCTCCATCCCGCCGTGCGCGAGATGACGAAGAGCGGCGTGAACATGGCCGTGGGCACGCCCATCATGTGATACGAAACCGCGCTGAACCAGTCGAGGTTGGGGAACATTTTCTTCGCGTCGGCCATCACGGATTCGAGCCGTTCGGCGATGCTGAAGAGCTTGTTGTCGCCCGCTTCCTTCGAGAGCTTCTTCGCGACTTCCTTGATGACCTTGTTACGCGGATCGGAGATGGTATAGACCGGATGACCGAAGCCGATCACCACTTCCTTCTTCTCGACGCGTGCGCGAATATCGGACTCGGCTTCGTCGGGCGTCTGATAGCGCGATTGAATTTCGAACGCGACTTCATTGGCGCCGCCATGTTTCGGGCCGCGCAATGCGCCAATGCCACCCACGATCGCCGAATACATGTCCGAGCCCGTGCCCGCGATCACGCGAGTGGTGAACGTGGATGCGTTGAACTCATGTTCAGCGTAAAGATTGAGCGATACGTGCATGGCTTCGACCCACGATTTCGAGGGCTCCACGCCATGCAGCAAATGCAGAAAGTGTCCGCCGATGGAGTCGTCGTCAGTTTCGACTTCGATGCGCTTGCCGTTGTGCGAGTAGTGATACCAGTAGAGCAGCATCGAACCGAGCGAGGCCATCAGCTTGTCGGCGATATCCTTCGCGCCGGGAACGTTGTGATCGTCTTTTTCGGGCAGGATGGTGCCGAGCATGGATACGCCGGTGCGCATGACGTCCATGGGGTGCGCGGACGCCGGAATCCATTCGAGCGCGGCCTTGAGGTTTGCGGGCAAGCCGCGCAAAGCCTTGAGTTTTGTCTTGTACGCCTTCAACTCGGCGACGTTCGGCAGCTTGCCATGCACGAGCAGATAAGCGATCTCCTCGAACTCGCTGGTGGTCGCGACATCGAGAATGTCGTAGCCGCGATAGTGCAGGTCGTTGCCGGTCTTGCCGACTGTGCACAACGCGGTGTTGCCCGCGGTCACGCCCGAAAGCGCGACGGATTTCTTTGGCTTGAATGCGCCCGCTGCGGCGGGTGCGTCGGTCGATACGGTATCGCTCATTGCTTCAAGTCTCCTTTCAACGCTCAGGGCGTGCGTTACTTCTTCTTGAAACGCGCGCTGCGTAACCGCTCGCGCGCGTGCTGCAAATGCTCTGTCATGCGTTGCCGCCTTGCGCCGGCGTGGCGAAGAGCGACGCGTAATCGCTTGGCATTGCCTGGCCGGTGGCTTCGGCGCGCCGCAGCACCGACCAGTAATAGCGATAGCTCGCGCGATCGTGCAAGGTATCGCGGTGACGCGTTGGGCCCCACTGCGCGCGTTGTGCGCCAAGCAGTATCTCGGCGGCGAGCGCGATTTCATCGGCACGTGGCGAGAAGGCTTCGACGACAGGCCGTATTTGCTCCGGATGAATGCTCCACATGCGCGTATAGCCGAACTCGTTGCGCGCGCGCCCGGCGTCGTTCGCCACGATGCCCATGTCGCGCACTTCCGTCGATACGTTGTGGGAAGGCACCTTGCCGTGTGCGTGACACGCCGCCGCGATTTCCAGCTTCGCGCGCCGCACGAGCGGATGTTCGAACTGGCCGGGCGAGCGCATGGCGGTATCTGGAATGGCGCCGTTGTGCGCCGAAACGAAGTCCATCAGACCGAAGCTCAGCGATTCGACGCCGGGCAGCGCCGCGAGCTCGAAGGCTTCGCGAAGCGCGCCATGTGTTTCGATCAGCAGATGACAAGGCACCGGTTTCTCGATGCCGAACTCGCAACGCGATGCCTCGACGAAAGCCACCATCTCGGCGGCGTCGAAGACGCTGCGGATTTTCGGCAGCATGACGAAGGCAGGCGCTTTCCTCGCGTGACGCAGGATGATGCGCACGTCGTCGCGCCACGCGCGGTGATTGAAGTCGTGAATGCGCACGCCCACGCGCCCGAAGCGGTCTTCCTCGCCGCCGACGAACGACGCGACGAGTTCCGCATGCTCCGCCTCGCGGCCTACTTCCGCACCGTCCTCGCAATCGAGCGTGATGTCGAAGACCGGCCCGAGTTGCGCCTGCAACGCGAGCGACTTCTTCATCAGCTTTTCGCTGCCCGCGTAGTGATCGCAGGGCGGCAGGACAGCAGGCTGCGGTTCGCCGTCAAACAGCACTTCGGCGGGGGTGAGAGCGCGCATCGTCGGCGTCGGGTCCAATTGGGGGAAAAGGATGTCGATCTTGCTCAATGCTTCTGATTCGGCCGCGCTCGGGCTGCTTCCGTGAAAGCACGGCAAGCTCCAAACGCGTTCGAATCAGGCGCGATGCATCGGATGCATTCGCGCCAGCGGGAAGCCTCCCGGCTTCCCCGCGATACTTAAAATTACTTGCCCAGCAAATGCGCCACGCCGTCGCGCTCTTCTAGCAGTTCGTTCAGCGTGCCGTCCATTTTTTCGCGCGAGAACGCGTCGATTTCCAGACCTTCGACGCGTTTGTACTCGCCGTTTTCGCACGTGACGGGCACACCGTAGATGATGTCTTCTGGAATGCCGTACGAGCCGTCCGACGGAATGCCCATGGTGACCCACTTGCCATTGGTGCCGAGCACCCAGTCGCGCACGTGGTCGATTGCAGCGTTAGCCGCCGATGCCGCCGACGACAGTCCGCGCGCTTCGATGATCGCCGCACCGCGCTTGCCGACCGTCGGGATGAACGTGTTGCGGTTCCATTCATCGTCGTTGATGAGCTTCGTCAGGTCGTCGCCCGCGGCGGTGGCGAAGCGGAAGTCGGGGTACATGGTCGGCGAGTGGTTGCCCCACACAGCCAGTTTTTCGATCGATGCGACCGGCTTGCCCGACTTGGCCGCCAGTTGCGACAGCGCGCGGTTGTGGTCCAGGCGCAGCATGGCGGTGAAGTTCTTCTTCGGCAGATCCGGCGCCGACTTCATCGCGATATAGGCGTTCGTGTTGGCCGGGTTGCCGACCACGAGAACCTTGACGTCGCGGCTTGCGACTTCGTTGAGCGCCTTGCCCTGAACCGTGAAGATTTCGGCGTTGGCCGACAAGAGGTCCTTACGCTCCATGCCTTTCGAGCGCGGACGCGCACCGACCAGCAGCGCGACGTCGGCGTCCTTGAACGCGACTTTGGGGTCGTCCGTGACGACCACGCCTGCGAGCAGCGGGAACGCGCAGTCTTCCAGTTCCATCACGACGCCCTTGACTGCGCCTTGCGCTTGCGGCAAATCGAGCAACTGAAGAATCACGGGCTGGTCTTTGCCGAGCAGATCGCCATTGGCGATACGGAACAGCAGCGAGTAGCCGATTTGACCTGCGGCGCCGGTGACGGCAACGCGCTTTGCGGACTTAGCCATTGATAACTCTCCTGGACGGTGCGTGGAACGCTAGGGAAAGCGCCATTTTATGCGCGTTACGCAAAGCGTTGATGAAAGACATGCCTGTCATGCCGCCCGCGAAGCGGGGGAACGCCCGGCCGATGTCCTGCCGATGCGGCTTCGCGCCTGTATTGGCGCCAAGGCGAGCGGCGCACCGACGGGCGCGGCGTGACTGTCATGCCATGAATCTCTCGTTCGAGCGAGTTGCTTGCGGGAGGTTTCTTAAAGGACGCGAAATTCGCTTGGGTCCAACGGCAACGCGCCCATACGAGACGGCGCTTGACGTTGCGAGGCGATAGGCAGGCAGCGGCGCGCGAATCGAGTGGTCGATCGGCGTAAGGCGAAAGCGAAAGGGCGTGCCTGGCGGTATGTCGCGCGGCCGAAGAACTGACGGCATCTGGCGAAAACCGCCAGGACAAACGCGCCGGTCAGTTCGGTTTCCGGTGTTACGACAACCCGCAAACCCTTGCTCGACAAGGAGTGTAGGGTTCGTCACAAGCAAAGTCAACACTATCTTATGTCTTATATAAGACATAGGATTCTCAGGGAAAGCTCTGGACGCACGACGCGGCTTTGTGTTGAAATGCGCGGCATGAATTCGAACCCGGCGAGCACGACGAACCCGAACGGCAGCGCAAGCGCGGCTGAGGCTGCCGCGAGTACGTCGTCGCCTACGTTCAGTCCGCTATATCAGCAAATCAAATCGCTCATCACGCAGGGGCTCGAAACGGGTGAATGGAAGCCCGGCGAAATCATCCCGAGCGAGGTCGAACTCGCCGCGCGCTACAAAGTCAGCCAGGGCACCGTCCGCAAGGCCATCGACGAACTCGCCGCCGACAATCTGCTCGTGCGCCGCCAAGGCAAGGGCACGTTTGTTGCGACGCACAATGAAGACCGCGTCCAGTTCCGCTTCCTGCGCTTGTTGCCCGATGACGGCGACGCTCATCCCCACGTCAGCCGCCTGCTCGAATGCAAGCGTCTGCGCGCGCCCGCCGAAATCGCGCGTCAACTCGATCTGAAACCGGCCGACCCCGTCGTTCTTATCAAGCGCCTGTTGCAGTTTGATGGCGTGACGACCGTTTTCGACGAAATCTGGCTGCCCGGCGCCGTCTTTCGCGGCCTGACCGCCGAGCGTCTCGCCGATTACAAGGGTCCGCTCTACGCGATGTTCGAGACGGAGTTCGGTACGCGCATGATTCGTGCGACAGAGAAGATCCGCGCCGTCGCCGCTGACTCAGCGGTCGCGCGCCTGCTCGATGTGAAACCGGACTTTCCGCTGCTGTCGGTCGAACGCGTCTCCTATACGTATGGCGACCGGCCGGTCGAAGTGCGGCGCGGCTGGTATGTCACGACCGGGTATTACTATCAGAACGACTTGAGTTGAGCGCCGAAAGCAGGCGGGAAATGCAGGGTGGCAAGCAGTGCGTAAGTTTCGCGCAAGCACGTAAGGGATACTCTTTTCTTACACGCCTTAGAAGAGTGTTTTAGGCCGGTTTTCGCTGCAGCGCGGAATAAAAAGGCGCTAAAATCGCGGATTGGTGTAATAACAAGTTGGGGTCTAGCATGGCTGAAGCCGTAAAAAAACCAAGGCCCGAGTTCCGGAACATCGGGCTTGGTCAACTCGCGAAGTATCGTTTGCCGCTCGCCGGGAAGGTGTCCATCCTGCATCGCATCAGCGGCTTGCTGCTTTTCGTGTCGCTGCCGTTCATTCT